>JBKQSL010000482.1:0-17151 GCA_052143655.1 Streptosporangiaceae bacterium | reverse complement strand
AGCACGCCGATAAGCGGGATGAACAGCACGAACAGGAACCACAGGGCCTTGGCCCAGCCGGACAGGTCGTGACTGCGGAAGATGTCGATGAACACCATGATCAGGATCCAGATCCAGATCACCCACAGGAAGAACTCGAGCATCGTCCAGAAAATGTTCAGCAGCGGATACGACGATGACGAAGCGGCCAGCGACATTGCTCCTCCTTCGCCGGGGAGGGTGCCGGCAGGAACCGGCTCACGGGTCCTGCGCCCAGCGCAGACCTAGCATTCGCCCCGGAGTCGATCATCGGCATCACCCGCCATGGGTGAGGCAAATGGCGCCTCAGCCCGCCTGCCAGAGCCAGGCGGCACCAGCCGAGCCGTCCCTTCGCGGAGGTGCGACGCCGAGCCGGCCAGGGATTCACGGTGACACCAAAACTCAGGAGCCGGTTCCCGTTGCCGGAACAGGCCGCCGGGGGAATCGCGGGCGCGATGAGTTGGCCGCTTGCCATGAAATACTGGCCGCCAGCCGGGCTCGAAGACTGTTGAGCTGTCATTCGTCGCCGGAGTCTCCGCGCAGTCCTTCCCTGCCCTGGCGCGGTCGCCAGGCACTGACGACCTTGGCCACCGCCGTGACCAGGAACAGCTGACCGATCAGCATCTCGAGCACGGCGAAGGTCTGGCCCGGGTTCCCGGCGGGGACAAGGTTGCCGTACCCGGTCGTGGTGAGCGTGGTGAACGAGAAGAACAGGTCCTGCGAGAACGTGCCGGTGCCCTGGGCCCCGAAGAACGGCGGCTGCGTTTGACTGAGCCCCAGCGCATGGTAGAGGAATGCGAAGAACATCCCGGCCATCAGGTACGCCGCGATCGCCCCCAGGACCGTCTGGATGTCCACGGTTCGCCTGAGCACGAGGTGACGGACGATGGAAACTGGCGCAATCAGGTACAGCAGGCAGCTGACCCAGGTGACAATCCTGCCGTGCTGCATCTGAGCCTGGAAGAGGAGGTCCGCGACCGCGGTCAGGGCTACCGCAGCGAGCGCGACGTTGGCGAATGTCCGGACCGACCGGCGCGCCCGGGACGCCCGCAGCGTCACCCACACCGTGGCGATCTGCACGGCCAGCACCAAAGAGGCCGCCCATGGCGCCGTCCGCGCCGCCGACAAGGCATAGGTGATGAGAATGAGAAGGAGCACCAGCCCATAGCTGTCCGGTGAGGAGAACGCCTCCGCGAGCCGCCGGTAACGGCGTCCTCGCCCCGGCTCTCGCAGCTGTTCTTCGGAGGGGCCCGGCATCAGAAGCGCCCCAGCGCAGCCAGCCGCTCGCAGGACCCGCGCGGATCCGCCGCCAGCGGCCCCGCCACCCGGACATCAGATGGTTCAGTCATAGCTACCTGCTTCTCTCCTGGGCCACCACGGCTGCCATCGACGCGGCGCGGCGGAGGCGCTGCGCCGGGGGATGGCCTGGGCTGCTTAGGTACAGCCGGGGCGCCGGCGCCTGAAGGGCGGCCGGAGCAGTCAATTACGACGCCGACGATAGCGGCCAGGTACCGGGCACCCGGGAGCCGGCTCGTTGCCACGGGAGAGGACCGGGGCCCCCTGGTGGCACTGGATTCCGATGCGCTCGACGCCGCGAAACTGTCCCGCAATCGCCGGTAGAGGATGATCCTCTCGATATCTGCCCACGAGATGAATACCGCGGAGAAGCGGAACGGCAGATTGAACAGGTCGGCGCCCACGGTGATACCCGCGTGGTCGGCGCGGAACGCGATCATGCGGCTGACAAGCACGACCACCGCTCGCAGGACAATGATTCCGGCGAACGTTCAGGAGCACTCTCTGAGCCGACACACAGCAGATCCGCCGAAAATCAGTCCTGAGCGGCCTGATCAACGACTACACGCACGCCGCCTGATACGCGGAAGACCTGCGCGGTGACCTCCATGCCGTGCCGCAGTTCCCCGATGCCCAGCTCGGCATCGGTGCGGGCCGCGTCCAGTTCGAATGCCCGCCGGGCCACGTGCTCGCCGAGGTGTCCAGCATCTACCGGGACAGCACACGAAGATCGGCTCCCGTTTCGCTCCCAAATCCGGACATCGGGAGGCAGCGAGCCCCGGCCGGGATTCCGGCCGGGGCCCGCTGACCTGCGATTTCACTCGGGGTGAGCGATGGGATTCGAACCCACGACATCCAGGACCACAACCTGGCGCTCTAACCAACTGAGCTACGCCCACCATGCCCGCGCCTGAACCAAGCGCGCGACCTCAGCAGCATACCGGCCCGCGGTTACCCGGCAGAACCACTTTCGTGCTCTCCCGCAGCTTGCCCGCCGGGCTGCTCGCCGCCGTGCCGCGCGGCGATCTGGCGGGCCGCGCTGGTGTCCGGCCCGGGCGGCGGCACGAAGATCGCCTCCCGGTAGTACTGCAGTTCCTGGATGCTCTCCCGGATGTCAGCCAGGGCCCGGTGACCGCCGTGCTTGGGCGGGCTGGCGAAGTACGTCCGCGGATACCACCGCCGGGCCAGCTCCTTGATGCTGGACACGTCCACCATCCGGTAGTGCAGGAAGCTGTCCAGCTCTGGCATGTCCCGGGCGATGAACATCCGGTCGGTGGCGATCGAGTTGCCGCACAGCGGAACCCGGCGCGCCGGGGGAATGTGCGCCCGCAGGTAGGCCAGCACCTGATCCTGCGCCTGGGCCAGGGTCACTCCCGCATCCAGCTCGGTCAGCAGTCCCGAGGAGCTGTGCATCTCGCGGACAACTTCTGGCATGCCTTCCAGGGCCTCCGCGGGAGGCTTGATCACCAGGTCGATACCGTGGTCGACCGCGATCAGCTCGCTGTCGGTCACGATGCAGGCAATCTCCACGAGCGCGTCCCGGCTCAGGTCCAGGCCGGTCATCTCGCAGTCGATCCAGACGAGCTGCTCAGTCACCCGATCAAGGGTAGGCCAGGTGGTCAGGCGATCACGCCGAGGGACCGGCGAGCCGCCATCGCGGTGATGTGCGCGGGCGTGCCGATGCCCGGCCGCAGGGCGGGATCTGGCTGCGGCTCGCCGAAGGTCAGCGCGGCCGGGATCACGCCGGCCCAGACGTCCATGGCGTAGTCCTCCGGGTCGTCGCTCGGCGGCCCGGTGCGCGCCTTGACCGACGCCTCCGCCAGCGGCACCGACAGGACCGCGGTAGCGGCCAGTTCCTTGCGGGTCGGCTTGCGGGCGCAGTCCCACTGTCCCGGGGCCAGCTGCTCGGTGACGGCCTGCAGCGCGGCCAGCCGCTCGGCGTCGTCATTGACCAGGCGTGCCGTGCCGATCACCAC
Organism: Streptosporangiaceae bacterium; assembly: GCA_052143655.1. GTDB lineage: Bacteria > Actinomycetota > Actinomycetes > Streptosporangiales > Streptosporangiaceae > CAVSUR01. The sequence continues at coordinate 13,861 of JBKQSL010000482.1, read as the reverse complement.
CGCGCTGCGGTAGTTCATCGAGTGGTGGAACACCGCACGGGCGCACACCAGGCCGTCCAGGCGGGTCACGGTGACGCAGATCTCCTGGCCGTCCGCGGCCAGCATCCCCCGGTTGCCGGACGACCCGTGCAGGTACAGCGTCTCGCCGATCCGCCCGTAACCGGTGGGCAGCACGACCGGGGTGCCGTCGATGATCACGCCGACGTGGCAGACCAGCCCGGCGTCCAGCACTGCGTACAGCTCGGCCCGGTCACTGCGGCCCCGCTCGCGGAGCCGGCCCAGGGTGGTGCGCGCGGTGGGGGACAGCGACTGATCGGTGCTCATGTCGCCATACCGTACCGGCCCGGCCGCGGTCAGCTGGCCCGGCTGAGCGGGGCGCGGCCCGGTTGCCTGGCGGCCAGGCCGTCGAGCAGGTCCATGCCGTGGCCAGCGGGCTGGCCAGCCGGACGGGCTGCGGCCCGTCCCGCCGGTGCCCGCCGCGCTGCGGCCGTGTCTAGCCGGGAACCCTGAGCTGGCAGCGCCGCCGTGCGCTCAGCGTGGCAGCCGGTGAGCCGGGTGATGTCCAGGGCACCCGGCCCGCTCGGCGCGCCGTAGAGGCCTGCCGCGGCCTGGTACGGGACCTGGGAATTGCCGAAGTGACCGCCCTGGGCCCATAGCCTGCGGCTGCGCGGGGCCGTGGCCAAGTACCCGAAGGGATGCGGCGGCCCGGCGGGCCAGTGCCGCTTGACCCGCCAGGAGCAGAGCCAGTCCAGGATGGCCGGGTGCCCGGTCATCGGGCCGGAGGTGAACGGCGACAAGGCGAATGCCACCACCGCGATCTGGACGCAGAGCCTGCCCTCGGCGTTGACGCTGTCGAGCAGGCATCCGCCTGGCTCCGGGCGCCCGGCCGGGCCGCCCGCTGCGGCCCCGGGCGGATCGGCCAGCGCCAGGCCCTCGGGGCCGCCCAGCAGGCGGCCGGCTCGCACGATCGGTATCAGCTGAGCGGCCTCGCCGGTCACCGGATTCCACACCAGGTGCGGCGGCCTGCCGAGCTTGATCAGGCGCTGGGCGGCCGACCGGGCCGAGACGATCTCCGGGTCGGCTTCGAGGGTGAGCCACACCACCCGGGGGGCGCCGCCGCGCAGCGGACCGCCATCCGCTGCGGCCCGGACCTGGCAGGCGCCGTGCATCCACGCGTCAGTCAAGCTGTCGATCCTCTCAAGTGGTCTAGACCTGTGGCGCACCCCCAGTTCTCCTTACTTACCTACGTCACGCCGGCTAAATAGTCCAGCCCCGGTGTAGCACTGCCGGGAGCACGCGATTATTGGGATAGGTGCGCATTACGCGTGTCGGACGGCCAGACGAGGTGCGCTAGTGAGTTCTGAGATGGGCGCGGACAGGGCCCTGAGCATTCCTGCGGTGCCCGGCGTGGCGGAGCCGGCCCGGCTGGCGAGGTGGCTGGCGGGCAGCGACGCGGCTGTGCTGGGCTCGCTGCGCGGTGTGACATTGATCGCAGGCGGCCGCTCGAACCTGACCTACCGGCTGGATCTGCGCGGCGGCACGCTCGTGCTGCGCCGCCCTCCGCTCGGGCACGTACTGCCCACGGCTCATGACATGGCCCGGGAGTACCGGGTGCTGTCGGCGCTGGACGCCACGGCGGTGCCGGTCCCGCACCCGGTGGCGTTCTGCCCGGACGCCGAGGTCATCGGGGTCCCGTTCTACCTGATGGAACACGTCTCCGGCGTGGTGCTGCGCTCCACGCAGGACGGCCAGCGGCTGAGCGCCGAGCAGGGCCGGCAGCTGTCCGAGGTGGTCGCCGAGATGCTGGCGGCCATCCACGCCGTCGACCTGGACGTCACCGGCCTGCGCGACTTCGGCCGGCCGGAGGGATACCTGGCCCGTCAGCTCGCGCGCTGGCAGCGCCAGTGGGAGCTGTCGAACAACCGGCCGATGCCGGGCTACGACCGCCTCGTGCAGCGGCTGACCGAGGGGCTGCCGGAATCAGCCGACGGCACGCTGGTGCACGGGGATTTCCGGCTCGACAACATGCTCGTGACACTCAGTGACAGGCCGTCGGTCGCGGCCGTGGTCGACTGGGAGATGTCCACGCTCGGCGATCCGCTGGCCGATCTCGGGCTGACCCTGGTGTACTGGGCCGACCCGGGTGAGGAGGACTGGCTTCAGATCAACGTCGGCGCATCGGTCAGCGCCCGGCCGGGGTTCTTCTCCCGGGCTCAGCTCGCGGCCCGGTACGCGGAGCTGACAGGCCGCGACATCTCCGGGATCGGCTACTACATGGCCTTCGGGTGCTTCAAGCTCGCTGTCGTGCTGGAGGGCATTCACGCCCGGTTCCTGCAGCGTAAGACGGTAGGCGAGGGATTCGAGCGGGAAGGCAGGGCCGTGCCGGTGCTGATCGACCGGGCACACCAGATGCTCGACGGCCAGCTTTCCGGCTGAAAGGAGACTGGCGGCACTGTGCCGCCTGGCGTGCCCGGGCCGCCTGGCGTGCCCGCCGACGGCGCGAGCCTCGCGCCTGCCGGCTCTGGAGCGTGGGGCCCGGCGCCCCGCTCTCGCCGGGCCCCACATGAAGTTGACGCGCTGGGCCGTGGCTAGGTTCACACGTTCCGCCGGTATTTGCCGGGTCTTCCGGCATCGGCCCTTCCGGTTACGGAGAGCAGCTGGGATTGCACGTGCGGTCGGCGATTCCGGCGAAGAACGCCCGGGCGACCTGACCTGGGCTGGTGATGCGGAAGGCGGAGCCGCCGGTGACCGCGGCGATCTTCCTGAGCGCGGGGAAATCGCCGCCGCTGCCGAACATGATGGCCACGATGTCCACCCGCCGGTTCGGGTCGTACAGTGCGCGCAGCCGGGCCAGCAGCGTGCTCAGCGGCAGGTCACCCGGCGCGCTGTCGACGCCGGCGGTCAGCAGGACCAGCGTGTTGGCGTCCCCGGGCTGGTAGTACCTGCGCTTCATCTGCTGGTAGGCGTCCAGGATCGCGTCGTGCAGCGCGGCCGGCGCGGCCGGGCTGGCCTGCAGCGTCTTGTTGATCTGCTCGATCTGCTGACGGCGGCTGATCAGGCCGACCGCGGCGGGCAGCGGGCCCACCGAGACCAGCTGCCGGTAGGGCCGCCCGCCGTCCAGGTGATAGGAGAACTGCCACAGCCCCATCCGGGTGCTGTCCGGGAACAGCTGGAGGCCGAAATCGGCGGCCGTGGTCAGCTCCTGCTCGGTGGACTGGCCCGGGATGCTGCCGGGCCGGGCCATCGCCGCGGAGGTGTCGATCAGGGTGAGGACGTTGGAGCCTAGCCCCAGCTTGCTGTAGGTCTCCAGGGTGGACTGAGCCTGGCCTGCGGACGCCGGCCCGGCGATCGTGAGCAACTGGCTGCGCAGGCCGTCGGCGGCGGGCGTGGCGTCGCCGGTCCCGTCCGGCGAGCGGAAGCCGTCGTAGCGGATGACCGCGGTTGCGTACGGGGTGCGCAGCGCCCGGCCGAACTGCGCGGCCACCTGGGCGAGCGCCGGGCTGGCGGTGGTCAGCACGTACGGATAGTCCAGCTGCGGGGTGCCGAGCAGCCGGTCGGTGCCGGACGGGTAGCGCGCGGCCAGCGGCGCGCCGGGATGCTGCCGGTCGTAGGCGATGACCGCCTGCTCGGAGGTCACCGTGACCGGGTTCTCGGCCAGCGGCGGGGCAGCCAGGCTGACCAGGGTCGCCAGTGCGGCGGGGTCGTCGAAGGACGTGGTGGCCTGCGAGCTCAGGATGAAACGGGCGAACGCGGTCCGCGCGGCGGCCGAGCTGCCCAGGACCCGGCTGACCTGGATCAAGGTGGCCAGGCCGGCTGAGTTCTGGGCCGGGTCGGGCAGCTCGACGCGCAGGTGCGCGTCGGCGGGCGGGCCGCCGGCCTCCGGCGGCAGCAGGAAGCTCCAGCCGACCGAGGCGCCGAACTCGGGCGCGCGGGTCGCCGCCCCAGCCGGCATCGCCAGCACCAGCGGCGACTGCGCCACGGAGAAGCCCGCGGTCCTGATCATCCGGGCGCCCATCGGGAAGCTGCGCGACACGTCGATCCACAGGCTCGAGTCGGGGATCCAGGCGTCCGCCGCGGGCGTCCCGGCCGCCGGATGCTGGCCGTCGAGCTGGCCCGCGACCGTCGCAGGCGTCTCCTCGGTGACCTGCACCTGGGCGCACCGGCCGGCGACCTGGTGCGGCCGGCGGTCATACAGCCGGGCGACCCGCTCCGCCGCAGGCGCCAGGTCGGGGCTGACCGCCACGTTCAGCAGCAGAGGGCGCGCCGCGCAGGAGGCGCGGGCCAGCACCGCCCGCGCGGTCAGGGTGGCCATCACCAGCACCGGGATTCCGATCGCGATCAGCAGCAGGACGGAGATGCTCACCCCGCGGCGGCGCCCGCGCGCGGCCGGGGCGCGGTCCGATGCGGACGGTGCGCTCACTGCCACCCTCGATCGTGCTGTTGTTTGCACTGGACTCTACCGAAATGCCGCCGCCCGGGCCGGGTCATGGCCGCGGTCGCCGGCTCGCCCCGGCTGCGGCCGGGCGGGGCGGATCTTGGGAGCGGCCGGCCCGCGGATCCGGTGCCGCGGCAGAATGTCGGGTGTGGCCAGCGTGATCACTGTGGACGGGGCCGGCGACCCGCGGCTGGCGGACTTCGCCCGCCTGACCGAGCCGCATCTGCGCGAGGGCCTGGAAGCCCGGCACGGGATCTTCATCGCCGAGGGCGAGAAAGTGATCCGCCGCGCCGTCGAGGCCGGATACCCGGTGCGCTCGCTGCTGGTCACCGCCGGGCGGCTGGCCGGGCTGGCCGACCTGGCGGACTCACTGACCGCGCCGGTCTACGTGGTGCCCGCCGCGGTAGCGCAGGCGCTGACCGGCTACCGGGTGCACCGCGGCGCGCTGGCCTCGGTGGCGCGCCGGCCGCTGCCTGCGCTCGCCGACGTCCTCACGCCCGCCCGGCGGGTCCTGGTGCTGGAGGACATCGTGGACCACACCAACGTCGGGGCGATCTTTCGGTGCGCGGCGGCACTCGGCATCGATGCGGTCGTGCTGGCCCCGCGCTGCGCGGACCCGCTCTACCGGCGGGCCGCGCGGGTGTCGATGGGCGCGGTGTTCACGGTTCCCTGCACCCGGCTGGCCGACTGGCACGGCGGCCTGGCCCAGGTGCGCGCCGCCGGGTTCCGGCTGCTGGCCCTCACCCCGGCACCGGACGCGATCGGAATCGGGGAGGTCGGCGCGGGCGGGTCCGGTGACCGTCTCGCCCTGCTGCTGGGCACCGAGGGCGACGGCCTGTCCGCGCACTGGCTGGCCGTCGCCGACGTGCGGGTGCGGATCCCGATGCACGGGGGAGCGGACTCGCTGAACGTGGCCTCAGCCGCGGCCATCGCCTGCTACCTGCTGGCCCAGCCGGGACCTGGCGGGGCCCAGACGCCGTCCGGCCTGGGCTGGCCGCCGCCCGGCCCGGCCGGGCCGGCCGGCCACGTGCCGGTTCCGTGATCCCGTCGACATAGCGTCGCGAGTGCTCGCTGGCTCTTCGGGATCATGAAGGCCTTAGGGCTCATGAGGTCAGCTGAGCAGGCCCCGGCGCAGGCGGGCCGATCAGCGGGCCCGCCCGGACCGCAGCCCCAGCCGGGTCAGGGCGGCCGCGATGTTGGCGCCGCCGCCGGGGGCGCCGCCGAGCCCGATGGCGAAGACCTCGGCGCCCGGCCCGGGCCAGCCCGGTGCCCCGGTGAAGATCAGGTCCATGAACACGGTCTCGGCCAGGAACACGTCCACCGCGCCGGGCTGACCTGAGCTCACCGGCGGTCCTGTGCGATGCGATACCCGGCCAGCAGCTCGCGGGCCACTGATACCGACCCGACCAGCGGGTGCAGCGCGAACGCCCGCAGCGCCGCCTCGTCGGAACCGGTCGTGGCGGCCTCGATGGTGGCCCGCTCCACTGCCTTGACCTGCCGGACGAGGCCAGCCTGATGGTCATCAGGGGGGCTAGTGGCCAGCGGCCGGGCGCCGCTGGAGTCCACCATGGCCGGCAGTTCCACCACCGCATCGGCGTCGATCCCGGCCAGGGCGCCCCCGTTGCGCACGTTCAAGATCATGGTGGCCGGCTGGTTCGCGGCGATCGCGTTCATCACCGCCAGGGCCACGCCCGAGTACCCGCCCTCGCCCGGCGGCTCTGCGGTCGCCTCGCTGCTGCCCGCCTCCGGCGGATCGCCGGCCTGCTGGCCGTCCGGCTGCTGGCCCGCGGACGGCCAGCCGTCGTGCAGGCCCGGCTTGGCCTTGGCCTCGGCCATGTACAGTGCCCGGCGCTCGGCGCTGGCCTGCTGCCACAGCTCCAGGGCCCGCTGCGGCTGCGCCGCCGCGGCCGCGTAGAAAGCCGCCTGCTGCCGGGCCAGGAACTCGCCGCGGGTGGCCGGCTGGGACAGGATCGAGGCGACCGCGTCGGTGTTGAAGTAGTAGTAGTACAGGTACTCGTTGGGAATGCAGCCCAGCGTCCGCAGCCAGGGCGCCCCGAAGATCTCCGTCTCCTCCAGCCGGGCCAGCGCCTCGTCGTCGGCCAGCAGCCGGGGCAGCACGTCCTCGCCGTCGCTGAGCACCCGGCGCATCCAGCCGAGGTGATTGAGGCCGACGTAGTCCAGCCGGACCCGGCCCGGGTCCAGGCCGAGCGCGACGGCGATCCGGCGGCCCAGGCCGCCGGGCGTATCGCAGATCCCGACCACCCGCTCGCCCAGCACAGCCTGCATCGCCTCGGTGATCATCCCGGCCGGATTGGTGAAGTTGATCACGAAGGCGTCCGGGCAGATTTCGCGGATCCGCCCGGCGATCGCCACCGCGACCGGGATAGTGCGCAGCGCGAACGCGATGCCGCCAGGCCCGGTGGTCTCCTGGCCGAGCACCCCGAGCCGCAGCGCGACCCGCTCGTCGGCCACTCGGCCGTCCAGGCCGCCCACCCGGATCGCCGAGAAGACGAAGCTGGCGCCCGCGAGCGCGCCGTCGAGGCTGGTGGTCGCGCTGACCTGCGGGGCCGGGCCGCCCGCCGCCCGTTCCGCCTGCCGGGCCAGCACCTGCTGCATCACTTCCAGCCGCTGCGCCGAGGTGTCGTACAGCACCACCTCGGTGCGCCGCAGCGGGCCGTCCTGCGCGAGCAGCGCCTGGTGCACATTCGGGACCCGGAAGCCGCCGCCGCCGAGTATCACGAGCTTCACGTGCCCGCCGCCTTTCGGTCCGCTGACAATTCCGGCTGGTCCGCCGGCAATGGCGGCGCTGGCAATGGCGGCGCTGGCAATTCCGGCGCTGGCAATTCCGGCGCTGGGGAAGCCGGGCCTGCTGCCGCGCCCGGCCCGGCGGCGTCCGGCTGAGCCGGGCCGGTGCCGCCGGAGTGCGCGTAGGCCGAGCGCAGCCGGGCCTGCGCGGCCGGGCCGGCGCCCGCGTCGTCCAGGCCGAGCAGGGCCGCGCCCGCGATCGGCGGGATGCCCACGATCCGCATGCTCGCCGCCGGCATCCTGGCCGCCAGCCCGGCCCGGATCCGCCGGGTCAGCAGCGGATCCCGCGCGGTGAGCACGCCGCCGCCGAGCACCACCGGGACGGGCAGCCCATCCAGCCCCAGTCGGCTGATCGCGGCGACCGCCATCCCGGTGATCTCGTCGGCCAGCCGGCTGACCAGGTCACCGGCAACCGGGTCGCCCTGTCCGGCCACCTGCAGCAGCACTGGCACCAGGCCGTGCAGGCTGTGCTCGGGGATCTTGCCGAGGTGGATGCCGACGGCCACGTCGGTGATCCGGCCCACCCCGAAGTGCTCCAGCACCGCCTCGCGCAGCAGCGTCTGCGGTCCGCGGCCGTCCTCGGCCCGGGCCGCCGACCACATCGCGGCGCAGGCCAGGCCCTGACCGCCGCCCCAGTCCCCGGTCAGCTGGCCGAGCGCCAGGTACCGGCTGGTCCGTCCGTCGGGTGCCACGCAGACACCGTTGATGCCGGCGCCGCAGGTGATGCCGACCCCCCAGTGCACAGCGTGCTGCGGATCGCCCGGCCGGCCCGCGCCCGGCCGGCCTGCGACGTCCTGGCCCGCGGCAGCCAGGTCCGCGGCAGCCAGGTCGGTCGCGGCCGTCCCGGCAGGCGGGCCGCCCGGCAGCCCGGCGGGCAGCCGTCCGTCCAGCCCGGCGCGCAGTACCGCGAGCGTGTCGTTGGCCACGTCCACGGTCTGGCTCCAGCCCTGCGCGCGCAGCATCTCGTCCAGCTCGCGCTCTTCTTCCGGCAGGTCGACATTGGCCATGCAGGCAACCAGGTGCCGGGCGATCAGGCCAGGCCCCGGCGCCGCCGGGCCGGTGTCCGCGCCGGGCCCGTGCAGCGCGCCAAGCCCGGCCTGCCGGGCCGCCGCCCGGGCCAGCGTGGACAGCAGCGCGAGCGTCTCGGCGGACAGCCGCAGCGGCACGCCGGGCCCGCGGACCTGGGCCAGCACCCGCCCGTCGGCCGCGACCAGCACCAGGTCGGTCTTGCTGTTGCCGCCGTCGACCGCCAGCACCGCGGGCAGGTCCGGCCCGGCCGGGCCGGCCGGACGCGGTGCCTGGCCGCTCACTGGCTGCTGGCCCACGGCAGGTAGGCGCTGTTCTCGGCGATCAGCCGGTCGGCCAGCCGGCTAGCCAGGTCGTACTGGCCGACCAGCGGGTGGGCGAGCAGCGCGGTCGCGACCCGGTGCCGCCCGCCGCGCAGCGCCGCGTCCGCGGCCAGCTCCTCGTAGCTGCTGACGTGCGCGATCAGGCCGCGCATCAGGGGGCTGACCGGGGCGAGCGGCACGGGCACCGGGCCGCCGGCGGTGATGACCGCCCGGGTCTCGATCACCGCGTCGTCGGCCAGGAACGGCAGCGTCCCGGCATTGCGCACGTTGACCACCTGCTCGTTGCGGGCGTCGGTGAGCAGCGCGGCGAGCAGGGCGACGGCCGCCTCGGAGTAGTAGGCGCCGCCGCGCTCGCCCAGCAGCTCGGGCTTGTGGTCCAGGGCCGGGTCGGCGTACATGGCCAGCAGCTGCCGCTCGATCTGCGCGACGTCCTGCGCCCGGGTGGGCCGGCCGCGCTCTTCCGCGACGACCTCGTCGTGGGCCCAGAAATAGCGCAGGTAGTACGACGGCACCGCGCCGTATTCCTGCGTCACCGACAGCGGCAGCCCGGTATGGCCGGCGATCTCGGCGCCGTGCGCCTCGATCAGCTCCGGCAGCCGGTCCGCGCCGTCCACCAGCGCGGCCCGCTCCCAGGTCAGGTGGTTCAGGCCCACGTGGTCCAGTGCGACCTGGTCGGGCGCGACGCCGAGCAGCCCGGCGAACTGCCGCTGGAAGCCGATCGCCACGTTGCACAGGCCGACGGCGCGGTGCCCGGCGTCCAGCAGGGCGCGGGTGACGATCCCGACCGGGTTGGTGAAGTCGATGATCCATGCGCCGGGCGCGGCCCGGTCCCGGGCCCGCGCGGCGATGCCGAGCACCACCGGCACGGTGCGCAGCGCCTTCGCCAGGCCGCCCGCGCCGGTGGTCTCCTGGCCGATGCAGCCGTATTCCTGCGGCCAGGTCTCGTCCCGGTGCCGGGCGGCCTGCCCGCCGATGCGCAGCTGCAGCAGCACCGCGCCCGCCCCGTCCAGCCCGTCGTCCAGCCCGGTCGTCCAGCGGACCTGGGCCGGGTGCCCGCAGGCCGCCATGATCCGGGCGGACACCGGGCCGACGGCCGCCAGCCGCTGCTCATCCGGGTCGACCAGCACCAGCTCGCTGACCTTGACCTCGCCCGACAGCCGGGCTACCCCGTCGATGAGCTCGGGGGTGTAGGTGGAGCCGCCGCCGACGACTGCCAGCTTCATCGGAATGCCCTCACTTCCGCGCCGGACTGCGCGACGTGGCAGGCGGCGTCGTGGTCGGCGGCGAGTTCGCGCAGCACCGGGGTGACGGTGTGGCACTGGTCGATGGCTACCGGGCAGCGCCAGCGGAACCGGCAGCCGGGCACCGGGTCGATCACCTTCGGCGGCTCGCCCCGGTCGGTCTCGGCGCCCACGCCGAGCGGGGCGCGCGGGTCGGGGACCGCTGACAGCAGCAGCTGGGTGTAGGGATGCCGCGGCGCGGCCAGCACCTCCTCGACCGGCCCGGCCTCGGCGATCTGCCCCGCGTACATGACGATCAGCCGGTCGGCCACGTACCGCGCGCTGGCGATGTCGTGGGTGATGTACAGGATCGACACGCCCTCGGCGTCGCGCAGCTGCGCCATCAGGTTCAGCAGCCCGATCCGGATGGACACGTCCAGCATGGAAACCGGCTCGTCGGCCAGGATCAGCTTCGGCCGCATCGCCAGCGCCTGGGCGAAACCGACCCGCTGCCGCTGGCCGCCGGACAGCTCGTGCGGGTAGCGCTGCAGCACCTCGGCGCCGGGGGTGAGCCCGACCACCTCGAACACCCGGACGGCCTCGGCGTACTGCTGCGCCCGGGACAGCTCGGGGCGGTGCAGCTTCAGGCTGCGCATGATGCCGTGCGATACCCGGAACACCGGGTTGATCGAGGCGAACGGATCCTGGAACACCATCGGCACCTGGCCGCTGTAGCGCAGCCGGTCCCGGCGCGACCGGACACCGGACAGCGGCCGGCCGTCGAAGCAGATCTCGCCGCTGGTCGGCGTGTAGATCTTGGCCAGCAGCCGGGCGACAGTGGACTTGCCGCTGCCGCTCTCGCCGACCAGGGCCACGATCTGCCGTTCGCCGACCTCCAGGCTGACGTCGTCGACCGCGTGCAGGGTGCGCTGGGACAGCGCGTTGCCGATCTTGAAATACCGGGTCAGGCCCTCGGTCCGCAGCAGCGCGGCCGGGGCGGCCGGGCCGGGCAGCTCAGGCTCGGGCATCGGCGTCTCCGCTCTCGCCGGGCACCCCGGCGCTGGCGTCCGGCGCGCCGTGGCCGCCGTCGGCGTGCAGGAAGCACCGGACCAGCGACCCGCCGGCCGAGTACAGGGCCGGGGGGCTGGCGGTGCACTGGTCCATGGCCTTCGGGCAGCGGGCCGCGAACCGGCAGCCTGCCGGGAGCCGGCTCAGGTCGGGCGGGCTGCCGGGGATGCCGCTCAGCGGCACCCGCGGGCCGCGGATCGACGGGAAGGCCTCCAGCAGCCCGGCGGTGTACGGGTGCAGCGGGGTGTCGAATACCCGGCGGGTGGCGCCAAGCTCGGCGACCTGGCCGGCGTACATCACCATGAGCCGGTCGGAGAAGTGGCTCACCAGCGACATGTCGTGGGTGACGAAGATGACGGCGAAGCCGTACTTCTGCTGCAGTTCCTTGATCTGTACCATCAGCGAGCGCTGCGCGACGACGTCGAGCGCGGATGTCGGCTCGTCCATGATCACCAGGTCCGGGGTGAACAGCAGCGCCATCGCGATCATCGACCGCTGCCGCATCCCGCCCGACAGCTGGTGCGGGTAGCTCTTCAGGTGCGCCGGGTCGATGCCGACCATCTGCAGTACCTCGGCCGACCGCTGCTCGATCTCCGCCTTGTCATGCACCCCATGGGCCCGCATCGCGTCCTTGAACTGCGCCCCGATCGACGTGACCGGGTTGAGCGCGTTCATCGCGCTCTGCATGACCACCGACAGGTCCTTCCACCGCAGCGCGGCCAGTTCCCGGTCGGTCAGGCCCACCATGGAGCGCCCGTTGAAGGTCACGCTGCCGCCGCTGATGGCCGCCGGCGGGACGAGCAGCTGGGCGATGGCGAACAGCAGCGTGGACTTGCCGCAGCCGGACTCGCCCACGATCGCCAGGAACTCGCCCGGCGCCAGGTCGAAGCTGAGCTGGTCGACCGCGGTGACCGGCCCCCGGTCGGTCGCGTAGTCCACTGACAGGTCGCGCACGCCCAGCAGCGCGCCGCCGGGCGCGGGCGAGCCGGGCGGGCTGGCGGCCCGCTCCCTAGCCGATACGTCCGGCACGCTTCCTCCTGACCGGCCGCAGCGCCGGGTTCCCGATCTCGTCGAAGGCGTAGTTGAGCAGTGCGAAGGCGGCGCCGAGGGCGACGATCAGCACCCCGGGGACGATGGCCCACAGGTACTGCCCGGTTTGCAGGGCCTCGTTGTTCTCCGCCCAGTAGAGCATCGTGCCCCAGCTCACCGAGTTCGGGTCGCCGAGCCCGATGAACTGCAGGCTGGAACCGAATATCACCGCGTACAGCGCGTTGGTCAGGAAGCAGGCGACGATCAGCGAGGTCATCGTGGGGATGATCTCCACCACCACGATGTACAGGCGGCGCTCGCCGCGCACTCGCGCCGCCTGCAGGAAGTCCCGGTTGCGCAGGGAGAGCGCCTGCGCCCGCAGCTGGCGTGCGGTGTACGACCAGCCCGTCACCGTCAGCACGATGACCAGCACCAGCGTGCCGGCGTTCTGCACGTACGTGGCGATGACGATGAGCAGCGGGAACAGCGGGATGACCAGCAGCACGTCAGTGAGCAGGTTCAGGCCGCCGTCCCACAGCCCGCCGAGGTAGGCCGCGGCCACGCCGATCAGGACCGCGATGCCGGTGGACAGCAGCCCGACGCCGATCGCGATGATCAGCACCTGCTGGGTCCCGTAGACGGCCTGGGCGAAGATGTCCTGGCCCAGCGCGGTCGTGCCGAACAGGTGCGCTGACGACGGGCCGAGGCTGCGGGGGTAGATGGTAGCGCTCGGGTTGTCATGGGCAATGACCCCGGGGAACAGCGCGACCAGGGTGAACAGCACCAGCAGCACGGTGCCCACGGTGGCCTTGCGGTTGGCCCGGACGGCTCGTACCAGCCGGGTCACGGCGGGCCGCCCGCGCCGCGCCTGGCCTTCCAGCAGTGGCGCGGGCTCGGGCAGGCGGCGCTGCTGGCCTGCGACGGGCAGCATGGCCATGGCTAGCCCGCCGTCCTGGTGCGCGGGTCCAGCAGCGCGGTCGCGATGTCGGCGATCAGGATGGCCGCCAGCACGGCCACCGTGATCAGCAGGAACAGTGCCTGCATGAGCGGGTAGTCCTCGTTGTTGACCGCCTGCAGCAGCATGTAGCCGACACCCGGGTAGTTGAAGACGTACTCCACGAGGATCGCGCCGCCCACGACGAACCCGAGGGACATCGCGAAGCCGGTGAGGTTGGGCAGGATCGCGTTGCGCGCGGCGTAGTCGAGCATGACGCGGCGGCCGGGCAGCCCCTTGGCCCTGGCCATCCGCACGTAGTCCTCGGCTAGCGTGGTGATCATGGTGTTGCGCATGGTCAGGATCCAGGTCCCGATCGTGGTGATCAGCAGGGCCACCGCGGGCAGCACCGCATGGGCCAGCACGTTGCCGATGAACGGCAGGCTGAGCGAGGGGGTGAGGGTCACGTCGAACCCGAACGCGGCCGGCAGCCACTGCAGCTTGACGGCGAAGATCAGGATCAGCATCAGCCCGATCCAGTAGTACGGGATCGCCGAGGTGATCACGAAGACCGGCGGCAGGACGCTGTCCAGCCGGCCGCCGCGCCGCCAGGCCGACACGATCCCGATCCCGGTGCCAAGCACGAAGGCCAGCACCGTGGTGACGCCGACCAGCCCGAGCGTCCACGGGATCGCGTCGAGGATGACCCGGCCGACCGACTCCGGATAGAAGTACAGCGAGGTGCCGAAGTTGCCGGTGGCCACGTCCTTCAGGTAGCCGAGGTACTGGCCGAGCAGGCTCTGCTTGGTGTTGACCCCGAAGGCCAGTTCCAGCGCTTTCAGCGCCTGCGGGCTGACCGGGCCGCGGAACTTGCCCATCATCGCCTCGGCCGGGTTGCCGGGCATCAGCCGCGGCAGGAAGAAGTTGAGCGTCAGCGCGGCCCACAGGGTCAGCGCGAAGAACCCGAGGCGCCGCAGCGCGAACCTCATGTCCGGCTCCTCACCGCTTTGGTGTCCTGGTG
>JBKQSL010000481.1:0-16712 GCA_052143655.1 Streptosporangiaceae bacterium | reverse complement strand
GTACGGGCCACTTGCCAGGGAGACTCGCGGGTAGCAGCGGCCACTCACACGCGCTGGACGCTCAAGGCCAGCAGGAACTTCGGGCCTGATCAGACCGGATGCCGCCACCACCGATCTTCCAAGCTGGGACTGCTGGCCAGGGCACCTTGTCAAGGGACATTAGGAACTACCCGGTGGCGGTCATGAGTTCTGCCCGGTGATGGCCACCAGATCTGCCCGGTGGCGGCCATCGGACGTGCCCGGGTGGTCAGTGCAGGGGTGTCACCCCCTTGCCGGCGAGGGCCTGGGACAGGCGGATGCTGTCGCCGGCGGTCTGGCAGAGGTGGGCGTGGTGCAGGAGCCGAAAGCGCGTGGGTTCGCTGAATCCTGATCGTGGTCGGCTGGGAACCCGCACGTGATCGTGTCGTTTGTGGCATGTAGGCGCCGGGTTGCGCAGGAACAGTCCGGTGAGCGTGCTGATCGCCGGACCGTTGTCCAGGTCTGTTATCGCGGTAGCGTCGGGCGGCGTTCTGGGTGGGCGGCCTGGACGTAGGTCATGGCGGTCTTGGCGCTGATGCCGAACAGGCGCATGAGGTGGACGGGGTCGGCGGTGTGGCTGGCTTCGTTGAGTATCCGGTCCCGGCGCAGCTTGCCCGGGCTGAGCCCGAGCCGCTCGAAGATGGCATCCATCACGGTGTGAGCGACGGGCGGCAGCATCTGGTCGGCGGCGGTCACCTGGCTGACCAGAAGGTAGGGGTTGGCGGTGAGGGGCCACAGGCGGTGGCGCTCGCGCGTCCATCTGATAGCGAGAGTGTGGGTGAGCTCGTCCAGGTAGACGGTGTGGTGCCGGCCGTCCGGGCGGCGGGTGAGCAGTCGTCCGGCGGGCAGGTCGAGATCGGCCAGCAGCAGGCGGGCGGTTTCTTGTTTGCCCAGGGCGTGGATGGCGATCAGGGCGACGACGAGTTCGGCCATCGGGGTGCCGGCGCGGTCGATCAGGCCGCGGAGCTGGCTGGCGGGGATCGGGATGGGCAGGCGCCTCATCGCGGGCAGGGAAATCCCGCGGGTGGGATCGCGGAAGATGATCCGTTCTTGTTTGAGGGCGCGGAACAGGCTGTGCAGGGCGGACAGGAGGTTGCGGGCGGTGACGGGCGGCTGATCGCCGAGGGCTGCCTGGATGTCCTGGCGGGTGATCTCACGCAGGCTGGTGGCGCGGCCGGCCCAGCCGGCCAGCACCGGGGACAGGCAGTTGAGGTAGGAGCGGATCGTGGTGAACGGGAACTGCGGATGCGGCCGGCGTCCCTCGCCCCGCAGGACCTGCACCCAGCGGCGTACTTCGGCGGCGATGCCGTCAGGGAAGGTTGCGATGCGCCGCTGGATGGCGCGTTCGACGGTGTCGCCCTGGCGGCCGGGGTCGGGGGTGACCAGGTCTTTGCCGATCAGGAACTGCAGGACGCGGCGGATGGTGGTGCTGCGCCGCCCGGCGAGCGCCCGGATGTCGGCCTCGTGGATGGGGGCGTCCGCACCAACCCAGGCCAGCAGGATCCGCAAGGTCTTGGCCCCCGTGTTCCGGCTGGCGGGGCTCCAGCCCTGCGCCCGGGCATGCTGCCGGAATTCCTCCAGCAGAGCGCTGGCGACCGCAGTGAGCGCGGGCAGCTGGTCCAGTTCGCCGACGGTCAGGCAGGTCCAGTCGCGGCGTGCCTGGAATAGCGTGGCCTGCGCGGGATCGACCAGGTGAGGTGAGAGGTGCCGGGCTGCGGGCCGGCCCGCGGGCCAGTGCCAGCGTTGCGGTGTCACTACGGCGTCGCGGAGGGTGTGTTCCTTCGCGGAGCCCGGGTTCTTGCGCTGCGCGGGAAGCAGCAGCGGCGCGGCCCTGGGGACGCGGACCCCGGGAAGGATGAAGGCAAGCTGGACGGGCCGGCCGGGCACCTGGTCGAATACCCACATCGGGTCGCCGCGGCGCAGGGTCTGCGCGCATGCCCGGCACAGCCCGTCGCCGCTGACGTGGCTGGGGTGCCCGCACCGCAGGCAGCGCTGCCGGGCGGGGAAGGCCCGCCGCCATTTGGCGCACGCCGAGCAGACGGTGCACTGCCGCAGCTGGCCCCAGCCCAGGCAGACCGGGCACTGGCCAGCCGGCCAGTTCCTCTCCGGGGACGGCACGGGTCAGTTCGGCGGCAGCGACCGCTTGGGTCCGCCTCGCCGGGGCGCTGGCCGCACGGCCCTGTCGCCATTGCCGGCCGCCCGGCGCGGCTGCTGCTCCTCACCGGAGGCCGGCAGCGGCTCGGCTTCCAGGAGGTCGGCGACGGTGCAGGCGAGCGCAGCGCAGATCTTGTCCAGGTCATCGAGCCGGACCGAGACCGGCTTGCCGCTCCACAGCGCGGCGACCTTGCTCAGCGACGGAGTGAACCCGGCGTCGGCGAAGGCTTTGAGCAGGTCGCTGGGCCGCCAGATGTCGCGCTTGGCCGCGGCCCAGCGCAGGTTCCATTTCACCGCAGGTTCCCCTTGTCCATCGTCAGGCGCTGCACTGCCCGGCCTGAGGCGGCCAGGCTTGCCGTCTCCGGGTCGGCGTGGGCGGTGGCCAGGTAGGAGACCGTGGTCGTCGGCCGGTCATGGCCGAGCAGCTTCTGCACCTCCCACAGCGACATCCCGCGCTCGTAGTTATGGGTCGCCGCAGCGTGCCGCAGCAGGTGAGGGTGCAGCTCCTGGACCGGGCCGGACAGGAACCGCTGCCCGGCGGCCTTCAGCGCATGCCGGAACGTCGACGGCGTCACCGCGATGCCCGGCGCCGCGACGTTCAGCGCGGACACCGCCGCCGGGATCCGCTCTGACGGGAACAGCGGGGCGTTCGGGTCGTCGGGGTCGTCGGCGAAAGCGCCGCGGATCTCCTCCATCCACCACCACAGCAGGGTCCTGCCGTCCTCGAACAGGTAGGCCTCTCGCTGGCGGGGTCCTGATCCGCGGGCGCCCTTGCCGTTGACCAGGAACCGGCCCCACTGCCCCGACTCCCAGTGCAGGTCGCCGGTCCTCACCCCGCACAGCTCAGCGGCCCGGACACCGGAGATATAGGTGAGCTTGCCCATCACGTAGTCGCGGCGGGCGATCAGGGGCTTGCGGGCCTGATCGAGCGCGTCCCGCCAGCGGGCGAAGAACTCCCGCATCGCCCGCTGCGAGGGCGGCACCCGCAACCCGAAGTCACCGCGATGGCGGGGCCGGTTGAACGGGTCGACCGGCGACTCGACCGCCAGCCCGTAGCGGCGGGCTATCTCACCTGCATACCGCTGTTCCAGGAAGGCGAAGTAGCTGTCGATCAGGGTCATCTTGCGCCGCACCGTTGCCCGGGCGCGCTTGCCGACGCCGGCGAAGTACCTATCGACATGCCGCGGGGTCAGCCGCCACGGGGCCAGCCCGTAGTGCTGGCAGACCTCCAGGACCGGCTTGGTCAGCCCGTCCAGCGTGGCCGGCGCCAGGCCCGCAGCATCCCGGGCCCACTGGTACTCAGCGATGGTGTCCAGGAAGAAGCTCTCCTCATCGCCATCGCTGACCGCGGCGTCCTTGCGCCGCCGCAGCGTGACGACATCAGCCAGGCCCGGCTCGAGGACGGCCTCCTCACCGGCGCCTTCGCCATCGCGGGTGAGCGGCTGAACAAGGGACAGCACGGGACTCCCGGAATCAGCCATGAAGCAGTAGATTACACCAATCTCTCCAGGAATCCTGGTAACAGTGGTGAAATCCCGTGGAGATCCGATCGCCCGGCTTAGCGGCAGCTGACCTGCTGAGATGCGGCAACACGACCAGAAGCGAAACCCGGGAACCCGTGCGTACTCCTGTTGTCGACGGTGGCGGTTGCCAGGGTTTTCGGCATGATCTCGTCGAATCCTGACGGGTGCAGGTTGCTTGAGACAGCCACACTGCGCCGTTCGTAGGCGGCATCGACCAGCCGGTAGAGTCCCTCGGCGGGGTCGGGCCCGACGGGCAGCAGCCCGATGTCGCCGCCCACGACCATGTCGGCGCGCAGGATGCGGGCGATGGCCTTGGTGCCCGAGTCGTCGGCGCGGTGCCGGCGGACCAGCACGCCGAGCGCTTCGAGGGTGAACCAGGCGACGTGCTTGCCGGCCTGGACCGCGGCCTGGCCGAGGGCTTCGAGGAAGAAGGTCTTGCCTGTGCCGGCGGGGCCGCAGACCACCAGGTTCTCCCGACGGCCGATCCATTCCAGCGTGCGCAGCGCCGCCTGGCTCGGGACCGGGATCGAGGACAGGGCCTCGTCCCAGGCGTCGAAGGTCTTCCCGGTGGGGAACGCGGCGGCGGCCCGCCGGGTGGCCAGCGCGGAGCGGTCCCGCCCGGCGGCCTCCTCGGCGAGCAGCGCCTTGAGGACCTCGGCGGGGTCCCGCCGCTGGGCCTTGGCGGTGGCCAGCACCTCGGGGGCGGCGCGGCGGATGCACGGCAGCCGCATCCGGCGCAGCAGCTGCTCCAGGCCGGGATCCAGCGGCGGGCGGCGGGGCCGGTCACTGCGCGCTCCGTGCGAGCATCAGCCCGGCAAGCGCGCGCTGGGCAGCGTCGAGCTGGCCGGTGAGCTGGCCGGCGTCACCGCCGCCGGTCAGCAGCGCGGCGAGCTCTTCCAGGCTGGCCAGCATCTGGCGCTCGCCGCGCTCGCCGCGGGCCCGCAGCGCCGACAGCAGGGCCTCGGTGATGCCCAGCAGGCCGAGGATGTGCTGGGCCTGCCCGGCGGGCAGTTCGAGCGGGGTGTCCCGGGTTCCTGTCATCGGGTTCCTTCCTTGTATCTGGCGGTTGCGGAGCAGGGCGGTGAACCAGGCGATCTGGACGGGCAGGTCCTCAGCCTGCAAGCGGGCGCCCAGCCCGCGCAGGCAGGCGTGCAGTTCGCCGCGGGCGGCGGGGCTGGCGTCATCGAGCCAGCCAGCGATCATCTGCAGCCCGCCGATGACGGCCTCGATGTCATCGGCGGACAGCGCCGCCGCCCGGGCCGGCGGGCTCACCGGGTCACCTCCGGGGTGCCGAAGCCGGCCCAGCCGGTGGTGCCCTGGGCCAGGGTGGCATCCTCGCTGGCCCGGCTCACCGGGCCACCGGATGCCCGCGCCTGATGGGTCAGGATCGCGGCCAGGTCGCCCTCGCCGAACCGGCCCGCTGACGCCGCCTCACCCAGCGCCCGGTCCACCACCGCCGCCGGGTGCAGCCGGGCCAGCTGCACCGCCCCGGCCATCTTGGCCCGGACCCGGCCGGCACCGGCCGCGGCGGCCTCGGCCAGCCACAGCCCGGCACCGTCCCCGATCGCCAGGAACTCCGCCTCCGCCGCGGTGCGGGCCTTCGGCTTGCGGCCCAGCGCGCCGGGCGGGGGCGGCGGGTAGCGGGCGTCATCGACCCGCGGGCTGCCCGGCGTGGTGACCTGGTGGCGGGCCACCTCCGCCGGGCCGCCGGGCCCTGCGCAGGTGATCACGACCTGCTCGCCGTGACGGCGTACCCGCACCGCCTGCCCGGCCAGCTGGTGCGGCACCGAGTACTGGCCAGCCTCGAACGACACCAGCGACAGCCCGTCCACCTTGCGGGTGACCCCCAGCGCGGCGGTGAACGGGGCCGCGGGGACCGGGTGCAGCCGGGCCTGCTCCTCGGCCAGCATCTCCGCCGGCGCCCGCCGGGTGACCCGGTGCGGACGGGCGTTCACCTGGCCGCAGAACACGGCGCAGGCCTCCTCCAGCTCCGCGAACGACCGGTAGGCGGGCAGCAGGTTCGCCTGGGTCGGTACCAGGTCCGCCTTCGCGACCCGGACCGTTGCTTCCGATCCGCCCTTGGATGCCGGGTCACAGGGCACGCACGTCGCCACGGTCAGGCCATAGTGCCTGGCGAAAGCGACCGTGCCCGCATTGCGGACCGGCAGGCCGGCGACATGCTCCACGGTGACGGTCTTCTCGTTGCCGGTCAGCAGGCAGGCCGGGCAGCCGGCGATCCGCCGCAGCGCGACATCGACCGCGGCCAGCACCGACGGCTGGGACTTATCCAGCAGCGGGATCACCACCCGGAACCGGGACCAGGCCAGCCAGAAGCAGAACAAGACCGTCGCCGCTGCCCCGATCCGGGGGCCGTCACCGAAGTCGTACTGCGCCCACATCCCCGGCTCAGCAGCCCATGGCCGGTGCACCCGGCGGCGGCCCGCCGCCCAGGCGGCCTTGAGCTGCGCGACCGCCCGCCGGGTCGTGCGCTCCGACCCCGCATACCCCATCGCGGTGATCTTCTCGTGCGCCACGTCGGCACGGATCTTCCCCTTCGACCGGTCGACCAGCTCCTCCAGCTTCTCCAGGTACGGATCGGTCACACTGCCCCGGCGCACGGCCGCACCAGGCACCGGCCGCCCCTGCTCACGCGCAGCCACATACCGTGCGACCGTGTGATGAGAACAGCCCGCCAGCTCGGCGGCGTCCCGCAACGACCCCGTCAGGTCGTAAGCCTCAAGAATTTCCATGATCTCCTCGGCAGACTTCACTCGTCCCCTCCCCGGGACCGGCTGAATACGGATGGCACCGCTCAGCCAAGCCGGGGAGGGGACCCCGCCGGGTAACCAGCAGGGAACGTCAAGATCGTGTCGGGCAGATCCAGCGGCCGCCGCCGGGCAGTTTTCGTGTCCGCCAGCGGGCAGCTATCTGGCCGTCTGAGGGCAGTTTCTCGTGGCCGCCGTCAGCACCTGACAGCAGCGTTGACAGCAACGTCATCTCACACCAAGCCGATCCAGCGCCCTGCCACGACCAGGAATCGGCGGGCCAGACCGCCTCAGCTACAGCCCAGCCCAGAACTGACACGGAAGAGGTCACAACTTCTACCAGGCATACAAGATCAGCGTGCCATTAGCGTGCCATTGACCGAGGTCACTCAAGGGCAACACCGGGTACCTCCGGTCAAGAGAATATGCAGGCCAGCGGCTTTGACCGAGTGGCGCGGTACACCTTCCAAGCTGGTCATGCCGGTTCGATCCCGGTCGCCCGCTCCACCGTTCCCAGCGCTAAGGCTCAGCTCCGTGGATGTTTACGGGCGCTGTCGCCGTGGCTGGCCGCCATCACGAATTGAGTGCCTGCCACATGTGTGCCACGCGAGACTGGTCCGGCACGCCCAAGAGCTGTTGCAGAGCAGCGCTCCCGATCAGGACCTATGAACTCCTTAACAGCGCCGCCATCGCTTCCAGCCCTGGGCAATAGCCGACTTCCTCAGTCAAACGACGTGCGCCGCACGATCGCTAGCTCTCAGGCGGGCAGCAGCGCGACACCGTACTCGGCAAAGCGCTTATCTCGTGTCACGATGGTCAGCCCTTCCGCCTGCGCCTGGGCTATGAGCATCCGGTCGAAAGGGTCCTCATGGTGGCGGACAAGCTGCCCGGCCGCTACGCCGTGGGCAATGCTGATCGGCAGCGGCAGGAAGCCGCCAGCCTGCACCTGATGCTCAAGGTCATCCGGTGCGGCCAGCTTCCCCAGCGCCTTCTTGATGGAAATCTCCCACGCACTCACGGCCGACACCGCGACGAGAGTAGCCGGATCGGCGATTGCATCTCGCGCCTGCGTAGCCAGCCCCTCGTCAGCCAGCCACCACAGCAAGGCGTGCGTATCCAGCAGGAGCCTCACGGACGCTCCCCCCGGAATGCGGCATCGATCTCCTCCGGCAGCTCATCGAAGTCGGCAGCCATACTGACCTTGCCGCGCCATCCACCTGGCACCCGCTTACGTGACAGCTCGGCCAATGCCACTAGCCGCGCGACTGGGCGACCTGCCCGCGCGATGACGATCTCTTCGCCGGCAGCGGCGCGATCCAGCAGCTGCGACAAGTGGGTCTTAGCTTCGTAGACGTTCACACTTTCAGACATGCCATCAGGATAAGATATTGGTCTAGTCTAGTCAAGTCCGGGAGCCATGGAAGCCGTACACGACGACCAGGCGTCCGTCGTGCTCAACGAGATGAATCGCCACCTTGGACCTGGCACCACGGGAGGCGAAGCCCGAGCGCGTGCCACATACGTGCCACACGACACGGCGATTCAGGGTAAGTCGCGGTAACTCACGGGAACTCGCAAGCCTGTGACCAGGACCGATGTCTTCGCAGGTCACCCCAGATGCCGCACTACCGATCTTCCAAGCTGGTCATGCGGGTTCGATTCCCGTCGCCCGCTCCCTGATTACGGAGGATGGCGCGACGGCACGCGGGATGGCTGCCCCAGGGCGTGCCGTCGCGCCTGTTCATCAGGCCCGAGCTTGCGGCCGACCCCGGCGGCTACCCGGAGGCCCTGAGACCGCGTGCGCCGTTCCGGCCGCCAGCGCGTGACGTCGACCACGCCGGGCTCGACCAGTTCGCACCCCTCGAAGAACGCCGCGACATCGGCGGCCGTGCGCGCGGTCGCTGGGGAGCTGGCACTGTCGTAGGCACTCGTGATCTTCTTGATGACCCGCGGGCTGGTGTTATCGCTGACGCCATGCGAGATCGCCAGGTAGCTACCCGGGGCCATGCGGTCACGGAACGCGGCTACGATGCTCGCCGGGTCTTCATCCGGGGTGATGAAGTGCAGAACCGCCACCAGGAGGGCCGCGACCGGCTCGGCGAAGTCGATCACGCTCAGCAGGTCCGGGTCGCCGAGGATCTCATCCGGCCGCCGGATGTCCCCGTGGACCGCCACCACTCCCGGCATCGTCGCCCGCAGCGCCCGGTTATGCGCCGTCACCATCGCGTCGTTGTCGACATAGACCACCCGGGCGTCCGGCAAGACCTGGCGCGCTACCTCGTGCACGTTCGGTGACGCGGGGCAGCCGGTTCCCAGGTCGATGTACTGGCGATGCCCGGGGCGGCCAGAAACCACAGCGCCCGCACCAGGAAGCCACGGTTCGCCAGCGCCACCCTGCGAACACCTGGGAATGCCGACATGAGTTCCTGTGCCGCCGCCCGGTCGACGGCGAGGTTGTCCTTCCCGCCGATGAGGTAGTCATACATGCGCGCCGGACTAGGCACCATGGCGTCCGTGCCCGCTGCCACCTCCTGCGCGCCGGGAGCTGGCGGCATCCCCGGCGCGCTGCCGGGGATGGTCATGACGCCGTGAGCACGTGCGCGATCTTGGCCGCCGCGGTGCCCGTCTCGCCGACAGGCGCTATCCGCTTAGCCCATGACCACCACAGCCACCACGAATTGCCCTTGGCTGGCGCGGCGTAAATGCTCTCGGACAAATGGGTGGCGAGCCGGTGGACGACAGTTAAGGAAGGGTGCCCGCCGCCGGTCACGAGCGTGGTGGCGAATCCCCGGCCGCCGAGGTCGTCGGCGAGCGCTTTGAGCTTGCTGACCGCCAGCTGGTATCCGCTGATGCTGGTAGTGCTCACGCGTTACCGGCGAGAGTTCAATGGCACCGCCCGAGCGTTCCCGCGACCGCCGGTAGGTCAGGAACTTCCAGCCGCGCCCGCCACATGACACGCATGGCCCGGCGTCGTCGATCGTCATCGCTGCTCCCGCACATCCGCTGCCCTGCCTGGACGGCAGCGCCGCACGGACCCGATGGATCGATGCCGGTCCCGGCTACGGCGCTGCCAGCAAGTGACGCTAAGCGACGCAGATCTCTTGCGTCAGTTCGCCACACTGGGCTGTCTTCCCGGCTTCGATTGTCCTGCTCCCGGCCGCCGTCCCAAGGCCGCCTGCGGCGTCGCTGCGCGATCGGCTGTGCCGAGCATTGGCCCGCCACCCGCTCGCACGGGATGTGGCGCCTGCGGAAAGACGGACCAGACCGGAAACGAGACCGGGACCGTCTCTGCGGGCTGTCGGCTGGGAACCCCGATCTGGAACGGCAGGAGCGGAGGCCGGGCGCCGCGTTCCTCCAGTTCAGCGCGCATGACAGATCCGGGCCCGGGCGGATGGATGCGAAATATAAGTACTTGCAACTCATGTGCAGCTGGGTTAGCGTGCGACAGAGACGAGACCGGCTGCGCTGATGACCGGAGGACCTGGGCCATGTCAACGAACAGCGTGACGCAGCAGCCCAAGACGAGCATGGCCAGGATGTTCCGCCAGTCATTCCATGCGATGAACCCGGCGGAGAAGCGCCGGGTGGTCGGGATGTACGGCTCGATCCTGCTGCTGCACGCGCTCGGCTTCTTCGTGTTCATCGTGTACGTGCTGCCTGCCCACTACAAGTTCTTCGGCATCGGCCTGAGCATCACGGCCTACACCCTGGGCCTGCGGCACGCGTTCGACGCCGACCACATCTCCGCGATCGACAACACCACCCGCAAGGCGATGAACCAGCGGCAGGGCACCGACAAGCCGCGCCCGTTCGGGTTCGGGTACTTCTTCTCGCTGGGCCACTCCACGATCGTCGTCGCGATGGGGGTCGGGATCCTCATCGCAGCGAAGACGGTGCTGCCCGCGGTGACGCACAGCAACTCCTCGCTGGAGTCGTTCGGGGGCACCTTCGGCACGATCGTCTCCGCCGCCTTCCTGTTCCTCATCGGCCTGCTCAACCTGGTGATCCTCGGCGGGATCATCAGGGTCTTCCGGGACATGCGGCAGGGCAGGTACAACGAGGCGGAGCTGGAGCGCCAACTGGAGAACCGCGGCTTCTTCTACCGCTTCTTCGGCCGGTGGATGAACGCCATCGACAAGGAATGGCAGATGTACCCGGTCGGGGTCGTCTTCGGGATGGGCTTCGACACCGCCACCGAGGTCGCCCTGCTGACCAGCACCGCGCTGCTGGCCTCCGAGCACATTCCGTGGCAGGCGATCATCGCGCTGCCGATCCTGTTCACCGCCGGGATGACCCTTATGGACACCTCCGACGGCCTGTTCATGAACCTGGCCTACGGCTGGGCGTTCTTCAACCCGGTCCGCAAGGTGTACTACAACCTGGCCATCACCGGCCTGTCGGTGGCCATCTGCTTCTTCATCGGCGGCATCGAGACCCTCAGCCTCGTTCCGCTGGAAGTCCACGGCGTCAGCCAGACCAGCGGCTTCTGGGGCTTCATGTACAACTTCGACATCAACAAGGCCGGGTTCGTGATCGTCGGCATGTTCATCGTCACCTGGGCGGCGGCGATGGCCATCTGGCGCTACGGCCACATCGAGGAGAGGTGGACCGCCCGTCTCCAGGCCGTGAGCCCGGGCGCCCAGGCCGATGCCGAAGAGCTGATCATGGGCAGGCAGCACGCACGCGACGAAAGCGCGTGAACTCCGCTCTCGCCTCCCCCGGGCCGGGGTTCCGGGCAGGCGCCCCGGGCTCGCGCCAGGCGATCATGTGCGCCTCTCAGGACACCGGTCACGGGCAGCCACGGCAAGATGCATTCAGGTTGCAATAGCCCAGGGCCGGTAAGTGCGGCCCGGTCGACGATTCCGAGCCGCACAAGTTCCTCAAGGGTGCGGTCAATGGTGCTGATGTTGACAGCCGGTGCCGGCCTGAACCTCGGCGGCTATATGTTCGGCACTGCGGTGCCTGCTGCTGCCGAACAGGACGCTGACCCTTACCCCGGATGCGAGCAGCCCGTCGCCGCGCGCGCTAACTAACGGCCGTGGCGCGAAGCCGAAGTACTGCGATGATGCCAGCCACAACCCGCTCAACGCCCACCGCGAGCGCCGCAAGCGGAAGCCGACGCCACCGGCCAGCGGGCCGAGGAAACCGGCGGCCAGCCCGTCACCATCGGACTGACCCGCGCCGCCGAACTCGTCCGCAAGCTGGAACAGCTCACCGCCCAGCATGCCGGCATCCTCGCCCGCGCCGTCACCGAGCTGCGCTCCGCCGCCGACCCCGAATCCGCCGAGGCCGAGGTCTACGCCGCCCGCGCCTCCGCCGGCCAGCGCGTCGCCGCCGCCGAAGCCCGTCTCGCCGACCCAGCTCCGCGCCGAGACCACCGCCGAGCTAGAGCACGCGCGAGCCACCGCGGAACGCGAGACCGGCCAGGCCCGCGAGCACGCCGAGCGCCAGGTCGCCGAGGCCACCGGCCGGGCACGCCAGGCCGGGCAGGAAACCGCACGGGCGCAGCAGTCCGAGACCGCCGCACAGCAGCGCGCCGACCGCGCCCAGGCCCAGGCCGCCGGGGAAATCGCCCTCGTCCGAGCCGACTCCCGCCGCGAGCGCGACGAGCCGGACCAAGAAGACATGAAGCACGCGCAATGCAGTCACGCGCGTGCCACATACGTGCCACACGCCACGGCGATCCAGGGTGAATCGCGGTAACTCACGGGCACTCGCAAGCCCGTCACCAGGACCGGCGCTTCCGCAGGTCACCCCGGATGCCGCAGTACCGATCTTCCAAGCTGGTCATGAGGGTTCGATTCCCTTCGCCCGCTCCACCTATCCGGCTGCTCAGGGCCATGAACAGGCCCCAGAAGTCCAATGTTGAAATGGCCGCTATGCCACACTCGTGCCACGCAGGGCCGTCCAGGCCAAGTCGCAGCGCCGCCCAGCCGACTAGCGATGGACGCTTGTATGACAGATCGTGATACGATGGGAGCATGTCAGCAGCCATCAGTGTCCGCCTCGATCCCGAGGCCCTGCGTGCGCTCGCTCAGCTTGAATCGACAGGTCTGAGCAGATCCGAAGCGATCCGCAGAGCGATCCTCGATAGCGCTAGCCGACTCCAGCGCCGAGCCGCGCTTGCCGCCGAAGCGGCGGCGCTTGAGGCTGACGAGGACGACCGGCGCGAGATGCTCAAGGTCGCAGAATTCATGGAGAACATGCGTGCTACGGGGTGACATCCACGAATTCCGCCCGCCGCGGGGTGCGGGCCACGAGCAACGCGGTCGGCGCTACGGGGTCATCGTGCAGGCCGATGAGCTGCTGCCACGTTCGGTGGTCCTGGTCGCGCCCACATCGCTGAGCGCCAGGCCCGCATCATTCCGTCCGGAGATCGAACTGCTGGGCGAGACCACCCGGGTTCTCGTTGAGCAAGTGGGTGCGATCGACGCCGGACGGCTTGGCAATCTCGTGGGTCGCGTCAGCCCAGACCAGCAATGGGGGATCGACGAGGCCCTCACGACCGTCCTGGGACTCCGCTAGCCGGAGTCAAAAGGCCTTACACTCCCATCTGCTGCCGAATTGCTGAGGCGGCTCCGCTACCCGGTGCACTGCTGGCTGGCGTAGACCAGGCCGAAGTTCAGCGGGCCGGTGATGCCTGCTGGCGGCGGGTTCCCGGTGCCTTGCGCAGGCGGGCTTGCGGGCGGCTGACCGCCGCCGGGGTTGTCATAGATGGAAATGCCGGTGCCGCTTGACGTTGACGGGGCACGCCGTCCGCGCGCAGCGTGCTCTGCAGCCCGGCCGGATTCTGCAGCTGGTTGATGGTGACATTGATGTCGCCGCTGGCCTGCTGGGCTACCGTCCAGGCCGCCAGCCGGGCGCTAACCGGATGGCCGGGCTGGTGGCCAGAGGGAACCAGCGCGGTCACGGCCACGGCCGTACCGGCAGCCACGGCCAGCGCTCCGGCCGCGGCAGGAACCCGGCGCCGGGCGCGTATCGCGCGGCTGCGGCTCACGATCTGCTCTTCCGGGATGGTCATGTGCATGTCGGTGACGGACTCCCGTACCGTGGTGATGAGCTCGTCGTTGTTCATGATCGGCTCTCGATGACTACTCGTAGCCGACTGCCGACCGCATCCGTCTTCCGGCCGAGAACCTGCATGCTGGTCACCTCGCCCGCTCGATCTGCGAGGCCCGCCCGACGCTCAGCCCCATACCATAGCCGCAGCCTCATCCCGCTGCGTCTAGCGGAAAGTGCGCAATAAGGCCTGCTATTTTAGCCCCAAATAGCTACTAGTTAGCTCTTAGAGTTCACCGCCTATGGCTAGGCCAGCGGCAATTGCGGTGTTGGCTGGATTGCTGTCGAGCTGCTGCCACGCGAAGGGTGTCCCTGTATACTGGAAAATGCTGCCATCGTTATGCAGTAGATAGAGGGTATTACTACCACTACCAGTAGTACCCGCAGTAATTGCGGTGGTGGCTGGATTGCTGTCGAGCTGCTGCCACCCGAAGGGTGTCCCTGTATACTGGAAAATGCTGCCATCGTTATGCAGTTGATAGAGGGGACCACCAGCAGCAATTGCGGTGTTGGCTGGATTGCTGTCGAGCTGCTGCCACCCGCTGGGCGTTGGTGGTACGGTTACCGGGCCTGAGCCCAATGTATTCTGGAAAATGCTGCCATCGTTATGCAGTTGATAGAGGGCATCCGCACCACCAGCAGTAAGTGGAGCAGCAACAATTGCGGTGGTGGCTGGATTGCTGTCGATCTGCTGCCACGAGCCCTGACCTTCGAATACATACTGGAAAATGCCGCTGCCATCGTTATGCAGTAGATAGAGACCAAAACCAGGACCTATTAGAGCAGCAGCAATTGCGATGGTGGCTGGATTGCTGTCGATCTGCTGCCACGCGAAGGGCGTCCCCGTATACTGGAAAATGCCGCTGCCATCGTTGTGCAGTAGAAAAAGGAGGCCAGCACCTTCAGTAATTGCGCAGTTGGCTGGATTGTTGTCGAGCTGCTGCCACGCGAAGGGCGTCCCCGTATACTGGAAAATGCTGCCGTCGTTTTGCAGTTGATAGCTAGAAGGAAAAATTGCGATGGTGGCTGGATTGCTGTCGATCTGCTGCCACGCGAAGGGCGTCCCCGTATACTGGAAAATGCCGCTGCCATCGTTGTGCAGTAGAAAAACCATATTTTCGTACTCCTATTCTGTTATGTTAATAAACAATCGACAGCGGTAACGTAGTGCAGCTTCGTGAAGTGCAAAAGATACAGACAATACTGTACCCTTGGGATGTTCACCTCCCATGTGAGAAGTTGACAAAACAGTCTGTGAAGCTGTTTCACTTCTCAGCGTAGGATTCTCCCGAAAAAATATAGCATCCTTCATTTTCTCCTTCTGACGATCGCGCTGTGAGTGTAATGACAAAAGAGATCATAAGGGATACTATGGTCCCTTATGATACCATCGATATCTGTGTCTGTCAATGGTGTAAATTGGATGAGTAAATGGCGCGATTGTTAATCCTCGCGGTGAACGCCAGCGGACATCGACGGACACCACTTCCCAGGTCAAGCGTGCCGCAGGCCCTGGCAGCCCGCACCGCGACTTGGCTTCGGGACGAAGAAGCCAACACCAGCACGGCGGACGTAACTGATGAGGATCTGCCCGGTTGTCTCTGACACTTAAACATCAACTTCGTACAGCAGGAAATACGGCAACGGGAGCGCACAACCGCTTAGTACTCCACCGGACTTCGTAACGTTCATGGCTGGCGGGCTTGTCGCTGGTAGTGGCTGGTCTTGGCGCGGTGCTGGTGGCGGCGGCGCCAGGCCGACCATCGCAGCCGGTGCCGGGTTCCTGTTACTGGCTGGATGATCAGCGTGCTGAACAGCGCTGCGATCTCGTTGCGGGTGAGCGGGATCTGATCAGCTGGGGCGGGATGACCGGCATGCTCGGTGGCGGCGGTGATGGTGAGGAAGGCTAAGGCGAGCATGGCCAGGGTGGTCCACCGGTACCAGGAGTCCCAGCGGCGGACCTGGTGCTCGTCCAGTCCGGTCAGTCCCTTGCCGGCCTGGAAATTCTCCTCCGTAGTCCAGCGGGTTCCGGCGATCTTGACCAGGGCGGGCAGCGGGATGTGCCGGGGGCTGTGGCAGCGGCAGGACGCCAGCTCGCCGGTGTGGCGGTTGCGGCGGATCAGCAGCCAGCGGTGACCAGGCTTGCCGGGGTCGATGGCCATCCAGGCCCAGTCGTAGTAGCGGTGGCCCTTGGCGCCCTCACCTGCGGAGTAGCGCTGCCAGGCCCGGCGGGGCAGGCGGCGCGCGATCGTGCGCACCTGGCAGGAGCCCGCCGCGGTGGTCACCTGGTGGCTGGCGGCCACCGCAGCACGTAGCCGGCCTGGCGGCGTTCCAGGTCAGCGCGCAGGCCCGGGTCCGCTCCATGCACCTCATCGCCGGTGACCCAGGCGGCCGGGCAGCCCGCGTCCAGCGCACGGGCGATCATGCGCCGGGCCAGGCCCGGCTTGGCAGCGAGCACCGTGTCCTTCGGGATGCCCGCCGCGTCGAAATGAGCAGCACCAGCGGGCCGAGACGGCAGCCGGTGTTCCTCGGCCGGTTCCGCTCCGGCGCAACAGTGGTTTCCGGAGGATCGGCCAGCTTCTGTCCGATACCGGCACCGAGATCGGCATGCTCGCCTACCCGCTGCTGATCCTGGCACGGCCTGATCGAGGGAGGCGCTGGCACCATCTTCGGCCCGGCGGCCGCGGCCGCGCTGCCGGGCATCGTGCCGGACGGGCAGCTGGAGCAGGCGTGGGCTGCCACCGAGGCCCGGACCTACGGCGCCAGCCTGGCCGGTCCGGCGCCGGGCGGGGCGCTGCCCGGGCTGGGCAGTGCTGTCCCGTTCCTGGCCGACGCGGTCTCCTGCGGGGTCTCGTCCGGCACGGTGAGCCTAGTCGGCGGGCGGTTCCGGTCAGAGAGGGCGGTCGAGCGCAAGGCGCTGTGGCGGGAGGTGGCTGACGGCCTGCAGCTCGTCTGGCGGGTGCCAATCCTGCGCGCGGCCACGATGGCCGTGGCGGCCGGCCTGTGCCTGATGCTGCCGGGCCTTCGGCAGGCGGAGCCTCCGGCGGCACGCGCCGGACTGAGTGGCTAGGCTGCGGGAGTCGATCAGGCCCTGTTCAGCTGAGGAAGAACTGCTGGTAGAGCAGGAAGACGTTCATCCCAACGATCATGACGGTGCAGCTCCAGGCGAAGACGGTGGTCATGCGCCTGTTGA
>JBKQSL010000480.1:0-3976 GCA_052143655.1 Streptosporangiaceae bacterium | reverse complement strand
ACCCGGACGATGAGCGGTACGCCGGGCTGTTCGGCGTGACCGCGACCACGCCGGTGTTCGGCGCGGCGGTGCCGGTGCTGGCGCACCCGCTGGCCGACCCGGCCAAGGGCACTGGCCTGGCGATGGTGTGCACGTTCGGCGACATCACCGACGTGACCTGGTGGCGTGACCTGCAGCTGGACACCCGGCCGGTGCTCGGCCCGGACGGCCGGCTGCTGCCCGGGCCGCCGCCCGGCCTGGACCGCCCGGACGCGCGCGCCGCCTACGCGCGGCTGGCCGGGCTGCCCGCCCGGGCGGCCCGCAAGCAGGTGATCACGCTGCTGGCAGAGGCGGGCGCGCTGCGCGGCGATCCCGAGCAGGTCCGGCACCCGGTGAAGTTCTACGAGAAGGGCGATCTGCCGCTGGAGATCATCACCACCCGGCAGTGGTACATCCGCAACGGGGCCAGGGACCCGCGGCTGCGCGCGGCGCTGCTGGCCGCCGGCCGGGAACTGCACTGGCACCCGCCGCACATGCACGCCCGGTACGAGAACTGGGTGAGCGGGCTGACCGGCGACTGGCTGGTCAGCCGGCAGCGCTACTTCGGGGTGCCGATCCCGGTCTGGTATCCCCTCGGCGCCGACGGCAGTCCCCGGTACGACAGCCCGCTGCTGCCGGACGAGGCCAGCCTGCCGGTCGACCCGGCGGCCAGCCCGCCGCCCGGCTACGCGCCCGGCCAGCGGGACGTGCCCGGCGGCTTCACCAGCGACCCGGACGTCATGGACACCTGGGCGACGTCCTCGCTGACCCCGCAGATCGCCGGCGGCTGGCCGGATGATGAGGACCTGCTGGGCCGGGTGTTCCCGATGGACCTGCGGCCGCAGGCGCACGAGATCATCCGGACGTGGCTGTTCTACACGGTGCTGCGCTCGCGCGACGAGATGGGCGCGCTGCCGTGGCGGCACGTGGCGATCTCCGGCTGGATCCTCGACCCGGACCGCAAGAAGATGTCCAAGTCGGCCGGGAACGTGGTCACGCCGATGGACCTGCTGCGGGACTACGGCACCGACGCGGTGCGCTACTGGGCGGCCGGCGCCCGGCTGGGCGTGGACACCGCTTTCGACCAGGCGCAGGTCAAGATCGGCCGCCGGCTGGCGGTGAAGATCCTGAACGCAAGCCGGTTCGTGCTCGGCATGCCGGAACCGGATCTGGAGCTGGCTCCGGCTGACCGGCCCGGCCCGGCCAGCCCCGGGCCCGGTCCGGTGACCGAGCCGCTGGACCGGGCGCTGCTGCACCGGCTGGCCGGCGTGGCGGCGCAGTGCACGCTCGCGCTCGACGACTTCGACCATGCGCGGGCACTAGAGCTCGCCGAGCAGTTTTTCTGGCTGTTCTGTGATGACTACCTGGAGCTGGTGAAGGCCCGCGCTTACGGCGAGCGCGGCCCGGCGGCCGCGGCATCGGCGATCGCCGCGCTGCGGCTGGCGCTGTCGGCGGTGCTGCGGCTGTTCGCGCCGTTCCTGCCCTTCGTGACCGAGGAAGTGTGGTCGTGGTGGCCGGCCGAGCCGGGTCGCCCCGCCTCGATTCACCGGGCCGGCTGGCCGGATCCCGCCGCCCTGCTGGCCGCCGGGGCGGCCGCGCCCGGGCTGGCGGACGCCGGTCCGGGCGGCCCCCGGGCGGCGGATGCGCCGCTCGCCGTGGCGTCGGCGGTCATCGGGGCGATCAGGAAAGCCAAGTCGCAGGCCCGGCTGCCGATGAAGGCGCCGGTGGCACGGCTGGCCGTGACCGGCCCGGCCAGCGAGCTGGCCGCACTGGCCGCGGTGCTGCCCGACGTGCAGGCGGCCGGGCGGGTCGCCGACGCGCGGCTGGAACCCGCCGGCATCGCGGCGGCGGACGAGCCTGCGGCCGACGAGCCAGCGGCGGGCAGCCCGGCCGAAACCAGCCGGGAGGCGGGCCTCGCGGTGCAGGTGACGCTGTGACCGTTAGGTAGTCTCACGGCATGGACAAGGTGGAGCTTTCCGAGGACGAGTGGCGGCAACGGCTCACCAAGGAGGAGTATCGCGTGCTGCGCAAGGCCGGCACCGAGGCCCCGTTCCGCGGCGAGTACACCGACACCAAGACCGAGGGCGTGTACCGGTGCCGGGCCTGCGGGGCTGAGCTGTTCCGGTCCGATGCCAAGTTCGAATCGCACTGCGGCTGGCCGAGCTTCTACAAGCCCACCGAGGACGACGCGGTGATCCTCCTGGAGGACCGGTCGCTGGGCGCGGTGCGGACCGAGGTGCGGTGCGCGCGGTGCAATTCCCACCTCGGGCACGTCTTCGAGGGCGAGGGCTATGCGGTGCCCACCGACCAGCGCTGGTGCATCAACTCGGTGTCGCTGACGCTGGAGCCGGCCAGCGGGGACGGCCAGGGCTAGCACGCGATGAGCAGCGCAGCGCTGCGGCTGATCAAGCCGTCCCAGCTGTCCGACGCGACCGCGCAGACCACCGGCACGGTCCGGGCCGCGCAGGATGCGATCGTGGTCAACGTCGGCGGGCTGTGACCGGATGGCCGCTGCCGGAGTACGGCCTGTTCGACGCGGTGACCGGCGAGCTGATCGTCTCGCGCACCGACCGGCTGCCCTGGGTCCGGCGGTAGTCCGGCGTTAGCGGCTGGGCGACGGTGCTTCCGCCGACCGGTTCGGGGGGCTAGGCAAACTCCCCTCTTTAGTGCCATCATCTGCCGTACTTGTCATACGGGGGTAATGGGGGGATCGTGGGGCTTCGAAGACTGCTGTCCGGCGCATCAGCGTTGCTACTCGGCGGGGGCCTGGCGCTCGCTGGCGCGGCGGCGGCCAGCGCCGGCACGACCGGGCATGTGCCGGGGGCCACGACGATCAACCTGTCGTCCGTCCGGCCCAGGTTCGCCCGCGCCAAGGAGGGCCCGATCGCGGGCATCACCTACCCGGTCGGGCGCAAGGTCAAGCCGGTGCGGGCCGCAGGGTGCACCGAGCCCAACTGCCCGCTGGCCTATAACGGCGGCTCGGTGCAGACCAGCCCGAAGGTGTACCTGCTGTTCTGGGGCCCGAACTGGAGCAGCGAGACGGCTAGCTCGGCCTACCTGGAGAGCTTTTTCCAGGGCCTGGGCGTGCAGCCGCAGGATTCCTGGTCGTCGATTACCGACCAGTACACCCAAAGTGGCGGCGGGCACCCCTACTTCAGCGGGTCGGTGTACGCCGGGGCGTTCTTCGACACCAGCACGCCGCCGACCGGGGCGACGCAGAGCCAGCTCGGCGCGGAGGCGGATGCATTTGCCTCCACCCACGGGCTGAGCGGGAACACCAACGTCAATATCGTGGTGGCCACCCAGTCGGGCACCTGCCCGTCTGGCTTCTACGCGCCGAGCTGCGACGGCGGCAGCGGGGACTACTGCGCCTGGCACTCCAGCAGCAACGAGCCCTACACCAATCTGCCCTACATCCTGGATGCCGGGGCCGGCTGCGGAGAGAACTTCATCAACAGCGGGTCGGCCGGCACCAACGACGGCTGGTCGATCGTAGGCGGCCACGAGTACGCCGAGACGATCACCGATCCTTACCCTTCCAGCGGGTGGATCGACGCTAACGACAGCGTCTCGGGCGGCGAGGTCGCCGACAAGTGCGCCTGGGGCGGGGAGAACTGGGGCGGCAGCGATCCGGACGGCGACGTGAGCCTGTCCACCGGCTCGTTCGCGATGCAGTCCTTGTGGTCGAACGCGGCCAGCGCCTGCGTGATGTCGGCCCCGCAGACCACCAAGGACACCGTGACGGTGACCAGCCCCGGCAACCACAAGAACGTCGCCGGGGGCAAGTTCTCGCTGGCGATCAGCGGCAGCTCCAGCGGCGGCAACCCGCTCACCTGGAGCGCCACCGGCCTGCCGGCGGGCATGACGATCAATGCCAGCACCGGGGTGATCAGCGGCAAGTTCTCCACGGCGGCGGCCTACACCACCAAGGTCACGGCCCAGGACAGCACCGGGGCCA
>JBKQSL010000479.1:0-19206 GCA_052143655.1 Streptosporangiaceae bacterium | reverse complement strand
ACGGCGCCGGCACGGCCCAGACCGCGGCTGCGGGCTGCGCCGCCTCAGCCGCCTGCCGGAAGCCGGCCCGCGCCGCCGCGCCGGCCCGCCGCGGGTCGAGCAGGTTGCGGCCGATCGCCCGGGCCGCGGCGGCGTCCGGCTCGATCAGGGTGCTGACGGTGCCCGCCATGGTCAGTTCGGCGACCTGATCGGTCACCCCGCTGCCGCCCGCCAGGCCGCGGGTCACCGGGGCGAGCACCACGACCCGCAGGCAGCCCCCGGCAAGGTCCACGTTGGCGGGCGAGCGCATGCCGCCGTCCATGTAGCGCCTGCCGCCGATCGTGACCGGCGGCCACACGCCAGGCATCGCGCAGCTGGCGCTGACCGCGTCGACGAGGCTGACCCCGCTGGCGGTGTCGAACACCGCAAGCTCGCCGGTCCCGGTATCGACCGCGGTCACCAGGAGCCGGCCAGCCGGCCACGCGTCGGACGGCAGCCGGGCGGCGATCAGTGCACGGCGGTCTTGCTCCAGCGGGGTCCGGGCCGCCAGGGCCATCTTGCCGATCTTCGCCAGCGCGCTCGCCTGGTCCCGCCCGGAAATCATGGCCCAGCCAAGGCGCGCGGTCAGCGCCGTGCTCAGCCGCGGCACGGGATCGGGGCCTGGCGGCTCCAGCTGCGCCTGGTAAAGCTCCGCCAGGCTGGCGCCGGAGCGCAGGCAGGCGCCGGTGATCGCGCCCGCAGACGTGCCTACCACCAGGTCAGCGTCGGTGAGATCGACGCCGCGCCCGGCCAGCCCGGCGAGCAGGCCGATCTCCCAGGCCACCCCGGTCACGCCGCCGCCGCCGAGTACGAGAGCCTTCGCCGCCATAGCCCTACTTCTACCCGATGTCCCGGCCTGGCCGGCGCGCGTGCCCGGCAGCGCCGGGGCAACCGGGTGCGCCGGCGTGCCCGGGCCGGGCCGGCCCGGTAATGTGCCCCGCGTGAGCGTGCAGGTGGAAGTGCTATCCAAGGTGACCGACGAGGTCGTCGAGGCGCTCGGGCGGCTGCTCCCGCAGCTGTCGTCATCCGCGCCGGTGCTCGACGCCGCCGCGCTGGAGCGCATCGTCGCCAGCGAGGCGACCATGGTGCTGATCGCGCGATCCGACGGGCAGATCGTCGGCACGCTGTCCCTCGTGCTGTTCCCGATCCCGACGGGCCTGCGGGCATGGATCGAGGACGTGGTCACCGACGGCGCCGCGCAGGGCCAGGGCGTCGGCACCACGCTGACGCAGGAGGCGCTGCGGCTCGCCCGCGAGGCCGGGGCACGGACCGTGGACCTGACGTCCCGGCCGTCCCGCGAGGCGGCGGGCCGGCTCTACCAGCGAGTCGGCTTCGAGATGCGGGAGACCCGCATCTACCGCTACACCTTCGGCTGATCCAGCTCGGCGACGGCGGCGAGCAGCCGGTCAACGTCAGAGCGGTCGTTGTAGTGCACCAGGCCCGCCCGGACGGCGCTGCCGGAGTCCCTGATGCCCAGCACTCCGGTCAGCTCCCAGGCGTAGTTATGGCCGTTCCAGACATTGACCTTGCGCGCCGCCAGGTGCCCGGCCACCTGCGCCGGGGTATACCCGGCCACGGTGAAGTAGGCGGTCGCCGTCCGCCGGGCCGCCTTGCCGTAGGTGGTGACGTGCTCCATCCGGTCCAGGCCGCCGAGAAGCTCGGCCAGCAGCACGTGCTCGTGCGCCGCCACCGCCGCCATGGAGGCGAGCACCCGCTCGCGGCGGCTGCCGGTGGCGGCGCTGTCCAGCGCGGCCAGGTGCTCCACCGCGGCTGTCACGCCGGCCAGGTCGGCATACGGCGGCGTGCCCCGCTCGAAACGCTCGGGCACCGTGTCGGGCGACGGCACCAGCTTGTCCGGCCTGAGCGTCGCCAGCAGCGCCGGGTCCGCCACCACGGCGCCGACATGCGGCCCTGACCACTTGTAGGCGCTGGTGGCGTAGAAGTCGGCGCCCAGCTCGCGGACGTCCACCGGCCCGTGCGGCGTCGCGTGCACCCCGTCGACGTACGACAGCGCGCCCGCGGCCCGGGCCAGCCCGGTGATCGCGGGCACGTCCGGCCGGGTTCCGATCACGTTGCTGGCCGAGCTCACCGCGACCAGCCGGGTCCGCTCGGTGAGCAGCTCGCGGAACTGGGCCGCCGGCAGCTCCCCGGTGGCCGCGTCGACCTCGGCCCAGCGCACGGCGGCACCGACCCGCTGCGCCGCCTGCACCCAGGGCCGGACGTTGGCGTCATGGTCCAGCCGGGTGACGATGACCTCATCGCCCTCGCCCCAGCCCTCGGCCAGGGTGCCTGCCAGCCGGTAGGTCAGCGTGGTCATGTTCGGCCCGAGGATCACCCCGTCGGGCTCGCCGCCGGTCAGGTCGGCCACCGCGGCCCGGCATCCGGCGGTGATCACGTCCGACCGGTGGCTCGCGGGGAAGGCCCCGCCCGAGTTGCCGATCCCGGCACGGTAGGCGTCGGAGATCGCGGCGATCACGGCCTGGGGAACCTGGGTCCCGGCGGCGCCGTCCAGGTAGGCGTACCCGTCCGCCAGCGCCGGGTAGGCCTGCCGGACCCTGGTCACGTCGAAGGCCATCGCGAGCATCTTCCTTTCGGCCGTTCGTGAGTCTGTCCTCCGCCATCATTCCCGGTGCCGGCATGCCCGGCCTGGCGAAGCTCAGCCAGGCCAGCCCGGCGACCGCCCGGAGACCAGCAGCAGGGTCCGCCACGGGTCGTCGCCGGCTTCGCGCGGCCCGCGTACGGCTCCGGCCGGCACGCTGGCCGCCTCCCGGCCGGGAACCTGCGCATGCGGCAGGCCGACTCGCCAGCCCGCCAGCACGACCTCCGGGGCAGCCGGCCGGTAGCTGAGGCCGAGCGCCTTGGCCAGGTCCCAGGCGTGCAGATGCCATTCAGCGCAGCCAGCACCGACCATCCCGGCGACGGTCACGATCGATTCCCGGTAGCGGTGGTGCGGAAGGTCCCAGACCGGCACCACCCGGCGTGCATAAGCGCGGGCGGCCTGCGCGAAGGCGGCGATGTGCACGCTCGGCGGGGCATCCGGCAGCGCCGCCAGTTCGGCCGCATTCTGCCGGGACTGCTTGCGGAGCAGGGTCTCCGGATGCGCGCCCGTGGCCATCAGCCGGGCGAGCCTGCTGCCGGGCGCGTCGTCGAGATACTCGTCATAGTCGTCAGCGACACAGCGCAAATGCCCGGCCATGTCGCAAGCCCGCCATTCCGGGCACGGCGTGGGGGCGTTCCAGGTCGCCGGGCTGAACTGCGCTGCCAGCTGGCCGATGACCGTAATGCCGTCGAGAAAAGCGCTGATGATACCCATCTGCTCCGCGGACACGGCCGGCCAATCCCGGGAATCGACAAGCCCCATCGGTCCCTCCCCTGCCCCCGACGCGCCCCCGCGTCTGGCCCAGCGTGCCAGAGTTGCCCGCTGTTTGCCACCTTGCTGCCGAGAGGCCCGGACGGCCCGCAGTCGCCCGGTCCGCCCGTTAATTAAGATGACATAACACAAAACGGCAGTTAGCGTGCGGTTAATGCCCTCCCAGTTGCCTGCCCAGCCGCCGCATGCCCCGGGGCAGGCTCCGTCGTCCCCGCACGCCCCGGACGGGCCCGCCCAGGCGCAGACCCCGATGCAGGCCCTGTGGCGCGCCCGGCATTACCTGCGGCCGTATTACGGCCAGCTGGCCATCATGCTTATCGCGGCGCTGGCGGCCGTCAGCACCGAGATCGTGATCCCGCTGCTGACCAAGGCGGCCATCGACGGGCCGATCGGGCACCACGAGCGCGGCCTGCTGGTGCCGATCGGCCTGGCCGCGATCGCGCTCGGGGTACTCCAGGTGGGGCTGAACCTGTTCCGGCGGTGGATCCAGGCCAGCGCCGTGACCGAGATGGAGCGCGCCATCCGGGACGATCTCTACGCGCATCTGCAGCGTCTCGAGCCCGGCTTCCACGACTCGTGGCAGTCCGGTCAGCTGCTGTCCCGGGCCACTAACGACCTGTCGACGATCCGCCGCTTCGCCGGCTTCGGGATCATCTTCCTCATCACGAACGTGTTCACCTTCGGAGTGGTCGTGGCGCTGCTGATCCACCTGAACTGGTGGCTCGGCCTGCTCACCGGATGCGTGTTCCTCCCGGTGACCTTCATCTGCCTGCAGTTCGAGAAGCGCTACCGAGTGCTGTCCCGGCAGGCCCAGGACCAGCAGGGCGACCTGGCGACCTACGTCGAGGAAGCCACCGGCGGCATCCGCGTGCTCAAGGCCCTCGGGCGCCGCGACGAGGCCGCGGCCCAGCACGCCGCCCAGGCGACGGTCGTCTACCGGACCCAGGTGCGCAAGGCGCGGCTGCGGGGCTCGTTCTGGGCCGGGCTGGACCTGGTGCCGAACGCCGTGATCGGCCTGATCCTGCTCCTCGGCGCGCTGGCGATCGCGGCCGCCCAGCTGACGCTGGGCGGCCTGGTCGCATTCATCACGCTGACGCTGCTGCTGGTCTGGCCGATCGAGGCCATGGGGTACATCCTGGCCACCGGCCAGGAAGCGGCGACCGCGGCGCAGCGCGTCTACGAGATCCTCGACACCCGCCCGGCCATCACCGACCCGGCGGACCCTGGCGGCCACGCCGATCCCTGCCCCGCCGATCCGGCCGGCCGGAGGCCGGCCGCATCGGCCCGCCCTGCCGGGCGCCGGGGCGGCCGGGTGACGTTCGACCACGTTGCCTACCGCTACCCCGGCTCCGAGCAGCCGGTGCTGCGGGACGTGTGGCTGGAACTGGCGCCTGGCGAGACTGTCGCGCTAGTCGGCGGGATGGGCTCGGGCAAGACCACGCTGCTGTGCCTGGTGCCCCGGCTTGCCGACGTGACCGGCGGGTCGATCCGGATCGACGGCGCGGACGTCCGCGACCTGCCGCTGCAGACGCTGCGCAGCCGGGTCGGCTGCGCGTTCGAGGACCCGACCCTGTTCTCGGCCAGCGTCCGGGAGAACGTGGCCTACGGAGCGCCGGACGCCAGCATGGCCGACATCGAGGCGGCCCTGGCGGCCGCGCAGGCGGGGTTCGTGTACGACCTGCCCTGGGGTCTGGACACCCGGATTGGCGAGCAGGGCATGGCGCTGTCGGGCGGCCAGCGGCAGCGGGTCGCGCTCGCCCGGGCGATCCTGGCCCAGCCGTCGGTGCTGATCCTCGATGACCCGCTGTCAGCGCTCGACGTGCACACCGAGGCGAAGGTGACGGCGGCCCTGAGCAGGGTGCTGACTGCCTCGACCGCGCTGGTCGTCGCGCACCGGCCGTCCACGGTGCTGCTGGCCGACCGGGTGGCGCTGCTGACGGACGGGGTTATCACCGCGCTGGGCACGCATTCGGAACTGCTGGCCGGACAGCCGCGCTACCGCGAGCTGATGTCGGCGCCCGCCGGACAGGCGGCCGCCGCCGAGGGCGGCGCGCGCGACCGCACCGGGGCACGATCATGAGCCAGGCCAGCGTCCAGGCGTGGCGCGGGATCGCCGCCGAGGACGCCGAGGAGATCTCGCCCGGGCTGGCCTCGCTGCTGCGCAGGCGCAGCCGGCGCCTGCTGGCTGACCTGTTCTGGCCGCACCGGGTGCGGGCGGTGACGATCCTGGTGCTGATCGTCACCGCCAACCTGGCGATGCTGGCGGGCCCGTGGCTGGTCGGCGTCGGCATCGACCGGGTGCCTGAGGTGATGCACGGCCGCCACCTGGCGGGCATGCTGACGATCGTGGCCGCGTTCTGCGCCGCGGTGCTCGTGCAGGCGGTGACCACCCGCGCCTACATCTCCTCGATCGGCACCATGGGCGGCCAGATCGTGCTGGAACTGCGCCAGCGGCTGTTCGCGCACTTCCTGCGGCTGCCGGTGGCCTTCCACGAGCGCTACACATCAGGCCGGGTGATCTCCCGCCAGGTCTCGGACATCGACTCGATCTCCGACATGTTCGACGAGGGCCTTGACTCGCTGGTCACTGCGGCGTTCTCGCTGGTCCTGGTGGGGACCGGGATGCTGCTGCTGGACTGGCCGCTGGCCCTGGTGGTGATGAGCGGGTTCGTGCCGCTGGTCTGGCTGTCGGCCTGGTTCCGGCGCGAGTCGGCCACCGCCTACCGCCGGACCAGGGAGACGATCGCCGCGGTCATCGTGCACTTCGTCGAGACCTTCGGCGGCATCAGGGCGGTGCAGGCGTTCCGCCGGGAGCCGCGCAATACCGAGATCTTCACCGAGCTGAACGCCGACTACACCGGGGCCACGCTGCGGTCCATGCGGCTGCTGGCGATCTTCTTCCCCGGCGTCACCCTGGTCGGCAACCTGGCCATCGGCGCAGTGCTGCTCTACGGCGGGGTCCGGGTCATCGACGGGGACATGAGGGTCGGCGTGCTGGTCACGTTCGTGCTCTACTTGCAGCGCTTCTTCGACCCGCTGATCGACCTGTCGCAGTTCTTCAGCACGTTCCAGTCAGCCGCGGCCGCGCTGGAGAAGATCTCCGGCGTACTCGATGAGGCGCCCGCCGTGGCCGAGCCGGGACATCCCGTTATGCTGCCTGATTTGCCCGATCCAGCCCGCGAGGGACGCAGCGTGCGGATGGAGTCCGTCCGCTTCGCTTACGCCGACGCGGTCGTGCTGCCGCGCCTGGACCTGGAGATCCCCGCCGGGCAGACACTCGCGATCGTCGGGGAAACCGGAAGCGGCAAGACGACGATCGCCCGGCTGCTGGCCCGGTTCTACGATCCGCAGCAGGGCCGGGTGCTGCTGGACGGCGTGGATCTGCGCGACCTGGCCGAGCCGGAGCTGCGCCGCGCCGTCGTGATGATCACCCAGGAGAACTACCTCTTTGACGGGACCGTCGCGGACAATATCCGGCTCGGCAAGCCGGACGCCAGCGCGGCCGAGATGGAGGCGGCGGCGCGTGCGATCGGGGCGCATCCGTTCATCGCGGCGCTGCCGGACGGGTACGCCACGCCGGTCGGCACCCGGGGCAGCCGGCTGTCTGCGGGCCAGCGGCAGCTGATCTCCTTCGCCCGCGCGTTCCTGGCCGCGCCGTCCGTGCTGGTGCTGGACGAGGCCACCTCGCTGCTGGACATCCCCAGCGAGCGGCTGGTCCAGTCCGCGCTGCAGACGATCCTGACCGGCCGGACCGCGGTGATCATCGCGCACCGGCTGTCGACGGTGGAGATCGCCGACCGGGTGCTGGTCATCGACAAGGGCCGGATCGCCGAGGACGGCTCGCCCGCCGAGCTGACGGCCGGACGCGGGGAATTTTCCGCTCTGCACCGAAGCTGGCAGGAGAGTTTGGCGTGATCAGCGGCTGCGCGGCTCGCTAGCCTGGTGGTCTCCTGTGCCGGGTGCGAGGCATCCGGGACAATTGCGGTGCCTGCGGCACCGGTGAGACGCTGGGAAAGGAGAGCCGATGACCGCTGACGACCTGACCAGGTCACGTGCTCGCCGTCCCGGCCGCGCTGACGGGCCCCGGCCGCGGTGGCGCACCGCCCGGCGGGTCGCCGTCGGCGCGGTAACCGTCGGCTACGCCTGGATCGCCGGGGGCACCAAGCCGCTGCACACGGCGGCGCTGGTCAGTGTCCTGATCGCGGGTGCCGTGCTGGGCGGCATCGCCTGCCTGCGCCCGCCGCAGCGGATCCCGCCGCCCGAGCAGGTCGACATCACCGGGCTGTCGTACTGGCTGATCGCCATCGGGGTGCTGTTCGAGTGGGAGGCATCGTCGTTCAAGGACAACTCCGTCTGGTGGCATCCGGCGCTGACCGGGCTGATCAACCCGCTGATAACGCTGCACCCGCTGCGCAGTGCCGCGATCGTCATCTGGCTGCTGGCCGGCTGGGGACTGGTGCGGAGGTAATGCCCCGATGGTGACCCGGATCATCACGATCATCGGCTTCGGCGCGGTGATCTCCGTGCTGTTCGTGCTGGAATACCTCGGCAGGCGCCCCGGAAACCGGATTCCGACGATCGGCGAATGGCTCGGATATGTCATGCGCAAGCCCATCGGGCGGTTCCTCGTGCTGCTGGGCTGGCTGTGGCTCGGCTGGCACTACTTCGCTCGCTAGGCCCGTGGCCGCGCGGCCGGTCCGGCGGCACAGCGAATCGGCTAAGCTGGCGAGCGTGTTCAAGGGCCGCACCACCGTAAGCGCGAAAGCCGACGAGGAGTACCTCGCCGACGTGGCGCTGGCCGCCAGGTTCGATGAGCTGCTGGCGGCTGCCCGGACCGCCGAGCAGGAGTTCCGGCAGGCGCAGGCCGCGGCTGCCCCGCCCGGCGCGGCGTACCCGCTGGCCGCCCGGCTGGACAGGGCCCTGACCGACGCCATGCGGGCCGCCTACGCGGCGCGCCGGGCCGAGATCGGGCCGCTCGGGTACGACGATCGCATCTTCCGGCGCAAGGCGATGGCCAAGCCAGCCGTGCACGCCTGGACCGACGAGGCGGAGCGGCTGCTGACGCTGCGCGAGACCCACCAGCTTACCGGGTTCCCGCAGCGGCCCGAGGCATCCGCGCTCGGTGCAGAGATCGCGCATGTACCGGTATAACCGCCCGGGCCCTTTCAGCGAGTGAGGAAGGTCAGCCGCTGATCAAGCCCGGGCAAATGCTGCGGCGGGTCGGCTTGGCCGGCTGCATGGGCAGCGGGCAGTCTGGGTAGATCGCGGGCGGGCTGGTCAGCCGGTTCGTGCGGCTAGTGCGAGCGGACTGCCACGAAAGCTACAAAGGATAGTCAGGAAAACCGTCACATCGGGCCATGCCGCTGTGACCGGTTCACTGGCACAGTAGAGTGTGATCAAGACCATAGTCGATTATTTACCAGGAGGCACGAGAATGTGCCCGCATACGCCATCGTGTCCGGACGCGCGCGAGTCGGACCGTGAGGCGGCCCGTACGGTCATCAGCCACCCGGAGCAGGGTTGGAGCCTGCTGTGCAATGGCATCGTAATCTTCGAGGACACCGGTGAGCTGCTCCCCGACGGGGACGCCATCGCGCCGCACCGGCCGACCGACCTGATCGTCCCGCCGCTGGCTGCCAGCGCGGGCGCCCAGCGCCGCTCCCCCGCGGCTTAGCCGGGCTGCGGCCCGGCTGCCTGGACCGGCCGGAGCCGTAGCGTCTGCGCCAGCCAGGCATGCACCGCCCGGCGCACCCCAGCAGGATCGCCGCTCAGGGCATGCGCCTGCCCCGGCAGCACCACGACGCGCCCGGCATCGGCTGAATCCGGCACTCCGAACGGGTCCCGGCTGCCGCTGACCACCAGCACGCCGGGTCCGGCCGCGCGCAGCTCAGCGGCCCGCGACCGGTCTGGCCTGCCCGGCGGGTATAGCGGGAACGCCAGCGCGACGACAGCAGCCGCCCCGGCGGCCGCGGCCGTCCGGCAGGCCACCCTGGCCCCGTTACTGCGGCCGCCCGGTACCAGCGGGACGCCGGGAACGGCGGCGCGCAGCGCGGCGATCACCTCCAGCCAGGCGGCATCCTGCCGCTGCGCCGAGCCAGGCGCGCGAGCGCCACGGACCCGGTACGGCTGCAGCACCCGCGCGACCGCGCCGCCGAGTTCCAGCCCGGCGTCCCTGGCCGCGAGCAGGTCCGGCGCGTCAACGCCGCCGCCCGCCCCGTGCGTCAGCACGAGCAGGAACCGCGGTCCTGCGGGCCGCTCCAGCTCGGCCATGGCGGGGCCGGAGGCGGTGCCGATCTCCATCCCGCGGAGCATAGCGCCAGCCAGCAGCAGCCTCGCGGAACCCGTAGCGGACCCGGGCCGATGAAGGCCAGTCAGCCGACTGTCACCTTGTCGCTACGGCGGCGCCCGGTAAAC
This sequence comes from Streptosporangiaceae bacterium, assembly GCA_052143655.1. GTDB lineage: Bacteria > Actinomycetota > Actinomycetes > Streptosporangiales > Streptosporangiaceae > CAVSUR01. The sequence continues at coordinate 9,404 of JBKQSL010000479.1, read as the reverse complement.
CGGCAGGGACCAGCGACGGCGGCGGGCCCGCCGCGGGCATCACCCTGGCCGGCGCCGCGGGGCGGCTGACCGCCTAAGCCGGGAGCATCTTGGCCAGGAACTGGCCGGTGTAGCTCTCCTTGACCTGGGCCACCTGCTCGGGGACGCCGGTGGCGATCACCGAGCCGCCGCGCGAGCCGCCCTCCGGGCCAAGGTCGATGACCCAGTCGGCGGTCTTGATCACGTCCAGGTTGTGCTCGATCACGACCACCGAGTTGCCGTTGTCGACCAGCCGGCCGAGCACTCCGAGCAGCTTGCGGATGTCGTCGAAGTGCAGGCCGGTCGTCGGCTCGTCCAGCACGTAGATGGTCCGGCCGGTGGACCGGCGCTGCAGCTCGGAGGCCAGCTTGACCCGCTGCGCCTCGCCGCCGGACAAGGTGGGGGCGGGCTGGCCGAGCCGCACGTAGCCGAGGCCGACGTCCACCAGGGTCTGCAGGTGCCGGTGGATCGCCGGAACCGGCTCGAAGAACTCCGCGCCCTCCTCGATCGGCATGTTCAGCACGTCGGCGATCGTCTTGCCCTTGTAGTGCACTTGCAGGGTGTCAGTGTTGTACCGGGCGCCGTGGCAGACCTCGCAGGGCACGTACACGTCGGGCAGGAACTGCATCTCGATCTTGATGGTGCCGTCACCCGAGCATGCCTCGCACCGGCCGCCCTTGACGTTGAAGGAGAAGCGGCCGGGCTGGTAGCCGCGCACCTTCGCCTCGGTGGTCTGGGCGAACAGCCGGCGGACGTGGTCGAAGACGCCGGTGTAGGTGGCCGGGTTGGACCGCGGGGTCCGGCCGATCGGGCCCTGGTCCACGTGCACGACCTTGTCCAGGTGCTGCATGCCGGTGACCCGGGTGTGCTTGCCGGGGACGGTCCGCGTCCCGTGCAGCTCACGTGCCAGCGCGCTGTAGAGAATGTCGTTGACCAGCGTGGACTTACCCGATCCGGACACGCCGGTGACGGCGATCAGGCAGCCGAGCGGGAACGTCACGTCCACCCCGCGCAGGTTGTGCTCCGCGGCGCCCTTGACCGTGACCTCCCGGCCCCGGGTCCGCTTGCGGCGCTGCGCGGGCACCGGGATCTCCTCCCGCCCGGTCAGGTACGCGCCGGTCAGCGAGTCGGGGCTGGCCAGCAGCTCGTCCAGCGGGCCGGAGACGACGATGTGGCCGCCGTGCTCGCCGGCCCGCGGCCCGATGTCCACCACCCAGTCGGCGGCCCGGATCGTGTCCTCATCGTGCTCGACGACGATCAGGGTGTTGCCCAGGTCGCGCAGCCGCAGCAGCGTTTCCAGCAGCCGGTGGTTGTCCCGCTGGTGCAGCCCGATCGACGGCTCGTCGAGCACGTAGAGAACGCCGACGAGCCCCGAGCCGATCTGGGTGGCCAGCCGGATCCGCTGCGCCTCGCCGCCGGCCAGCGTCGCGGACGGGCGGTCCAGGGTCAGGTAGTCCAGGCCCACGTCCAGCAGGAACCCCAGCCGGGCGTTGACCTCCTTGAGGATCCGCGCGGCGATCTGCTGGTCCCGGTCGGACAGCTCCAGCTCCAGCAGCCGCTTGGCCAGCTCGCCGATCGGCATCGCGCAGTACGCGGAGATGGACCGGCCGTCCACCGTGACCGCCAGCGACACCGGCTTGAGCCGGGCCCCCTGGCAGGACGGGCACGGCACCTCGCGCATGTACTCGGCGAAGCGCTCCCGGCTCGAATCGCTCTCCGCCTCGCCGTGCCGCCGCTCGATGTAGGGGATGGCCCCCTCGAAGTTGGTGTAGTACGAGCGCTCCCGGCCGTAGCGGTTGCGGTACCGGACGTGCACCTGCTGGTCGTAGCCGTACAGCAGGGCCCTGCGGGCCGCGGCGGGCAGCCGCGACCACGGCACGTCGGTACGGAAGCCCAGCGAGCTGGCGAGCGCCTCGATCAGCCGGATGAAGTAGTCGCTCACGTGCCCGGCGGCCCACGCGCTGATCGCGCCGTCCGCCAGCGTCTTGTCCGGGTCGGAGACGACCAGCTCCGGGTCGACCTCCATCCGGGTGCCGAGCCCGGTGCAGTCCGGGCAGGCGCCCCAGGGGGAGTTGAACGAGAACGACCGCGGCTCCAGCTCGTCAAACGACAGGTCGTCGTACAGGCAGGCCAGGTGCTCGGAGAACATCCGCTCCCGGTGCGGGTCGTCAGCGGGCAGGTCGACGAAGTCCAGCACGACCACCCCGCCGGCCAGCGCCAGCGCGGTCTCGACCGAGTCGGTAAGCCGGCGGCGGGCCGACGCCTTCACGTCGAGCCGGTCGACCACTACCTCGATGTCATGCTTCTCGTACTTCTTCAGCGCCGGCAGGTCGCCGGTCAGCGCGCTGTCCAGCCGGATCGTCTCGCCGTCCACCCGGGCCCGCGAGTAGCCCTTTGTCTGCAGCTCGCGCAGCAGCTCGGTGTACTCCCCCTTGCGGCCGCGCACCACCGGCGCGAGCACCTGGAACCTGGTGCCCTCCTCCAGCTCGAGCACTCGGTCGACGATCTGCTGCGGGCTCTGCCGGGCGATCGGGCGGCCGCAGACCGGGCAGTGCGGCTTGCCGGTGCGCGCGTACAGCAGCCGGAGGTAGTCGTAGACCTCGGTGATCGTGCCGACCGTCGACCGGGGATTGCGGCCGGCCGCCTTCTGGTCGATCGACACCGCCGGCGACAGGCCGTCGATGAAGTCGACGTCGGGCTTGTCCATCTGCCCGAGGAACTGCCGGGCGTAGGCCGACAGCGACTCGACGTACCGCCGCTGGCCCTCGGCGAAGATCGTGTCGAAGGCCAGGCTCGACTTGCCGGAGCCGGACAGCCCGGTGAACACGATCATGGCGTCCCTGGGCAGATCGAGCGACACGTCCTTCAGGTTGTGCTCGCGGGCTCCGCGGACGACGAGGCGATCAGCCACTGTGCGCTCAGTTCTCCCGGTATCGGCCAGGCAGTGCGGCACGGGCGGCTCGGGTTCCTGGCTGCTGTCTGGCCTGGCTGCTGTGGTGGGCATTACTGCTGCAGACGGGGCTATGGGCATGCGTGGCCATGGTAACTGGAGGGTCTGACAATCCACGGCGTCTTGGCGGCCCAGCTCCGGCGGCGGCATTGCCCCAGGGTGCAAACAGCCGCGCGTGCCAGTCGATTCCCGGCCCCTCCTGGCGGAAATGGCGTCAGATACACCAGGAATGCGCCGGCCGCAGGCACGCGGTAGGCCAAGATAGCTCAGGAGCCTGCGCACCGGGCCGTCCCGGCGAGATGAGGAGACCATGACCTACACCGGAGACGTCAGCGTCGGCGGTCCCGCGGACACCAGGCAGCTGCCCGGCCTGGAGATCACCAAGGTCGCCGTCGGCCCGATGGACAACAACGCCTACCTGCTGCACTGCACCGTCACCGGGGAGCGCGCGCTCATCGACGCCGCCAACGACGCGCAGACGCTGCTCACGCTGATCCGCGGTGCGCCGGTGGCAACCATCATCACCACGCACCGGCATCAGGATCACTGGATTGCCCTGGCCGAGGTGCAGCAGGCGACCGGGGCGGTCACGGCTGCGCACCCCGACGACGCGGCGGAGCTGCCCGTCCGGGTGAACCGGCTGCTCGAGCACGGCGACAAGATCGCCGTCGGCGACGCGGTGCTGTCAGTGATCCACCTGCGCGGCCACACGCCGGGCAGCATCGCGCTGTGCTATGACGCCGGGGGCGAGCTGTCCGACTCGCCGCACCTGTTTACCGGTGACTCGCTGTTCCCCGGCGGTCCCGGTAACACCCAGCAGGACCCGGCCAGGTTCCAGCAGCTCATGACCGATCTGGAAGAACGGGTCTTCGGCCCGCTGCCCGATGCCGCCTGGGTGTACCCGGGCCACGGCAAGGACACCACCCTCGGCGCCGAGCGGCCGCACCTGGCCGAGTGGCGGGCGCGCGGCTGGTAGCCCTGCTGGCCGCAGGCCGCCTGATTTACCGGGCGGGCATCACAGCGCCGCCACAGCAGCGCCGCCATTACAGCGCCGCCATTACAGCGCCGCCATTACAGCGCCGGCTGCGCGCTGCCGGACAGCGCCACCTGCACGAGGGCGCCGGGCCGGCCGTCAGCTGCGGGCCGTGCGGGGTTCCCGGTGCTCCCGGATGGACACCCGGATGGCGAACACGACGACGTTGCTGAGGTAGTGCCCGGTGGCGTAGTCGAACGTGCCGCCGCAGGTGATCAGCCGCAGCTGCGGGTCGGGCGTCGGCCCGTAGACCTCCTGCGTCGGGAACTTCGCCTTGCGGAACTGGTGCACGGCCGTGACCCGGAACTCGACCAGCTTGCCGTCCCGGCGCTGGACGTAGATCCGGTTGCCGGGACGCAGCAGCCGGAGCCGGAAGAACACCCCGGGGCCGGCGATCGAGTCGATGTGACCGCCGATGACCGATGAGCCGATCGCTCCCGGCGGCGGGCTGCCGGTGTACCACCCGGCCACGGCGGTGGAGGCGGGCGCCTGCAGCTGACCGGCAGCGGTGAGCCCCAGCCGGATCAGCCGGGCGGAAACTCCGATGACCGGGATGATCAGCCTGACCGGCGGCGGCGCCGCCGCGCCGAGGGTGGGCTCAGGGCCGGGCGCCTGCCGCCCGGCCGGGACCGGCACGAGGCTCGGCCGCCCGAGCGGGGTAGCCGAGTGACCGGTCTGGCTGGCCAGCGCCAGGCCGGTCACTCCGCCGCCCGCTGCGATCAAGCCCGCCACCAGGGCGGCAGCTGCCGCCGGCCGGCGGATCACCCGCATCGGGGAGATGTGCCGGGCGGACCGCTCCGATCGCTGCGCGCGCATGCCGTCCAGCGGTCAGCGGGCGTGCAGGGCCGGACGGCGCCGCCGCCCGGCCATCAGGAAGCCGCCAGCCGCCGCGGCGAGCCCGGCGCCGGCGATGGCCGCCCAGGGGGCGAGCGAGGCGCCTGGCTGAGCAGCCGTGCCGCCGTACCCCATCATCGCGCCGCCGTCCGGCATGACCTTGCTGCCGGCCGAGTCCTCCAGGGTGGCGATCTTGAGGTGCCCCCTGCTGTCGAGGACCACCAGCGTGTAGATCGAGTCAGCGGACAGCTTGACCATCTCGCTTGCGTGCTCGGTGGAGCCGGCGGCCATCAGGTCGAGCATGCCGGGCTTGACCGACAGGTACTGGGTGACGGAGGTGAACATGAGCGCGGGGGCGATCGTCCGGCCCGCGATGCTGACCTTCACGGTGTTCTGCGCCATCGACGCCTGGATGACCCGGACCAGGGCCCGGTTGCGGGGCGCCTTGAGCCGGTCGGTGAAGACCCGCAGCTTCAGGCCGGATTCAGGTCCCATGCCCGCGACCGTGTAGGCGTCGCCGTTCATCACGTCTATGGTCGTGGTCAGCACCGGCTTGGACGACGCGGAGGCTCCCGCCGGGCGCATCGCGACCGTGTACTCGCCGGACGGAACATGCTCGTACGGCGACACCGTGCCATAGCTGACATGGTGCAGGACGATCTTGGCCTTCGGGTTGTCGAAGGAGTACAGGTAAACATCCACCGCCGGGGTGTTCGGCGACAGGTGCGCGAGCCTCAGCCAGCCCATGCCCATGGCCGCGCTGGCAGAGGGGCTGAACAGCACGAGGCCGGACAGGGCGATTCCCGCCGCTGCGGCCAGCCGCACCAGGCGTGCGGCCCTTCCTGACAGAGTCATGCTAGTCATCTCCGGTTTCTGTGCAGGCCCCCCGGCCACGCACATGACGCATCAACATCATCCGTAGTTGTCACGATCAGTACCGATTGTTCCGCAGCCATCATGGTTTGCCCTGCAGGCGCCGCCTTTCACGGGGCGGTGATATTGAACGGCTCAGGGGCGGCGAACATGACCTCCAGGCCTGGCCGGCCGTTCACCTGCACCGGCCGGATGGCCGCGGGCCGGAACGGCGGCTGCTGGATGCGCAGCGACCCGGCCAGCCACTGCAGGTAAGACCGGGCCTGGGCGCCACTGCCGAGGGCACCGAGCACCGCTGTGCGCAGCGGCGAGCCGGGTCCCGCGCCGGGACCGGCATCGCTGAACGACATGATGTCCACGCCGCGCTCGTCCGCGGGCATCACCAGGCCGACGATCAGGCGCGAATCGACTCGCCCGGCCAGCAGCAGCCGCCGGTCGGCGGCCGACAGCCGGACGTTGGCATTCCCGGCCAGCTGGGCACCGAGGTTCCTGCGCGTGCCGATATCGGCGCGCAGGCTCGCCGGATACCGGGCAGTGCCGCCGGGCGTCAGGGCGCGGATCTCGATGCGGGCAGCGCCGTTGCCGAAGGCCGCGAGCACCTCCGGCGCGTAAACCCGGTCCAGGCTGGCACCGAACTGGCTGCGGACCGCCTCGGTGGCCACCACCACGGTGGCGCCGAGCGGGTCATGGGATGCCTGGCCGAATACTTCGAGGTCGCCCACCGGGAATCCGTGCGCGCGCAGCACCGAGCACATCAGCGGGTCGCAGCCGACCACGGTGGAATGGCTGACCTGGGCGGCGACCCAGCTGGCCGCCTGCTGCCTGGTCGCCGCGACGGCGGCGATCGCTCCGCTGGCGCCGGCGCCCGCCGCGGACCTGGCCGGGGTCGCGCGGACGATCCGCGGGCCCTTCAGCACTCCGGTCAGCAGCACCACGACCACGACGGCGACCGCCACGCAGATCACCGCGACGGCGATGATCACGGCTCCGCGCCGGGAGTCACCGCGGCCGCCAGCGCGGGAACGCCGGCCGGGCATCCGCCGCTGCAGCCAGAGCACGATGGTGGTGCTGAGGACCCTGGGCCAGGACGGGACCTCGTCGTACCCAGTCACGGGCGGCCGGGAGCGGGCGGCAGCGGCCTCGGCCAGGGATGCATCCGGCCGCTCCGCACCGGCCGATTGCATGCTGCCCGGCTGCGGGCCGGCCGGTGGCATGCTGCCCGGCTGCGGGCCGGCCGGCTGCGGGCCGTCCGGCTGCGTGCCGTCCGGCTGCGTGCTGCCCGGCTGCGTGCTGCCCGGCTGCGTGCCAGGCGATTGGGCGGCGGCCGGCTGGACGCCGCCTGGCTGGCCGGCCGCGCCTGTCTCGCGGGAACTCTGTTCCTGGCCGCCCGGCTGGCCGGAGTCCGCCGCTCCCGCCTCGGCGCCCACCGCTCCCGCCTGGGAGTCCGCCGCTCCCGCCGGGGCGCCCGCCGCAGTCAGGCCGGCGCCTGCCGCAGGCCGGCTGGCTCCGGCCCGGCGCGCAGCCGGCCGGGATTCGGCAGGACCGCCGGATGCGGCTTGCGCGTCCGCGGGCTGGGCAGCCGGGGACTGGTTCGCAGTAGCAGCCGGGGGCTGGGCAGCCGGGGACTGAGCATCTGGCAGCTGAGCAACTGCCGGCTGGGCACTGGAAGGCTGGGCACTGGAAGGCTGGGCAGCCGGGGACCGGACAGCTGACGGCTGTCCGGCCTTGGACTGGACGTCCAGCGGCTCGGCACCACGCGGGGCACGGCTGCACGGCGCCTGATCAGTACTGGCGCGCTCCCGGCCGGGGCGGAAGCGCTCTTTCCTGGACCGCTCGCGCGGCGCCCGCTCGGCTGGCTCGGCGCTCTGCAGTGCCCAGGGCGGCCGCTGCGCGGCCGGACGGGCGGTGCCCCCGGGCCCGCGGGAGCCGTTCGAGCCAGTCGGCTGGCGCAACTCAGCGGGCTTGCGCCAGGCGGACCACGAGGAATCTGGGCTGTCCTCGATCTGGCCACCGGACACTCGCCTGGCGGAGGTGACTATCCGACCATCTTCGCTCATGCGCAGCATCCCCCAGGGGACCCGCCCATATGCGGAGGAGTGGCGGTCCCAGGAGTACTAGCCCAGCACATTTACGGCATGGAATTCAGCCAAAACTAATGATTGCGGCCAAAAATTGCCGTTAGCCCGGTAGCGGGCATTTTGCATATTGCTGACTGCATGTTGCAGAACTTGGCTGAAGTCACCGCCCGGCGGTCATTGTTCGGCAGCGCGCCGAGCGGTGCCCTGATCATTGCACCTGCCCCGGGCAGCCGCAGCGCTCGCGTAGACACTCGCGGCGGCTGCCACCGCTTCGCCCTCGTCCGGCAGCCGGGCGCCGGCCGCCGCCGCGGACGCCGCAAGATCGGACGCGAGGCCGGGATCGTCAAGCACGGCCAGCACGGCCGCCGCCAGGCCGGCTGGGTCCCCCGGCGGGACCAGCAGCGCCCCGTTCGCCCCGGTCAGCGCCGGAATCCCGCCGACGCGCGTGGCGACAAGCGGCCTCCCGGCCCGCAGCGCCTCCTGCACCAGCAGCGGCTGCCCTTCCCACCGGCTGGCCACCACCACGACATCCGCCATCGCCAGCAGCGCGGGCACGTCGGTGCGCGGCCCCAGGAACCGCACGTCGACATGCCCGGCCACGCTGAGCCTGCCCAGGTCGGCGGCGAGCGGGCCATCGCCGGCGATTACCAGCACCGGCCGGGCCGGCCGGTGCTGCCAGCGGGCCGCCGCGGCCAGCAGGATGTCCTGCCCTTTCTGCGGTGCGAGCCGGCCTGCCGACAGCACGACGGGACGGCCCGCCGCATCGATCGCGTCGCGCGCGCCGGCCAGCGCGGCCGCGTCCGGTGGCCGCACCGCGGGGGCTGCGATGACCGCATCGCCGACCCGACGGCCGCCCAGCGCCCGCATCCGGCGGGCGAGATCCGCCGAGACGCACAGCAGCACGTCCGCCCGGCGCGCACAGGCGCGCTCCAGGACCCGGTAGGCCAGCGCAGGCCAGCGCGCCGGCGGCGGGGCGTTGTGCACGGTGACGACCAGCGCAGGCCGCCTGGCCCGCGAGCCTGCCAGGGCAGCGGCGGCGAACGCGCCGGCCCGCACCCCGTGCGCGTGCACGACGTCCGGGCGGGCCAGGCGCAGCAGGCGGCGCAGCCGCAGCACCGTGACGACATCGGGCCCGGGCCGGGGCCGGTCCAGGATCGCAGCCGGCTCGAACGCAACCGTCCTGAATGCGGCAGGCACGGCTCCGGCAGGCACCGGCCCGGCAGGCACCGGCCCGGCGCTGGCGGGCGGCGGCGTGACCAGCGCCCGGGTGCTTTCCGGCCCGATCACGGTCACGGCCATCCCGCGGCGTGCGCAGCCGGCGGCAAGCATGGCCACATGCCTGGCCGTGCCGCCGGATGCGGCACCCAGCACCAGCGCGACGCGTAGCGGCGCCGCGTCCCCGCTGCGCCCGGCCGCGGCCAGGCCGGTCATGCGGGCGCCCGGCGCCGCAGCCGCGCCAGCATCATGCGCAGGTCCCGGCTGTCGAGGGCATAGGCGATGCCGCCGAACACGGCCGCCGCGCAGGCGCCGGCCAGCATAGCGGCGCAGCCGCTGATCAGCCGCCCGCTCGGCGGCAGCAGGCTGGCCGCGGCGGCCCCGGCCGCGGCGGCGGCCAGCG
>JBKQSL010000478.1:0-11049 GCA_052143655.1 Streptosporangiaceae bacterium | reverse complement strand
GCTGGGCCGTGTCGTAGTAGCGATAGCCAGACGCCTGGTCGACGCGCGAAGGCACCAGCACCCCGCGCTCGTCGTAGAGGCGCAGCGCCTTCAGCGACAGGCGGGACCGCCGTGCGAACTCCCCGATGCTGATCTCTTCCACGCTGACTCCCTCGTCGCCGGGCCGGTCCCGCCCGGCAAGATGAGTGTGCGGGCTCCCCCAAGGTGAGAGTCAAGGCCGTCGACCGCCAGCCCCCCCGGTAGCGGACACGGGGTTCTGCAACGGCGGGAACGCTGCGCGCCCAGGCAACGTTCCGGAACGCTCAACTCACGCTCAGCGGTGGCGAGGCCGATACCCGGGCCGGGACGATTGAGGTGGCGACTCCCAAGCCGCGGTCAGGCAGCTATTCCCCGGGCTGGCTGCTGGAACGGGTAGATCAGGAAGGTGACCAGACCCTCGGCGTGGGGGCCGAACGTGAGCATCCGCAACGGCGCCGGCCGGTCACCGGGCTCGTCCGGGTGCCGCTGGTATCCGACCGGGTCGGCGATGACGACCGCGTCGAGGAACCGGGTCAGCTCCGCCCGGACCGGCTGGGGAAGCGCAGCGAACTCGTGCAGCGCGGGCCCGTCGAGCTCCCACGTGTACACCGGCTCAGACGCCGAACCGAGCGCGGACCTCTCGCCGTGTGACGCGCTGCCCGGCCGGGGGCGGGCCGCTCGCGAGGTAACCGTCGACACGGGCCAGGTACTCGCGCTGAGCGGCCGGGTCGCGCCAGGCGTCGGCCTCGAACCACCACCGCCGGACCGTTTCCAGCAGCGGGGTCAGGTCGCCGTCCTGTCGTGATCGCTCGAACGCGGCGTCAAGCTCCTCATCGAAGCGCCGCAGCACCTCGCCGCCTGCCGTAGCGGCCAGGGCCGCCCGGATCGCCGCCGGGGTACAAGCCGGGCGGGGCAGGACTTCCGGCTTCCTGGCATCCGGCACCGTCATCGGCCTCTTCTCCTTCGGACCGGGGCTAAGCCCACAATAGACGCGCCCGCCGACACGCGCTGGACGCCAGCCGCGCCTGCGCCACCGCCCAGTCCAGCGCCTCACCCAGCCGGAACGCCTTCACCCGCACCGTCTTACGCGCCAGCACCCGCACATCATGATCAACCACCGCGATCGCCTGCTTCTCATCCCCCAGATCGATGCCGATCACAGCCCCATCACGCGGCAGAAGCCCCCGCAGCCGCTCCCGCCGCGCATTCCGCCGCCGGTCACCCCGCGTCATGCCGCTACCGTTACCCACAGGACGTCCTCCTTCTGCGATTGGGACACCAAGCCCGGACTATCGCACCAGGAGGACGTTCTCGCATCAACCACATCCCCGCAGGACAACCGCCCCTAGCGCGTCGTCCTATTACTACGGCGGATCGGTGCGCGGGCCGGACTTGCCGGGATTGATCACAGAGCGTGAGCCCAAGTAGCAGTGAGCCTAAGTAGCGACCTTGCGGCGGCTCCGTCCGGGTCCGGTAAGCGGATCGACGAGCGTCGCAACAGGCTGATGATCAGGACGACGAGCGTGAGGGTGCTGCCGAAGCATGCGCCGCCGGTCAAGACTGCGGCGGCAGCGTCTTTACCACTCAGCCGTGTGAGGACGCCCGCGCAGGTTCCGATGAAGAGGGCGAACAGCGTGCCAATGGCGAGCCAGACCGGCACTAGCCTGTCCTCTGGCGAGGGTGAAGAGCTAGCCATCAGCGCTCAGCCTCATTGGACAGCTCCGTGGCGAAATTGTCCAGGATCTCGCTGGTGCAATCGTAGGCCTTGGAGTCCCATCGCAAGGCATTGGATGGTCGGTACGCATAGTGCATCTCTAGGAATTGATCCTCTTGCCCGCCTCGCGCGGCTCTTGCTGAAGGGCAGCGAGCGCTGCGTCGCGGATGGCCATGTTCTGCTCTCGGCCTTTCGGTACCCGGTAACCCGGCTCGGACAGCCGCCTTGTGCACGCAGCCTCCACCGCGCAGACCCGCTGGGCGGTCGGGCCGGCGAAAGGGTACCGCACCGCTGGCAGTATTGGTACAGTTCGCTACCTGGCTTGCCCGCGTATGGTCGCGTCAGCCGCCAGCGCTGCGGCGACGCACCCGGTACTAGTTCAGTCACGCCCCGCTTCTCCATTGCTGCGAGTGCGGTGCGGACATTCGGCTCGTCACCGCGTTCGAGCAGATGGGTGATCTCACGGGGTGCAACCCCCACTTCACTGTCGATGGCTGGGGTCCCGGCGATCTGCAGTTGCAGCGTTCCCAGGCCTGCTTCCTCGATCGAGAGCCATCCTGATCCCGCGGCGCTTGACGTTTCCAGATCTTCCGCCAGTTCAAGGGCAGCCGCACTCTCACGGTCCTGAGAAACCTGCACTGCCCTGAGCGTCGATAGCCTCGATCACTACGCGGTGGGGATGAAGGCCCCGAGGGCAACGAGTTCGACATCAACTGATGCCTCGCCGGCTGCCGCCATGAGCATGCAAGCTGGCCCGGCTTCGCAGCGGTGATCTTATGACCGGCGCACGGATTGACCAAATCTGGGCCGTTACAGGCTCGCGGACCGGCGCCGGAGTCCGGAGTCCGGGAGAATCCGGCGCTCACACGTCAGGTCCAGTGAGGGTTATCGTGACGCTCGGTTACGTTGTGCCGGGGCGTGTGTCGGGTTCTTCTTTCTGCAGTGAGCGGGTCAGGGCTTGGACGGCCTGTTCGAGGTGGGGAAGGTCTTCGTCGACGGTGGCCTGCAAGATGGCGTGTGCGGTGTCGAAGTAGCGGTGGGCGAGGTGGTCGCGCATGCGGGCGATCTGCCGCCACGGGATCGATGGTTGTGTGGCCAGCAGATCGTCCGGTAGTACTTTGACAGCCTCGCCGATCTCCAGCAGGCGGATGCGGACCGCGTCGAAGATCAGCCCGTCGGACAGATCGCCGCGTTGCAGGTGGGAGCGGATCGCATCGATCGCAGCCTGGATATCGGCCAGCCGCTGACGCTCCCGGTAACTCATAGCGCGACCAGGTCAGATTCGACTCGTTCACGGACGTCTGGTTTGAGGTCGGCGGCAGGGATTAGATCCACCCGGGTGCCGAGGATGCGTTCGAGGTCAGCTTGGAGGCGGCCCAGCCCGAACAGGCTCAGCCCAGGCGGGAAGTCGGCGAGTAGATCCACGTCACTGTCGGTGCGCTCTTCGCCGCGGGCCACGCTACCGAACACGCGCAGGTTGTTTACCCCATGCGCTGCTGCAGCGGCGACCAGGTCCTCCCGGTGGCGGCGGACTTGGCGGCCCACTGGGCCTGACAGTCGGCGCAGGCGGCCCGGCTGTCGCCGCAAGTCCAGCGTCAGCTCGAAGCCTGCCGCATCGATGAGCCGCGCGAGCGCCGGGAGGGAGGGCTGGCGCTGCCCGGACTCATAGGCGCTAATCACGCTCTGCGTGACACCCGCCCGGCCGGCCAGGTCCACTTGGGACAGGCCAGCCCGTTTGCGCGCCTGGCGCAGCAAGGCCCCCGCCATGATCAGTTCCGGATCCACACTTCAAGTATAGCGGATCGTCGATAGCATGGAGATCGGGCCAGTTTCGGCGCCGCAAGATCAATCTGAGTGGCAGATTGAGTGGCAAACAGCGCTTGTGCGGGCTCACCCGGCGCTTGCGAGCGTCTGTCTGTGCTCGTGTTCCGGCAGGTCAGCTGCTCTACCTGGGACTGCAGAACTGCAGAGCGATACATGGTAAGGAGAAGGTCTACGGTTCGATTCCGTTAGGGGGCTCCAGCTAGAGGCCGAATTTCGAACACCGCAGCCTTCCTGGGGGGACAACAGGGGGGACAAGTGGCTGGGTGGCCGAGGGGTCGGCAGGAATGCCAGTTCTGGAATCTTGCCGTTGCTGCTGGCTTGGTCAGGACACTCGGAGCGGTCACGTACGAGGCGTCAGCCGGTGAAAGTGTGCCTTGCCGCGCCGGGGTCAGTATTCACGTGCCGCCGACATTCGGTCGCAGACGCGCGAAGAGCCGCCGATCTGGGTCGTCAAGGGTCAAGATCGAACCATGGCTGACACCGCGCATAGTGGGCAATCTGGCCGGATGCAACAGACTGGGGGTGCTATGTAAACGGGGCGGCAGCTGCGTCCAGCCGAACGGCCTTCTATAGTCCGCGTCCGAGGCGACGAGCCAAAATCGGAGCCGAATGCCGGACGAGCAGACGGTCAAAGGCGCGAAGTCGGCCCTTCTGGGCGCCATTCCGGCATGGCGAGAACACTCACCAGGCGCTTTCGGTCCGACGGGTCCGACGCTTTGCACGGGACAGCGCTTCAGCGCCGCCGGGCAGCGGGTCCTTGGCGCCAGGACCGCCATCAGCGGGGCTGCGGTGAGGACGCTCGTGGTGAACTACCGCGACCGAACCTGGTGGCGGGATAGCCGCGCGGCACCCGCGGGAAATGGCCTAGCGGGGTGCGATCCAGCGGCGGCGGTCAGAACCGGTGACTGGCCGGCCCTCATCCGCGGTGAGCTGCGCTGTGGTCAGTACCGGGTGGCTGGGCGTCAGCGGGTCGACGGGATCAGCGCGCTGGTGGTAACCCAGCGCACCGGGTCAGTCACGGTGTGGGTGGACCCGGTGACCTACCTGCCGGTGCGGCTGGTCACGGGGGGCCGGCAGCCGACCCAGACCGACTTCCGCTGGCTGTCACCCACCGCGGCCCGCCTCGGTCAGCTGAACCTGCCGGTACCCGCTGGCTTCCGGCAGGTCCGGTCACGGTCCTGATGGCCGCCGGCTTCCCGGCGGCACTGCCACCGGGCACCTCACCGATGACCACACCCACGTCCCCCCGGGATTCACTGAGCTCCCACGCCCGCGCCCGCCGGACCACAGCGAGGACCACATGAACGATGACCTGAACGGCGGCCCCGGAACGCCCGACGCGCTGGTGCGGGTCAGCGAAGTGACGAAACGCTACAACGGCGCTGACCCGGCGCTGGACCGGGTCAGTCTGGCGGTGGCGGCGGGTGAGGCGGTGGCGGTGATGGGCCCGTCAGGCAGCGGGAAGTCCACGCTGCTGAACCTCATCGCCGGGCTGGACAAGCCCACCAGCGGCACGGTCACTGTCGCTGGGCAGCGGGTGGATGAGCTCAGCGAGACGGGTGTTAGCGGCCACGCTGTCTGCACATGAGTCGGCAGTGTTCGGTGTTCATGTGTCGGCAGGTGTTGGTGATGCTGGCTGGCCATTCTTGGGAAGTGGCGCGGCGGGGCCGGCCGGGCGGCGTGGACCCGCTGATCCCCGGCTTGTGCTGCGTGCTGCCCTGGGAGGGGCTCGGCGGCATGGCGCCATCCAGCCCGGCCGGTGGTCAGTGACGCTCCGCGCCGAGCAGGCTCGCGAGCGCGGCTATTGCTCTTGCAGCAGCGCGTTGATGCGGGCCTGCTGGTCGGCGTCGTGGCGGGCGCGGAACTCGGCGATGGCGCGGCGGTGCCCGGCCTGGGCGGCGAGCTGCCGGATGCGGGCGGCCACGGCCGGGCTGACGGCAGTGGCCGGGCCGGCCGGGGATGTCCGGCTAGTCGCGGGTGAGCTCGGCGACTGCTTTCTTGGCGCAGGCATCGTCGATGAGGTCCTTGCCGTCGGCGGCCGCGGCGATGAGCGCGGCGACGGCGGCGTTGTTGAGCGCGCGGGGCAGCCCGTTGGAGACGCGGTGCAGCCGGGCGGTCGCGTCGTCTGCAAAGAGCGGCTCGTCGCGGCCGGCCAGGGCGAGGTGGTGCTTGAGGTAGGCGGCTGATTCGGCGAGGTCCATTGGCTTGATGGTGAACCGGGTGGCGATCCGCTGGTCGAGGGCGGCGAACATGCCCATCCGCAGCTGCCGGTTCAGGGTCGGCTGGCCGGCGAGGATGCCGGCGAACGGGCTGGCGGAGTCCATCTCGGCGTTGGTGAGGAGCCTGAGTTCTTCGAGCTGGTCCGGCTGCAGGAGGTGCGCCTCGTCGATTTTACCGACCGTCCGGGCTGTGAACGAGGTTCTGACCTGGGCTTTCACGTCGCGTGCATGTGCGTGACGTGAAGGTTCGCCGGGACGCTGCGAGGGTGATGCTGCGGGTGAGGCAGGCAGACGCCGTCAGCGGGCTGGTGCGCGCTCGGTGAGCTGGGCTTCGAGCTGGGCGATGCGCCGGTCGGCGAAGCGGTTGTTGGAGCGGGCGGCTTCCAGCCGTTCCTCCAGGGTCCGGTTGTCGTGGGTGAGCTGGCGGACCCGCTGCCTGAGCGTGGTGTTCTCGGTGGCCAGCCGTTGCGCTGCCTGCGGTGACAGGTCGTGTTCCAGGTCGCGGATCTGGCCCGTCAGGATGGCCATGCGGCGCCGCTGGGCGGCGATCTCGGCCTCGGCTGTCTTCATAGCCGCCTCGGCGTTGAGGGCGCGTTCCCGCCAGGACGGCTCCTGGTCACCGCCGGTGCCTGGGGCTGGTGCTTTCTGTCCGCCGTCTTTGCTGACGGCTTCGCTGATCAGCGCCCGGGCGCCGGGGTTGGCATAGAGGAAGGTGCGCGATACCCCGGCCTGGCGGGCGACGGCCGGGTAGGTGACCGGCGCCTTGCGGCGCCTGAGGCCGGCGATGGCGTCGCGGACCTGCTGCAGTTTCTGCTCGGCGGCGCGGCGGCGGGCCCCGATCGCGGCCGCTGTGCGATCCGGGGTCATGCTGTCGCCTCTAGCTCATCGCCGTTCGCGCCGGGCTGGTTATCGGGGATGGGGTCCGCGTCTGCGGAGGCGCTGGCGCTGGCGAGCTCTGTGGCGCGGAACCCGATGTTCCAGACCCGCTGGAAGTAGTCCTGGGGGCGGCGCAGGTCCAGGGCGAGCGCGTCGTCGAGCAGGCCGAGGCCGGCCAGCGCGGCTTCCAGCCCGTCGATCGCGGCCGCGGTCGGAGCGAAGACTTCATGCAGGTAGGCGGCGGTGGCGTCGTCGGGTGCGCGTTCGGCGATGGAGTACCACTGCTCACGTTTGCGCCGCCAGTAGAGCAGGTCAGCGCCTGAGAGCACGAACTTGTCGCAGTTGTGGCAGTCCAGGTTCCGCGGGCAGGCGCCGCCGGACACGACGGGCTGGAAGGTGCAGAACCCGCCCTCGGCCGGGGTGCTGCGCCGGGACAGGTCCACGGCCAGCGACTGGGCCTGCTCGCGGGTCAGCGGCGTGGCCGGGCCGGACAGCAGGTTGCCGGGGCTGGCGGTGCCGGGCCCGGCAACCCACACGTGCTGCAGGACGTCCTCCAGGTCGGAATGGCTGAGCTGGATGTAGTGCTCGGCCATCCGGTCGGAGACGTGCCCGAGGTAGCGGCGGATGTGGGTGAGGGTGGCCCCGTGCCGCAGCAGGCTGGTAGCCAGCGTGTGCCTGGCCTGGTGGGCGACCCAGCGGCCGATGTCAAGTTCGTCGACCCATGCCTTGAACCCGAGGTGGAACCACTGGCAGGTGACCGGGGTGGCCCCGTCGGGGTTGCGGTAGCGGCCGGGGAACAGCGCCATCGCCGCCCGCTGCTCGCTGGCAGGGGGATGCCCATGCCGGGCGATGAAGCGTTCCAGGGTTGTTCGCCGACGCTGGCCGAGCCGCTCATAAAGCGGTTCGGGGATGCGGATCGCCTGGTCGTAGCGGCCGACCTTGGTCTGGTCGTGCCAGAGCATGGCCAGCCCGCCGTAGCGGCCGGTGCAATCCAGCCGCAGTTGCAGCACCTCGCTGACCCGCCGCCCGGTGACGATGATGGTTTCCCAGATGTCGCGCAGCCCGAAGTCGGCCGGGTCGTGCACGGAGGCGAGCCGGGCAAGGCTGGCCTCATCGGCCAGGGCGCGGGCGACCTCGTCGGGGAAGGGGCTGCGCTTGCGCACCGGGGCGGGCCCGGCGGCCGGCATCGCGGTGATGAACTGCCGGGATAGCCCGATCCGCTCGGCGGCGCCTGTGTCCAGCGCCGACCGCAGCAGCTTGCGGGCGTGGTTGAAGGTGATGGCGCGGGTGGTCGTGGTGACGATGGACGGCTCGCCGCCTGCGCGGCGCATCACGAGCGAGGCCAGGCCTTCGCGTTCGCGGTGCCGCTGGTCGGCCGCGAACCGCTGGATGTGCGCGGCGGTCAGCGCGGCGGGGTCGTGGCCGCCGCCGGGCGCGCCGGCGGCCAGGAAGGCGCTCAGCTCCATCGCGGCGCGGCGGAAGGCGTCGAAGGTGCCGCCGGTCCGCGGGCCGGCCGGGGAGCGCAGCAGGTCCGCCAGGTAGTCCCAGAGCAGATCCCGCAGCCATTGCTGGCAGATGCCGGTCAGGTCAAAATGGCTGCCCCGTTCGGGGAACCGCACCCCGAAGTGCTCGGTCTCGATGAACCCAGCCTCCCGGCTGGCCTCCGGGGTGAAGTAGGCCAGCCGCAGGTCGTGCAGCATCTGCCGGGCGATCATGACGGTGAACGTCGTGCAGGAGGCGAGGTCAAGGTCGGTCAGCGACGCGATGCCGCGTGCCCGGCAGGTATTGACCAGTCCCTGCACCCAGCCGGTGTCCCAGCGGCTGTGCCGTTCCCGCTGGGTATGGGCGAACAGCCCCCAGCGGATCTCGGCAGCTGGCAGCGGCGCCAGCCCGAGCAGGTTGATCTGCCCTGGCCAGGGCATCGGCGGCTGCGCTGCGCACCAGCCGCGGAACTGCTCCTCGTCCCGGCAGGTGACCGGGGCCTGCAGGCCCTGCAATTCGTAGCTGTGCGACCATGTGCGCGGCAACGCCGCTCCGCCTGGCCGGCCGTCAGCCCGGTAGCGGGCCTGGTGGCCTGTGCACAGGCCCAGCGGCGTGGCCGCCAGGTCGGGGCAGACGGCGACCTCGCAGGGCCCGTATCCGCCGAAGGGGACCTGGGCGGCTAGCCAGTCCTCGAAGCTGCCCGGCTGTCCTTCGCCGCGCTGGTGGTGATACCAGCGGCTGTTGTGGCGGTGGCATAGCAGCCAGCGGGTGTGCGTGGCGGGCCGGCCGGGGCAGATCCGGCAGGGCACCTGCTGCACCCAGACCGAAGGGCCCAGCGGCGGCGCCGTGGTGAGGAACCCGGCCTTGCCCGCGCCGCGGCCGCGGGCCTGCGCCCACTGCTGGTGGTGGATGTGGCACATGTCGATGCTGGCCTTGCGGGGCCGCTCGCAGCCTGGCACCAGGCACGCCCACCAGAAGACCGGGTGCTGGGCCGGGATGCGGATCACGCCGGCGCGGAACAGCGGATCGAAGGCGGGCTCCTCGATCAGCGCGGTCAGCAGCTCCAGCCGGTCCCGCCCGGCCCGGCCCGCGCGCTGCTCCTGGTAAAGCGGCAGCAGCGGGCTGGCTTTCATCACGCCTGGCCCCACACCCGGCGAAGCGCCGCGTCGAACGCCGGGTCGTGCAGGTCAGCGTGCCCGTAGGTCTCGCTGACCACGGTCGCTGACGCCCACCCGCCCGCATCCCGGGTGATCACCAGGTTGCCGCCCGAAGCGTCCAGCACGGCGGTGGCGAAGACGTGCCGGAACGCGTGCGGGATGACCTTGCCGAGCCCGGCCCGCGTCCCGGCGCGGCGCAGCATCCCGCGAGCCGCATCCGCCGCCCACGGCTGGCCGGCGCTCTCCCCGCGCAACTGGACCAGCAGCATGCCGTGCCGAGCGTGCGCCGGGTACTCGGCGGTCACGTACTCGAAATAGGCGTGAATCATCGCCGGGCTGGCCCGCTTGATCAGCCCGCCGGTGACCGTGCCGTTCTCCACCCGCCAGGGGTGCTTGGTCTTGGCCGCGGCCCGGTTCGGGTTGCCGTCCCGGTGGCAGACATGCACATGCGGCGCCCGGCACTCCCCGCACCCCGCTCCCTCCCGCAGGTGCAGGTCGGCCAGGTGCAGCCCGCACAGCTCGCCGATCCGGAACCCCCCATCAGCCAGCCACGTCACCACCAGGCGGTCCCGGGCCGTGCTGACCGTCTCCAGCAGCCGGTCCCGGGCACCCTCGGGCAGCATCTTCGGATGCCGCCGCCGCGGCAGCGGCGGGGCCAGCGGGCTGGCCGGCAGCTCACGCTGCACGTGGCCCAGGAAAGACCGCTGCCGGTCTGCCCGCGACGGCAGCCTGGTCTGCTGCAGTTGCCAGCCGAGTTCCTGGCCGGCGCCCAGTGACGCCTGCTGCAGGTAGAAGCCCTTCACGCACGACGCGGCCGCGGCCAGGGCGCTGCTGCCCAGCGGGCGCCGGCCGGCGCGCCACGGCTGGCCATACGGCCCACGCGATGCTGCGCCCAGCGCCGCCATGTAACGCCTGAGATCTTGCAGCGACACCATCTCCGGGGCCAGGGCCTCCCGGTCCAGCCACCGCAGGTGATCCAGCAGCAGATAGGCATACGTCCGCTGGGTCCCCGATCCCTCATGGGCCCGCAGGAACTGGTCCGCGGCCTCATGGACGGCCCCCTCTGGCCAGACGATCGTGAACGACCGGCAGCCGCTGGCCCGTTCCAGCGCCTGGACACGAAGATCCCCAGTAACAAGCCTGTGCGCCACGCTTCCCCCCGATCTCCCGGACGTGGCGGACGTCCCTGGCCCGGCAGGTTAACAGGGCCACTAAGCAGCGAGAACGAGGCTCGCCGGACGTCGCGGACACTCACAAGGCCGGTCGGTAAGATCGCAGATGATCACGACGCGGCGGTGCCGTTCTTCGGCCTCGGCGGCGAGCAGGTCGGACGCCTGGGCCATCAGCTCGGCCTTGAGGTAGCGGGGCCGGTCGCCGAGCGCGCGGACGATGGTGACGTAGAAGCCGCGGGCGCCGAAGGAGGGGTTGGCGATGTAGATCACCTGGTGCCGGGTCGGGTCCAGCCCGGCGACCGCGGCGCGCAGCGCCGCCGTCTTCCCGGCGCCGACGTCCCCGGTGACCACACCGAGCGCGGACTCGACGACGCAGAAGCTGATCCGGGCGATCGCCTCGGCGTGAGCCTGGCGGGCGAATAGGTCTTTGGCGGGGATGGACTTGCCGAACGGGGTGCGGGACAGGCCGAAGTGCGCAGCCCACGGCGCCGGGCTCACCGCTCCTCCCCGCGGGCGAGCATGCCCAGCCGGGTGAAGTCGATCTTCGCTCCGGTGCCGGCCTCGTCGTCGTGGGCGGCCGCGACCAG
>JBKQSL010000477.1:0-10438 GCA_052143655.1 Streptosporangiaceae bacterium | reverse complement strand
CATGCACCCGGTCCCGGGTGAGGACCGCATTGACCCCCACTTGCAGCTCGGCGAGCAGATCGTCAAGCCGGAGTTGAGGCAGCAGCGGCTGATCGCGGGTAGGCTCCACGCCCTCCGTCCCCGGGCAGTATTTCTGCAGGAATGTTCACTTAATCCGATGCTACGCTGCTGCGCGGCCGGTACCAGGGTGCCAGCATGCCGGGCTTGTCTCAACACTAGTCGATGCGCTGCCCGGCGCCGAGGACGATAACGATCTTGGTGCCGCGCTCGGAGATCTCCAGCGTGACCTGCTGGGCGACCCGCTGCATGAGCATCAGCCCGCTGCCCCGGTCGCCGTGGTTGTGCACGCCCTGGCGCCACCGGCCGCAGTCGCTGATCTCGGCCCGGATCCGCCGCCCGGTCCGCAGTACCGTCAGCTCCACCGGCCCGGGCGCACCGCCGTGATACGCGTGCTCCAGCGCGTTCGTGAGCGCCTCGCCGCAGGGCCAGCACCAGGGCCGTCGGTAGGCCCGGCCGGCACGTGCTGGGCGGCCAGCGCCTGGGCTGCGCACCCCGCCATGGTCTCGGCGAACGACCTCTCGTCCGGGGTGAGCTGCCGCTCGGCCCGCCAGTAGGCCGACATCACCCCGGTGACCTCGCCGCCGACGATCAGCGGGACGGCCAGGCAGGACCTGATCTGGGTAGGCTCCCGGGTGGCGGCCAGGTCCGGGAAGGCCCGGTCCAGCCCGGCCGCATCGCCGTAGAAGACCGGCGCGCGGCTGCGCCGGGCCCGGACGACCGGGCTGTCGAGGTCGGGCCGGACTTCGGGGCAGCGGGCGGCGAACTCGCCGGGAATCAGCCGACCAGGCGCAGGAAAGCATCGTTGGCCTCGAAGATCCCGTCCAGCGACGCGGTCACCACGCCGATCAGGCTGGACTCCACCAGCCGTCGCACGGTGGAGGCGGAGGCCAGCGACTGTTCCAGGCCGGCGCCAGGCCCGGAGGACGGCGGGGGCGGAGCCGGCGCCTCGCCCGGCTCGGGCGGCTGTTGCCGCTGACCGCTTATCCCGACCACCCGTCATGGCGCACCGTCCGATTCATAGGACGGCCCATGCTAAATCAGGTCTTGGCACGGCAGCCAGCCAGCCCCGGGCCGCGGTCGCGCGCTCACCGTGATCGCGGGCTGCCGCCCTGCCGATGCGGGCCGGGCCGAAGGCCACGGTGCCAGCGGCCCAACGGCCCTGCCCGGGCCGCCAGTGCGCGACGACGCTGAGAACATGGCGGTAGTGCAGCCAGGGGCGCTGGCGGGCGCCCTCGCCGGGGCGGGGATCGGCTGCCGCGTGCTGGCCTGGCTGGTCGCGACGACGACGCCGGGCGTGGCCCCCGGCATCGGCATCACCGTCAGCCTGGCCGCGGGCACGATCGCGGCAGCGCTGCTGGCGGGAGCGGGCACTGTCGCCGCCGCGCCGCGGCGCACGCTGCAGCGGCTGCGGCGGATGGACATCCTCGCCGCCCTCCGGGTGCAGGAATGAGCCCGGCCCCGCAGGCCGCGGCCCGGCACGCGTACCTGGACCTGCTGCGGGTGCTGGCGATCAGCGCCGTGGTGACCGGCCACTGGCTGCTGACCAGCGTGACCGACTACGGCGGGCGGCTGTCCGGGGTAGACGCCATGCACTATGTCAGCTGGTCGGGCTGGGTGACGCTGGCCTTCCAGGTCATGCCGACGTTCTTCCTCGTCGGCGGCTACGTCGACGCGATCTCCTGGACCCGCCACCACGAGCGCGGGGAGTCCTGGCTCAGCTGGGTACGCGGCCGGGCGATGCGGCTGCTGTGGCCGACGGCGGTGTACGCGGCCGCCGCGACGGCTGCCCTGGGCGGCGCCCGGGCCGCGGGCACCAGCCCCGGCCAGCTGGCCCTGCTCGGCTGGGTGATCGCCTTCCAGCTCTGGTTCCTGCCCGTGTACCTGCTGCTGATCGCCCTGACGCCGGCGCTGCTCGCCGCGCACCGCAGGTGGGGGGTGCGGCTGCCGCTGGCCATGACCGCGGCGGCCGGGGCGGTCGACGCGGTCATCCTCGGCGCGCATCTGACGGCGGTCGGCTATGCGAACTACCTGCTGGTCTGGGGATCGATGTACGTATGGGGGTTCGCCTGGCGGGACGGCACGCTCAGCAGCCCGCGGTGGCGCCCGTACGCGCTCGCCGCCGCCGGGGCGGCGGCACTGGCGGCGCTGCTGGCCTGGAGCCCGTTCCCGGTCGACATGATCGGGGCGGGCGAGCACCCGGGCAACACCACGCCGCCGTCCGTGGCGCTGCTGGCCTACGCCGCGGCCCAGGCCGGCCTGGTCATCGCGGCCGAGCCGCTGGCCCGGCGGCTGCTGGGCCGGCCGCGGCGAGAGCGCATCGTCACCCGGCTCAACTCCGGCGTCATGATCGCCTACCTGTGGCACATGGTGCCAGTGGTGCTGATCGGCGCCACCTTGTACCCGGCCGGGGTCCTGCCCGAGGTGGTCCCCGGCACGGCCCTGTGGTGGCAGACCCGGCCGGCCTGGCTGGCGGCACTCTGGGTCACGCTCCTCGCGCTGATCGCCGTCCTGACCTGGGCGCTGCGGCCGCTGCGGCTGCTGCCGTCCGGGCTCGGCCCGGTGCGCGCCCGGTCCCCCGTCCAGCTGGCGATCGGCCTGGCGCTGACGACGTACGCCCTGACCAGGCTGGCGATCGGCGGATTCGCGCCAGCGGGGGTACTGCCGGCCGGCGTGCTGATCATCTTCGCCGCCGGGATGGGCATGGTGCTGACCTCGGGCCGGCAGCCCGGCGCCGCACAGCACCCGGTTGCCGCCCGGCCGGGCGGGCGGCCCCGTCCGCAGCCTGCCGGCACCTCCGATGTCAGTGCCAGTGCCCGCGGATCATGACGACCGGGCAGGACCTTCGCCAGCCGGGCCGCGCCCGGGTGCCTGGCCCGAGCTGCCGGCCGCCGGCAGGCTCCCGGCCGGGCCAGGCTTCCGCCGCGGTCAGCCGCGGCCCGGCGCTGGGCCGGCCCCGGTCCCCGTCCGGTACAGCGCCTCGATCTCGGCGGCGAAATCACGGGCCACCGTCGCGCGGCGGACCTTGGCCGACGGGGTGAGGTGCCCCGCGGCCTCGGTGAAATCCACGCCGAGGATGGCGAACCGGCGGATCGACTCGGCGCGGGAGACGGCCTGGTTCGCCGCGTCCACGGCCAGCTGGATCTCCGCGACCAGCTGCCGGCCGGCGGACAGGTCGCCGGGGCCAGCCCCGGCGGGCCGCCCGTGCCGCCGCGTCCAGTCCTGCAGCGCCTCCTGGTCGAGCGTGACCAGGCAGGCGATGTACGGGCGGCCGTCGCCCACGACCATGCACTGGCTGACCAGCGGATGGGCGCGGATCTGATCCTCCAGCACGGATGGCGCCACGTTCTTGCCGCTCGCGGTGACGATCAGCTCCTTGCGCCGGCCCGTCACCCGCAGGAAGCCCGCCTGATCCAGGGTGCCGAGGTCGCCGGTCCGCAGCCATCCGCCGGGCCCGAGCACCTCGTCGGTCGCCGCCCTGTCCCGCCAGTAGCCGCCGAACACGGTCGGGCCGGAGACCAGGATCTCGCCGTCCCCGGAGATCCGAACGCCGGTGCCCGGCAGGGCCTGCCCCACCGTGCCGATGCGGTTGCGGCCGGGCCTGTTCAGGGTCACCCCAGCCGATGCCTCAGTCAGCCCGTACCCCTCCAGCACGGTGATCCCGGCCCCGCGGAAGAAGTGGCCGAGCCGCTCCCCCAGCGGCGCCCCGCCGCAGATCGCGTACCGGACCTGACCGCCCAGCGCCGCCCGCAGCCGCCGGTAGACCAGCACGTCAAACACCCTGTGCCGGAGCCGCAGGCCGGCCCGGGCCCGGCCGCCGGGCGCCGTGCCGCCACCCGCAGCGCCGCCGGGCGTCTCGCCGGCGGCGCGGCTCCAGGCGATCGCGGTCTGCGCGGACGCGGCGAAGAGGCGGGCGCGCGCCGGGGACGCGGCAGCCTGCTGCTGCGCGGCGTCGTAGGCCTTCTCGAACACCCGGGGCACCGCGAGCAGGAACGTCGGGCGGAACTCGGCCAGGCCGTCGGCCACGGTACCGAGATCGGGCCAGTGGCCGAGGACCGCGCCGGCCTCCAGGATGCCGATCTCGATGATCCGGGCGAACACGTGCGCCAGCGGCAGGAACAGCAGCGTCGAGCAGCCTGGCGCGGTGAAGATCTCCGGCAGCACGCTGATGGCACTGCGGACGTCGGCGAGCAGGTTCGCATGCGTCAGCGCGCAGCCCTTGGGCTCGCCGGTCGTCCCGGAGGTGTAGACAATCGTCGCCAGGTCAGCGCCGGACCGGCTGTCCCGGCGTCTGGCCAGCTCCGCATCGCTGACCTGCCGGCCGGCGGCAGCCAGCGCTCCGGCGCCGTCGACCGGCCACGTGTACGCCAGGCCGGGCAGGTGCGCGCGCAGCTCGCTGATGATCGCCTGATGCCCGCTTGTCTCCGCGAATACCGCCTGGGCCTGCGAGTCTTCCAGGATCCACCGCACCTGCGCGGCCGACGAGGTCTCGTATACAGGCACGGTCACCGCCCCGGCGGTCCAGATCGCGAAGTCGATCAGCGTCCACTCGTAGCGGGTCCGGGAGATCAGCGCGACCCGGTCGCCCGGCTCGATCCCGGCCGCGATGAGACCCCGGGCCAGCGCTTCGACCTCAGCGCGGAACGCGGCGGCAGTCACGTCCTGCCACCTGCCGTCCGGGGCTCGCCGCCGCAGCAGCACCCGGTCGGGCGCGGCGGCGGCCCGCTGGAGCACCACGCCGGCCAGCGTGGCGCACGCCGTGGCCGGTCCAGGCCCGGCGGCCCCGGCGGCCTGCGCCGCCGGCCGGGATCCCCGCCTGCCGTGCACGGGACCTCCTGGAATCGTCGTCGCGTCGCGTCCGGATGTCATGGACCGTACCCCTCGCGGGGCCCGTGCTGCGCCCGGTCAGGCCGGCCTGGGCCGCCACGGCACGCCGACTGCAGGCCGGCCGGCATCCGGCCAGCCTGTTACGCGTAACATTGAGTTGTGGCTGACATCCGGAAGTGCGAGCAGTGCGGTCGCGTGTTCGCGCCGCGGCGGGAGCACGCCCGGTTCTGCTCGGCCCGCTGCCGGGTGGCCTGGAACCGGGAGAACACCGGCGACCGGATTCCCGAGCTGAGCGCGCTGGACTGGTCGATCACCGCGATGCGCGACGCGGCAGGCCGACTGCGCCGGGTCCGGGCCACCGACCGGCCGCGGGCGTTCGCGGTGATCAGCGAGGCCGTCTGGTGGGTGACGATCGTGGACGGCACGCTGGTGCGCTACCACCCGGAGGCCTACGACTGCGTACTGGCCGACAAGCCGCCGGCCGACCGGGCGCTGGTCGAGGGTACGCTCGCCGGACTGCGGTTCGTGCGCAACAGGATGGGCCACTTCGTCGACCACGTCGACTTCATCACCCCCGCGCCGGTCATCCGCTCCGGGGCGGGCGGCAGCCGGATTTCGGCCTGGACCTGGAAGCCAGTGCCCGAGCCGGATCCATGCTCGCTCCCGCCGCGCGGCCTGGCCTGGGAGATGACCAGGTACCAGGCCTATGCCGAGCACCTCACGGGCCGGCCGGTGGAAGAGGTATTCGACCGCGCGACCGCGTTCCTGCTGCTGGCGGTGGACCGCGCCGCCGCCGACTCGTCCCGGCAGCCCGCCGTCCGGTAGCCGACCCTCTCTGGCTGGCGGCCCTCGCCGGCAAACGGCCTCTCCGGCAAACGGCGGCGACCGCTAGACGGCGGCGACAGGCAGGCGGCGGCGACCGGCCGGGCCGGCCCGGAAGCCGCGCTAGGGTCATATCGTGCCCACGTCCTGGCTGGCCAGGAGGCGGCTGCCGGTGCTGGCCGCGGCCTGCCTGGCCGTGATCGCCATGGCATCGACGATCTGGTGGGGCCCGCGCCTGGTGGGCCGGTCGGACTGGTCGGTGCCCGACGACCTGTGGGGGACGCTCGTTGCCGCCCGGCGCCTCATGCACCTGGACCTGGCCGGCCTCTACACCCGGCCCACGGCGCTGATCACCTTCCCCGGGGCCGCCGTGATCCTGGTCCCGGCGGCCGCGGCCATCACGGCGGCAGGCCTGTCACTCGCCCCGCCAGGCAGTCACAATCCGCACCCCGGCGCCTGGCTGATCGCCGGCCCTTACGTGGTCGCGCTGTCCGCGGTGGCGCTGCTGGCCGCCGACGCGCTCGCCGAGCGGCTGGGCGCTTCGGGCGGCAGGCGCGCGCTGCTGGCCGCGGCGAGCACTGTCGCGCTGTGGAACGTCGCGATGCGCTGGGGGCACCCCGAGGACGCCGTGGCGGTGGGCCTGTTCCTGTTCGCGCTGCTGGCGCTGGCCGACTCGCGGACCGTGCGGGCAGCCTGGCTGGCCGGCGCCGCGGTAGCCGTGCAGCCGCTGGTGCTGCTCGCGCTGCCGGTTGCCTGCGCCGTCATCGAGCGCAGGCGGCTGCCCGGCTTTCTCGGCCGGGCAGCGGTTCCCAGCGCCGCCCTGCTGGGCGCCGCGGCGGTGGCGAACTGGTCTGCCACGCTCACCGCGGTGACCAGCCAGCCCAACTGGCCGGCCATCGATCACCCCACGCCGTGGGCGGGGCTGGCGCCCCGGCTCGGGCACGGCGCGGTTGCCGCCGGCCCGGCCCGGGCCGCGGCGATCCTGGCCGCCTGCGGCTGCGCGGTCGTCGTCGGGCGCCGCTGGCGCGGCGCCAGCGGATCCCGGTGGAGCCCGGTCATGCTGCGGGAGGTGCTGTGGTGGACGGCCGTGGCCCTGGGGCTGCGCTGCGCGTTCGAGCCGGTGATCGTCGCCTACTACTTCTGGCCCGCGCTGGCGGCGGCGCTGATCGCGGCCGCCCCGAGCTGGCCGGGCCTGGCCGCGACCGCGGCCGGGGCGACGGTGATCACGTTCGTGTCGCAGCTGCGGTGGCCTGGCCCGTGGGGATGGTGGAGCGTCCTGGTCGCCGCGCTCGGCCTGACGCTCGCCTGCGCCTGGCCGCGGGCCGGCGGTGCGGGCATCACGCGCCGTCACCGGACTCGCGGGCCGCTGCCGGCCGCGCCAGCCGATCCATAGGTCGCAGCGCCGCACGTCCGCAACCCGCTGCGGCGGCGGCGCAACACGCCGCAGCGGGATTACGGCGTCATTCCGGGTTCCTGAGTTCACGCTGGGTTACCTTGGAAATGTGTTCGGATACGCCGTTCCGCTACGGCCTGCCGCACTTGTGCGGGTGGCCGCGTGACATCCGCTCAGGACGCCGGCCGGCCGGCGCTGCCCGCCGATCATGCGGGCAGCGTGCTGTGCCGACTGCTCGTCGCCCATCCTGAGGTCGCCGGCATCGAGATCCTCGGCCAGAGCCAGGCCGAGGACGGGACCATCTGCTACTGGCTGGGCGTGGTCCTGCCCGACGGCCGGGAACTGCTGGTCGACGTCGAAGACGCCTAGCGCGGCGGCGCCGGCCGGACGCCGGCCCGGCGGCGCCGCAGCCGCCGGGCCGAATCTCACGTTGACGTCAAGGTCTGATCTACCTGCAGGTGACCGAGCCGCTGCCGGAAGAGCTCGCCGAGGGCGGCTGCGGAGTCGGCCATGCTGGTGGCCTGGACGAGACGGCGGCGCTGCCGGACTTCCGCAGTGGCGGCCAGGTAGAGCCGGGCCAGGGCGCCGG
Source organism: Streptosporangiaceae bacterium (assembly GCA_052143655.1). GTDB lineage: Bacteria > Actinomycetota > Actinomycetes > Streptosporangiales > Streptosporangiaceae > CAVSUR01. The sequence goes on along the minus strand of JBKQSL010000477.1, from coordinate 2,750 downwards.
TCTCAGCCCGGCCGCGAACGGCGGCCCGGTCAGCCCGGCACCGGGCGGGATGCCAGCCTCCGGGCGGCCGCCGCGATGACCGCGCCGCCCGAGGAACTGCGCCGGCCCCCGGCCGCCGCCGAGCAGGCCTGAGCCGTCAGCCGATCGCCGCTGCGGATCCGGACTGGTCGCGCAGCACCTGCTTGCGAATCTTGCCGGTCGAGGTCTTGGGCAGCGTACCGAACAGCACCTTCTTGGGCGCGGCGAACCTCGGCAGCCGGGCCCGGCAGTGCTCGATCAGCTCCGCCTCGGTGGCCTGCGCCCCGGGCTTAAGCTCCACGTAGGCCAGCGGGGTCTCGCCCCACTTCGGATCGGGCTGGGCGACCACCCCGGCCATCGCGACGGCCGGGTGATGGCACAGGACATCCTCGATCTCGATCGAGGAGATGTTCTCCCCGCCGGAGATGATCACGTCCTTGGCCCGGTCCTTGATCTTGACGTACCCGTCGGGCTCGACCACCGCCAGGTCACCGGAGTGGAACCAGCCGCCGGCGAAGGCCTTGCCGCTCCCTTCGGGGTCCTTCAGGTATCCCTTCATGGTGATGTTGCCGCGGAAGACGATCTCGCCCATGGTCTGGCCGTCGGCGGGCACCGGCTGGCCAGTCTTCTCGTCGACCACCGTCATCCCGTCCTGGAGCAGGTACCGGACGCCCTGCCTGCCGTTCAGCCGGGCCCGCTCGGTCACCTCCAGCCCGGCCCAGTCCTCCTGCTGCGCGCACATGGCAGCCGGGCCGTAGGTCTCGGTGAGCCCGTACACATGAGTCAGGGCGAAGCCGAGCTCCCCCATGCCCTCGATCATCGCGGCCGGCGGGGCCGCGCCGGCCACCATGGCGCTGACTCCGCCGACGCCCTCGTGCAGCTGTGCGGGCGCGTTGATCAGCGTGCCGTGCACTACCGGGGCCCCGCAGTAATGAGTGACCCCCTCCGAGCGCATCAGCGCGAAGATCAGCTCGGCGTCGACCTTGCGCAGGCATACGTTCGTGCCCGAGTTGGCCGCCATCGTCCACGGGAAGCACCAGCCGTTGCAGTGGAACATCGGCAGCGTCCACAGGTAGACGCTGTGCCGCGGCATGCCCCAGGTGAGGATGTTGCCGACCGCGTTCAGGTAGGCGCCGCGGTGGTGGTAGACGACCCCCTTGGGCTTGCCCGTCGTCCCGGAGGTGTAGTTGAGCGAGATCGCCTGCCACTCGTCAGCCGGCTCGGCCCGCTCGTACTCCGGCGACCCGGCGGCGAGCAGGGCCTCGAAGTCCATCTCGCCGAGCCGCTCCCCCGGCCCGTCGTACTCGGGGTCGTCGATGTCGATCACCAGCGGGCGGACCGTGCACTGGCTCAGCGCCCCGGCCACCGCCGGGGCGAACTCCCGGTCAGTGATCAGCACCCTGGCCTGCGCGTGGTCCAGGATGTAGCCGATTGTGGCCGGGTCCAGCCGGGTGTTGATCGTGTTCAGCACGGCACCGGTCATCGGGACCCCGAAATGCGCCTCGACCATCTCCGGGGTATTGGCCGCCACCACCGAGACCGTGTCACCGCGGCCGATGCCCCGCGCCGCGAGCGCGGAGGCGAGCCGCCGGCACCGCTGCCGGGTCTGGGCCCAGGTGTACCGGCGGGCGCCGTGCACGACGGCGAGCCGCTCGGGGTACACATCAGCACTCCAGTCCAGGAACGCCAGCGGGGTCAGCGGCGCGTAGTTCGCCGCGTTCGCCTCGAGTCCGGCCATGTACATGTCTTCCACAGCGCCTCCGCGGTAGCAGTCAGCGGGCAGTGCCGCCAGCCAGGGCCCGGCCACGGCCGGGCAGGCGGTGCCAGCGGGCCCGGCCGACTGATGCCGCCCGCCACCAGGATGCCCGCGCCCGGCGCTGAGCGGAAGGTGCCGGTCGCGCCCGGCCGCTGCGGCGGGCGGGCTCGCGGCCGGGCCCGCCAGACCTGCGCGCAGCCGGCCAGGCCCGCGGCAGGCAGCTCAGCAGGGTGGCACGGACCGGAAGCCGCGGGCGCCCCCGCCGACGAACGGGCCCTCGACGCCGCCGAGCGTCAGCCCGTCGCTCATCCGGTACACCGTGATCCAGGCGCCCGGGTCACGGGGACTGATGTCCAGGTTCGGCACCACCAGGCTCAGCTCCCCCCTGCTGTTCGCGGTACCGGTGGCCAGGTCAGTGGGGGTGACGAACTGGCCGGTGCAGGTATCGCCGAGCAGCGCGTAGCGCTGCCCCGGCGCGGCGTGCTGCCCGTAGACGAACAGCCAGGTCAGCGGGGCCAAGCCCGGACGGGGCCGGACCGCCGCCGCCACCAGGGAGAACGACCCGCCGAGCTTGTCGGGGAACCTGCTGAGCGTGCTGTTGGCGTACACCGGGAAGGACGGGCTGGCCACTGCCGTCGCCTCGGCGGCGCGGGCGGCCCGCAGCGCCGACCGCAGCGTGCTGATGGCCGCGTCCCGGTGCCCGACCTGCCCGCCCAGGTAGCCGGCCGCGGCCAGGGCCGCCGCCAGGATGAGCAGCAGCACGCCGACGGCAGTGCGCCGGTGCCGCATACCCGGCCACCAGCCGGGGCGGCGCGGCTCCCGGTCCGGCCCGGAGGCTAGAATTTCCGGTTCCCCGTCCATCGCCATCACCCGCCCGCGTTCCCCAGCCGCAGTGTGACACAGCCGGGCGGAACTCCCCCGGCCGGCCAGTCCCGGGCGGCTACCCGGCGGGCGGCAGGACCAGCGCGGCCAGCAG
>JBKQSL010000476.1:0-9304 GCA_052143655.1 Streptosporangiaceae bacterium | reverse complement strand
GCCGCTGTCCGGCTTGAGCAGCGTCGTCAAGATCCGCACCAGTGTCGTCTTGCCGGCCCCGTTGGGGCCGAGCAGGGCGAGGGTTGTGCCCTTCCCGGCGGCCAGGTCGATCCCGGCGAGCGCGGTGGCGGACCCGAACCGCTTGACAAGCCCTTGCGCCTCAATCATCGGCTCGGTCATCGCCCTGCCTCCGCCCTGGTATGCAACGGCCCGCGGTCATAACCCGGGTGCGGTCCATATCCCACGGCACCCCGGGGCCGCGAGCCGCCCGCCGGCCGGATGCCGGGAGGTGGCTGGCGGGTGCGGGGGTGGTGAGGGTGCCGCTGGCCAGGGCGCGGAATCCGGTGATGGCGCTGGCCAGGAGGATGGCGGCGGTCGCCAGCCCGGTGGCGGCGATGAGGATGTTCCCGGTCAGCGCCAGGGCGAGGCCGGCCGGGACGGCGATGAGCAGGACGCCGGCGGCCAGATGGCCGCCGGAGGCCAGCCTGGCGCGCAGCCATAGCAGCAGCAGGCCGATGGTGATGGCGATGCTGGTCACGGCCAGGTCGGGCCGGCCGAGCGCGCTGACGATGAACGGCAGCGCGATGCTCGCCGCGAGCTGTGCGACGGTGGCGATGGTGATGGCCCGGCCCAGGCGGGCGGCGGCCTGCCCGCGCGGCTGCGGTGCCAGGCCGCGGGTGGCCAGGGCACCCCAGATGCCGACGCCGGCTGCGGCGGCGGCCAGGGCGATGGCGATCGGCAGCCTGGCAGGCCAGCCGGCGGCTAGGGTGGCGCGGACGAGCCACAGCGCGGCGAAGGCGAGCTGGAACAGCGAGCCGGCGTAGGCGACGCGGCGCCGCCACGCGGCCCGGGCGTCCTGGTCCGGAAGGAGGGCCGCGGCAGCCGGCGGGCGGGTGAGGGTTTGCATCTGAGTTCACTCCTTGTCGGCCGCGGTGCGGCCCTGGTCGTGCCACCAGGCGACGGTGGCGATGAGCGCTCGACCCATGGGTGTGGGCCGGCCGCCGAAGGTGGCCTGGAAGGCGGTGCGGCCAGCGGGTCGCCTTCGGTCATCGGGTGGGCCGCCGGCCCGTAGCCGTGCAGGTTGCTCATCATGACCAGCACGATCACATGCAGGCTCATGACTGCTGCTCACTGCTGCTCTGGCGCCCGGTCAGGTAGGGACCCAGGACCGCCAGCACCAGGTCGGCGCCCCTGGCGAGCTGAGCGGGATCGCGGGGGTCACCGGTGATTTCCAGGAACGGCAGCCAGCTCTGCCCGATCAGCCAGACAGCCACGGCCAGGTCGGCCAGGGTGGCCGGCGGGCGGGGCCGGCGGATGGCGCCGCTGGCTACCAGCTGCTCGCCGAAGGCCAGCCACTGCCCGAGCCGGCGCTCATACCCCTGCCGGTACCTGGCCCAAAGCAGCGGGTCGGCCCGCAGCAGCGCAAGCAGCTCCCGCTCGAAGAACCGGTACTCCCAGGCCAGCTCCATGGCCCCGGCCAGGCCGGCACGCAGCGCCGCCAGGCTCGCGGGCACGCCGGGCGCGGTCTGCCACAAGCCCTCGTTGGCCGCCGAGTACCGGTCGTGCAGCGCGCGGATGATCTCCTGCTTGTCGGCGAAGTGGTAGTAGAGGTTGCCCGGGGACAGGCCCGCCTCCGCCGCGATGTGGTTGGTGCTCACCGCCGCCGTCCCCCGCTCGTTGAACAGGCGGCGGGCGGCGTCCAGGATCCGGCCGCGAGTCTGCTCCGACTTGGCCGTCCGCCCTCCGGTACCCGCTTCGCCCCTCTTAGAGTTCATGCTCTAATTAGAGCAAAAACACTAGTTGATGTCAAGTGCCAGTGACGACGACGGCAGCTCTGCCGGTGCACGGGCTCTGAGGGTGGCGTGACGCGGGCTGCCGCGGTGACCTGCCGGATCCGCAGCATCGCGAATCGCTCCACCTGCTCACGAGATGACTGGCAACCCTGGGAGAGGCGCGCAGCCGTCTGCTGGACAAGCGGGTTCTCGGCGCCGGCGAGCCTCTTCACGCTGCCGTGCGCCCTTCGTCCTTCTGCCCGCCCCGGATCCCCGTCGTCACAACTGCTTGCGCTGGCCAGGGCGGGCATTCAGGCTCTCGGCGAGGCGCCTGCGCGCGTCGAGCGTACTTATTTCGGTCGGCTCCGGAACCAGCGCGGATGCCTTCGTGACGAGGATGAGGCCACAGGGTCAGGCCGGGCAGTCCGGTGACCGACCCGGCTCAATGTCGAAGCTGACCTGGTCAAGGGCGAGGAGGCCAAGGGCAAGGGCCTACCGGTGACGGTAGGCAGCCGAGCGGTGCTGGATATCCTGCACGATGATCGCGTGCTTGGATTCATCGATCCGGTACAGCACGCGCCACTGGGTACCGAGCCGGGCGCTATGGAAGCCGGACAGGGTGCCCCGGAGGGGCTTGCCGACCCGGTACGGGCCTTCCAGGAGCGGTCCGCTGATGAACTCGACAGCCGCGGCGGCGGCGTCCTCGGGAAGCAGTTCCGAGATGGCGCGCCTGGCCGGGCGGGTCATTCCGAGTTCGTAAGCGCCGGCGTTCACCGCCTGCGCTCAGCCAGCAGAGCGCGCGCCGCCCCGGCACCGTAGACCACGTCGCCGGCCTGCTCAGATTCCCTGGCTTCGGCCAGGCCTCGCAGCGCCGCCGGATCGGCGAGGATCTCCGCGGTCTCCCGCGCCGACAGGTACTCCTCGATCGCGACCAGGACAGTCTGCTGCACGCTGCGGCGTTCAGCCTCGGCGACCTGCTTGAGCTGAGCTTCGAGTTCAGCCGACAAGCGGAGCGTCATAGCCATACTGTTATGGTATCACAACGGTGCAGGCCAAGAGCCCTGGCTGCGCGGAAGCCAACGCCCAGTCATTCATGATCGCGGTAATCCGTCCGCAGATGGAACTGACGACTTACCACGATCATGGAGCCGGCCGGCGCGGGGGTCAGCGGAAGGTCATGAACGCGGCCGGGTCGCGGTCGGGGCGCGGCGGCGGGGGAGCGGCCGGGTGCCCGACGCCGATGGCGCCCATCGGCTCCCAGCCGTCCGGCAGGCCCAGCGCGGCGGCCGCGACCGGCTGGCAGAACAGCGTGCTGGACACCCAGCACGAGCCCAGTCCCTCGACCGCCAGCGCCACCAGCAGGTTCTGCACGGCGGCGCCCATCGCGACCACGAACATCGTGTGCTCGGCGGCGTTCCTGCGCTCGTCCGGGTAAGCGTGCGCGGCGTCCGGGGCCAGGCACGGGACGATGATCAGCGGGGCCCGGCGCAGCGGCTCGCCGCGGCGCACCCGGCGGGCGATCTGCTCCGCCGTGAACCCGTCGCCGCGCAGGTCAGCCTGCCAGGCGGCGAGCATGTCGTCCAGCAGCGCGGTGCGCGCCGCCGCCGACTCGACGATCGCGAACCGCCACGGCTGGCTGTGGTGCGGGGCGGGCGCCGTCACGGCGGCGGCGACGGCCCGGCGCACCGCGGCCGGATCGACCGGCTCGGTGCTGAACTCGCGCACGGTGCGGCGCCCGGCGAGCACGTCGGCGGCCCCGAGCCGGAACATGTCCTCGGCGGCGGGCCGGATCAGCGCCGCCGCACCCGGGCCGTCCTCCTCGGTGACCAGCGCGGCCAGGCCGCGCACCAGCGCCACCGGCAGCTGCCGGGTCTTGGCCTTGACCAGGTCGGCCGCCGCGGCGATCTCGTCGGCCACGGCGGCCACGGTGACCTCCAGCGGCTGGCCGAACGTGTCGGCCTGACCCCGGTGGTCACGCAGCGGCGCCAGGCCGGCCACGCCGATCGCGGTGTCGGTCTGGCCAGTCCGCCACGGCCGGCCCATCGTGTCAGTGATCACCACTGCGACGCGCGCGCCGCACCGTTCCCGCAGTGACCTGCGCAGCTGCCGGGCCGAGGCGTCCGGATTCCGGGGCAGCAGCACGACCGTGCCCGGCGTGGTGTTGGACGCGTCGACCCCGGCCGCGGCCAGCACCAGCCCGTGCCGGGTCTGCACGATCCTGGTCTGCCCGCGCCGAGCCACCACCCGGACGGTCTCGGCGTCAATCGCCGCCTCCCGGTCCATGGCGACGACCTGGCCCTCGGCCTTGCTGACGATCTTCGAGGTGACGGCGACGATGTCGCCGTCGGCCAGGTCCGGCGCGGCGGCCGCGATCAGCCCGGCCAGGTCGGCTCCGGCGGTGACCTCGGGCAGCCCGGTCACCGGCAGCACCATCACCGGCGGCACCGGCCCTTGCTCCGCGATCTGCGGTTCCCCGGCGGTCGCCTGGCCGGCCGCGGTCACCGGCTCAGCTCCGCCGCCAGGTCCAGGGCGGCGCGGGCGATTTCCGCGGTGGCCGCCACATTGGTCATGAACAGCGGTCGCGCGCGCACCGCGATCTCCGCAAGTTCCGGCGCGTCGGCGGCGTCCTTGTCCTGGTTGTCGACCAGCCAGCCGTCCAGCAGTCCCGGCCCGTAGTGCGCCGCCACCGCCGCAGCGGTGGTGGGGACGCCGATGGCGGTCAGGCACGCGTCGGCCATGCCGCGGACCGGGGCGCCGCCGATGATGGGGGAGACCCCGACCACAGTCTGGTCCGCCACCGCCGCAGCGATCTGCGGCACCGAAAGGATCACGCCGATGCTCACCACCGGGTTGGACGGCGGCAGCAGGACGACGTCAGCGGTCTCGATGGCCGCCAGCACGCCCGGGGCCGGCCGGGCCTGGTCCGCGCCGACACCGATGATCTGCCGGGCGGGCACGGCGGCGTGCAGCCGGACCCACCATTCCTGGAAGTGAATGGTCTGCTGCTGGCCGTCCCGCTCGATCACCACGTGCGTCCGCACCGGGTCGTCGGACATCGGGAGCAGCGTGACACCCGGCTGCCAGCGCTGGCACAGCCGGGCGGTGACGGCCGACAGCGGCTGGCCGCCGGCCAGCAGCGCGGTCCTGGCAATGTGCGTCGCGAAGTCCCGGTCGCCGAGGCCGAACCAGTCCGGCGCCAGCCCGTAGGCGGTCAGCTCGGGCAGCACGGTGAACGTCTCGCCGTCCCGGCCCCAGCCGCGCTCCTCGCTGATGCCGCCGCCCAGCGTGTACATGATCGTGTCCAGGTCGGGGCTGACATGCAGGCCGAACAGCTCGATGTCGTCCCCGGTGTTCCCGATGACGGTGATCTCGGCGTCCGGGGCCGCCGCCTGCAGGCCGCGCACGAAGCGCGCGCCGCCGACGCCGCCAGCGAGCACGGTGATGCGCATGCTGGCAGTCTGGCAGGCGGCTGCTCCCGCGCTGCGCCCGGGGGAGTTTCCGCAGGCTTCTTGCAGGGCCGCCGGCGGCGCCCGGCGGTACCGGCGCAATGCCCGCGGGGTCCCTGTTTTGCCTGCTATGAAGCCTGCCCGCGGCCAGAATCCGGCACCGGGATTTTCCCGTCATCCGGGGCAACCAGGCGGCCACTACCACCTTTCGCTCTTGACTTACAGCAAGACACGCGGGTGTAATTCCACATGTGTAATTCTTGCGCGCCGGGGAGCAGACGCAAGACGACGGGGTTTCAGGACGGGCAGGAGGTGCGCTGTGGCAGACGTCATCGTCACGCTGGTGCACGACAGCACGCTGGGCATCGGCGCGGACGATGCTGAGGAACAGGGCTGGCAGGATCGCGCGCTGTGCGCGCAGACCGACCCGGAGGCGTTCTTCCCGGAGAAGGGCGGCTCCACCAGGGAGGCCAAGCGGGTCTGCCGGTCCTGCGAGGTGCGCACCGAGTGCCTTGAGTACGCCCTGGAGCACGACGAGCGGTTCGGGATCTGGGGCGGCCTGTCCGAGCGGGAGCGCCGCCGCCTGAAGCGCGAGGCGGTCTAGCTCATCTCGCCGTCCTGGCCAGGTCGGTTCGCGTATCGTTCACGAGGTACCCAGCCCGCCGCCGCGGGCCTTGCGCCGCCGCGCAGGCCTGCCCGGGAACCCTCCGAGCAAGCGGACCATACTTGTCGCCACACGATTCGTATCCGCAGCATGTCGTGACCGCAGTGCTCGTCGCCCACGACGGAACGACCTGGCTGCCGCGCGTCATCGAAGCGCTGCTGAGCCAGTCCCGGCCGGTCCAGCGTGTGGTTGCGGTGGACACCGGCAGCCGGGACCGCAGCGGGTCGGTGCTGGCCGATCAGCTCGGCCCGAGCGTGGTGTTCGGAATGGACCGCGACACCGGCTACGCCGCTGCCGTGACCCGGGCGCTGGCCCACCCGGCAGCCAGCGTGAGCGTCCCCGGCGCGCCGGGCGGCCCGGCCGGCGCGCGGACCGAGTGGATCTGGCTGCTGCACGATGACTGCGAGCCGGCCCCGGATGCCCTGGAGCAGCTGCTGCGCGGTGCCGCTGAGACGCCGTCGGCGGCCGTGCTGGGCCCCAAGATCCGGGACTGGACCGATCATGGGGTGATCCTCGAGGCCGGGGTGACCATCGACACGGTCGGCCGGCGGATCACCGGCATCGAGCCGCGCGAGGTGGACCAGGGGCAGGACGACGGCGACCGGGACGTGCTGGCTGTGGGCAGCCCCGGGATGCTGGTCCGCCGCGACGCCTGGGACGCGGTCGGCGGTTTCGACCCCGGCATGTCGCTGTTCATGGAGGATGTCGACTTCTGCTGGCGGGCGCACGCATCCGGCTACCGGGTGCGGGTGATCACCGAGGCGGTCGTGTACCACGCCCAGGCCGCCGTCCGCCGCCGCCGGCCGGTCTCGGTGGGCCGCCGCACCCGGCTGCTCGAACGGCGTAGTGCGCTGGTCACCCTGCTGGGCAACCTGCCCGCGGGGCCCATGCTGCGGGCCCTGACCGGGAATGTCGTGGTGTCGGCGCTGCGGACGCTGTTCTTCCTGGTCGCCAAGCGGCCGTCGGCGGCGCTGGACGAGACGGCCGCGATCGGCTCGGTGCTCGGCCACCCGTTGCGCCTGATGCGCGCGCGCAGGCTGCGCGCACCCGGCCGGCGCGCCGCCTACGGGCGGCTGCGGGCCGACCTGCCGCCGGGCCGGTCGGTCCGCCGGGTGTTCGAGTTCCTCGCCGTGGCGATGTCCCAGTCCGCGCAGGCCGACACGGTCGGCTCGCATCATGCGTCCGACGACCCGGACGCCGACGACTTCCTGCTCACCGACACCGGGCTCGCGCAGCGCATCGTGACCAGCCCGGCGGTGCTGCTGTTCACGGCGCTGACGGTGGTCGCGCTGGTGGCCGAGCGGTCGCTGCTGGGCGGCGGCGGCCCGCTCGGCGGCGGCGCGCTGGTGCCGAGCTGGGGCGGTGCCAGCGACCTGTGGCACACCTACCTGCAGGGCTTCCACCCGGTCGGCGTCGGCTCGGCCAGCAGCGCCCCCGGCTACATCGCCGTGGTCGCGGTGCTGGCCACCGTGCTCGGCGGCAAGCCGTGGCTGGCGGTAGACGTGATCCTGCTGGGCTGCGTGCCGCTGGCCGGGATGACCGCCTACCTGGCTGCCCGGCGGGTTTCCCGGCTGCCGGCCGTCCGGGTCTGGGCGGCCGCCAGCTACGCGCTGCTGCCGATCGCCATGGGCGTGGTAGCGGGCGGGCGGCTCGGTGCCGCAGCGGTGTTCATCCTGCTGCCGGTCCTCGCCCTGCTGACCGGGCGCATCTTCACTGGCCCGCCGCGGCGGGCCCGGCGGGCCGCCTGGGCGTCCGGCCTGGTCCTGGCGGTCGGCGCGGCGTTCGTGCCGCTGCTGTGGCTGATGGCGGTCCTCGGCGCGGTGCTCGCCGCAGTCGCGCTGCGCCGGGTACGGCTGCTGATCAACCTGGCCATCGTGGTGGTCGTGCCGCTGGTGCTGCTGCTGCCGTGGACCGTGCAGCTTGCCGCCAGCCCGGGCACGCTGCTGCTCGGCACCGGGCTGCATCCGGCCTGGCTCAACACGCCCGGGCCGGCTGCCCGGGGGCTGCTGCTGCTGAGCCCGGGCGGGCCGGGCGGGCCGGCGTTCTGGGCCGCCGCCGGGCTCGTCGCCGTTGCGGTCGCCGCGCTGTTCGCGCGGCAGCGGCGGGCGCTGATCATGACCGGCTGGGCCGTGGCGCTCGGCGGCTTCGCCGTCGCGATCGCGGTCAGCCGGATGCGGGTCAGCCCGCCTGGCGGCGGTCCCGCCGTGACCTCGTGGCCGGGCGTGCCGCTGCTGGTTGCCGCGCTCGGGCTGCTGCTGGCCGGGTGCGCGGCCGCTGACGCGCTGCCGGGCCTGGTCCGGTCCGGCCGTACCGGCCTGCGCCGGGTGGTCGGCCTGGGCAGCGGCGCGGTGCTGGCAGCCTCGCTCGTCGCCTGCTCGGCACCACTGCTGGCGGGCGCTTTCTGGCTGATGAACGGGGCCAGCGGCCCGGTTAAGCCGGTGACCGGGCAGGTCGTGCCGGAGCTGGTCGCCGTGTCATCCGGGTCGGGCCTGCAGCCGCGGACGCTGGTGCTGCGCTCGGTCGGCGGCCGGATCACCTACGCCGTCCTGCGCGGGCCGAGCCCGTCGCTGGGCGATGAGGACCTGACGCCGTCCCCGGCCGCGCAGCGCGCCCTGAACACCGCGGTTGCCACGCTGGTGGCACCCGGCGGCGGGGACGCGGCCGACCAGGGCCAGCTGCTGGCCCAGCTGGACATCGGCTTCGTGCTCATGCGGGCGCCGGTGAACGCCGGGCTCGCCCAGCAGCTGGCGGGCGTGGCCGGGCTCCGGCCGGTCAGCACCACGCCAGCGTTCGAGCTGTGGCGGCTGGACAGCCCGGCCGCCCGGGTCACCGTGGCCGAGCCCGGCGGCAAGCTGGTCACGATCCGCTCCGGCCCGGTCGGGGTACCGGCTGCCGCCGCCCCTTCGGCCGGCGGCACGCTGATGCTGGCCGAGCCGGCCGGCGGCTGGACCGCGACGCTGAACGGCCGCCCGCTGACTCCCGTGCCCTCCCCGGCCGGCCGCTGGGCGCAGGCGTTCCGGCTGCCGTCCGGCGGCGGAACGCTGGTCATCAGCCGGGACGAGCTGGGTCACACGCTGACGATCGCCCTGGTCGCACTGGCGTTCGGAGTGGTGGCCGGACTCGGCCTGCCCGGCGTCAGGACTGAGGCGAACGACCAGCCGGCGCAGGCGGCCGCAGCGGTCCCGGGCGGGCGGCCGGGCGGGCGGGCCAGCCGCCGGGACGGGACCAGCCACCGGGACCGGGCCGGCCAGCGCGACCGGGAGATGGCCGGGATCGGGGCGCCGGCGGCCGGCCAGCTGGACGCCGCCCGCGCCGCCGACTATGTCGAATTTGCCGAATATGGAGCCGCGGCGCCTGCGGCCGCAGGGGCCAGGGCCGCGGCGGCCGGCGCGGTCCCGGCCGGCGCGGTCCCGGTCGGCGGG
>JBKQSL010000475.1:0-6461 GCA_052143655.1 Streptosporangiaceae bacterium | reverse complement strand
CACGCCGGGCCACCCGGATTTCATCGCCGAGGTGGAGCGCGCGCTGAGCGTGCTCGACGGGGCCGTGCTGGTGATCTCGGCCGTGGAAGGCGTGCAGCCGCAGACCCGCATCCTGATGCGGGCCCTGGAGACGGTGGTGGTGCCGGCCGTTCCCGGTGACCGGGGCGCGCTGCGCGCGGCGCTCGCCCGGCTGGCCGAGCAGGACCCGCTGATCCGCGTCCGGCAGGACGACGCCCGCGGCGAGATCTCCGTCTGTCTCTACGGCGAGGTGCAGAAGGAGGTCATCGGCGCGACGCTAGCGGCGGACTCCGGGCTGGCGGTCAGCTTCCGCCCGACGACGACGATCTGCGTGGAACGGCTCGCCGGGGCCGGGGCGGCCGTCGAGCGGCTGCACCAGCCGCCCAACCCGTTCCTGGCCACGATCGGGCTGCGGATCGAGCCGGCCGCGCCGGGCACGGGCGTGCGGTTCACGGTCGAGGTGGAACCGGGCTCCATGCCGGCTGCCTTCTTCCGGACGGTCGAGGACACCGTGCGGGAGACACTGCGGCAGGGCCTGTGCGGCTGGGAAGTGACCGACGCCGTCGTCGTGCTGACGCACTCGGGCTATGTGGGCAAGCACAGCCTCGGGCACGCCCGCTTCACCAAGAGCCTGTCGAGCACGGGCGAGGACTTCCGCGGCCTGGCCCCGCTGGTGCTGATAAGCGCGCTGCGGCGGGCCGGGACCGTCGTATGCGAGCCGATCCACCGGTTCGGCCTGGACGCGCCAGCGGACGCGCTGGCCGCGCTGCTGACCGCACTGGCCCGGCTGCGCGCCGTGCCTCGGGCGCACGCGGTCCGCGGCAGTTCGCTGCGGCTGGACGGCGACATCCCGGCGGCCGGGGTGCACGGGCTGCGGCAGCAGCTGCCCGGGCTGACCCGGGGCGAGGGCGTGCTGGAATGCGCGTTCGACCGGTACGAGCCGGTGACAGGGCCGGCCCCGGTCCGGCCGCGCACGGACGCCAATCCGCTCGACCGCGACGAGTACCTGCGCCGGGTGACCCGGCGGGCGGCCGGCCAGCCGGGCGGCGGGCAGCCGGCCAGCGGGCAGCCGGGCCGGCCGGCGTGACCGGGCCGGGTCACAATGAGGTCCGGCCGCCGGCGATGCCCGCCCCGGCCGAGGGAGCGCCAATCGGATAGGGGTGTGCTGTGGTCACCATGGTCATCACCGGCGCAGCTGGCTTCCTGGGCGCGCGGCTGGCCCGGGCGGTGCTGGCCGGCGGCCCGCTGGCGGTGGCCGGCCGCGAGCCGCGGCCGCTGACGGCGCTGACGCTGATCGACCGCACGCCGCTGCCCGCTGACCTGGCCGCCGACGGGCGGGTCACGGCCGTCCGCGGCGATCTCCTCGACCTGCTGGACCCGGCCGGCCGCTCCCCCGGCCCGCTGGCCGGCGCCGACGTGATCGTGCACCTGGCCGCCGCGGTAAGCGCGGAATGCGAGGCCGACTTCGACCTCGGCATGCGGGCGAACCTGGGCGCCACGCAGGCGCTGCTGGCCTGCAGCCGCGCGCTCGGCAGCTGCCCGGTGGTGGTGTTCGCCAGCTCGGTGGCGGTGTTCGGGGCGTCTGCCGACCAGCCGCTGCCGGCCGTGGCGGACGACGGCACCCGGCCGAACCCGCAGTCCAGCTACGGCACGCAGAAGGTCCTGGGCGAGTACCTGGTAGCCGATTGCGCCCGCAAGGGGTTCGTGCGCGGCCGGACGGTCCGGCTGATGACCGTCAGCGTGCGGCCGGGCCGGCCGAACGCCGCGGCGTCGGGGTTCCTGTCGGGCATCATCCGCGAGCCGCTGGCCGGCGAGCGCGCGACCTGCCCGGTCGGCCCGCAGACCGAAGTGGCCCTGGCCTCGCCCGCCCGGGCCACGGCGGGGCTGCTGTGCGCGGTCACGGCCGCCGACGCCGCCTGGGGCGGCCCCAGCCCGGTCAACCTGCCCGCACTGACCGTCACGGTGGGTGACATGGTCGCTGCCCTGGAACAGGTCGCCGGGCCGCAGGCAAGCGCGCTGATCGACTGGGTGCCGGACCCGGCCGTCGCGGCGATCGTGTCGAGCTGGCCGGCCCGGATCCGGGCCGGCCGGGCCGCCCGGCTGGGCCTGGCCCAGGACCCGGACTTCGCCTCGGTGATCAGGATGCACCTGGCCGAGACCCGGGAGGCACCCGGCCCGCGGGCTTGACGGCCCAGCGCGCTACTCACCGGGCCGGAGATTGGCAAGGCGGGTGTTCGGCCAGGTGGAACGATTGCGGCCAGAAGATGGCCCGAGCGGCACAGCGGACTGTCATTACACCGGTGGAGCACTGTGCTTTAGGGACTAAAGTCCCTGGGCCGTGGTGACGGCGGTCAGCCAGACTGCGCGGCAGAGGCGATCAACAATCCGGCATCGTCTGCCCAGCACAGTGCCTGCCCCGCGCCGTTTCGGCCCAGCACAGTCGCGGAGGTGCCAGTGACGTCCGGGTGATGCTGTGGCAGCTCGATCTAGCATCGCAGGGAGGGAACTGATCATGTGCCTGGGAATCCCCGGCCGGGTGGAGCACCGGTTCGAGGCCGACGGCGCCCTGATGGGCACCGTCGACTTCGGCGGCGTCCGCAAGGACGTGTGCCTGGCCTACGTCCCCGACCTGCAGGTCGGCGACTGGACCATCGTGCACGTCGGGTTCGCGCTGACCCGGCTGGATGAGAAATCGGCGCAGGAGACCCTGGCGCTGATGCGGTCGGTCGGCATGCTCGACACCGAGCTGGGCACGCCGTGAAGTACCTCGATGAGTTCGCCGACCCGGTGCTGGCCCGGCGGCTGCTCGACGACATCGCCGCGACCGTCACCCGGCCGTGGGCGATGATGGAGGTCTGCGGCGGCCAGACTCACACGATCATCCGCAACGGCATCGACCAGCTGCTGCCCCCGGGTGTCGAGATGATCCACGGCCCCGGCTGCCCGGTGTGCGTGACGCCGCTGGAGACCATCGACCGGGCCCTGGCCATCGCGGCCAGGCCGGAGGTGATCTTCTGCTCGTTCGGCGACATGCTCCGGGTGCCCGGGTCGGCCGATGACCTGCTGCGGGTGAAAAGCCGCGGCGGTGACGTCCGGGTCGTCTACTCCCCCCTCGACGCCGTCCGCGTCGCCCAGGCGCACCCGGATAAGCAGGTGGTCTTCTTCGGCATCGGATTCGAGACCACGGCGCCGGCCAACGCGATGACCGTGCTGATGGCCGACCGGCTGGGCGTGGCGAACTTCTCGCTGCTGGCCAGTCACGTGCTGGTGCCGCCCGCGATCAGGGCGATCATGGACTCCCCGAGCTGCCGGGTGCAGGGCTTCCTGGCTGCCGGGCACGTCTGCACCGTGATGGGCATGTCGCAGTACCAGCCGCTGGTCGACCAGTACCGGGTGCCGATCGTGGTTACCGGGTTCGAGCCGCTGGACGTGCTGGAGGGCATCCGGCGGGTGCTGATCCAGCTGGAGCAGGGCCGGGCCGAGCTGGACAACGCCTACCCGCGCGCGGTCAGCGCGGAGGGAAATACGCAGGCGCAGAAAGTGGTCGCCGACGTGTTCACGGTCACCGACCGGAACTGGCGCGGCATCGGCATGATCCCCGCGTCGGGCTGGCGGCTGGCCGACCGGTGGGCGGAGTACGACGCCGAACGGCGGTTCGACGTCGGCGGCATCACCACCGCCGAGTCGGCGCGGTGCCGCAGCGGCGAGGTGCTGCAGGGCCTGATCAAGCCGGCTCAGTGCGAGGCGTTCGGCACCGAGTGCACGCCGCGCAACCCGCTCGGCGCGCCGATGGTCTCCAGCGAGGGTGCGTGCGCCGCCTACTACCAGTTCCGGCGGCTGCAGACGCCGTCGGCGGCATCGTGAGGAACCGCGTGAGCGAGCATCTCGACGTGGAGAACTGGACCTGCCCGGTGCCGCTGCGCGACTACCCGGCCATCGTGATGGGCCACGGCGGCGGCGGGCGGCTGTCCGCCGAGCTGATCCAGCACCTGTTCGTGCCCGCGTTCACCGGCGGCGACGAGGCCGCCCCGCTCGCCCAGCTGGGCGACGGCGCCGTCATCAGCCTCGGCGGGGCGCGGCTGGCGCTGTCGACCGATACCTACGTGGTGCGGCCGCGGTTCTTCCCCGGCGGCAACATCGGCGATCTGGCCGTCAACGGCACGGTCAACGACCTGGCCATGTGCGGGGCGGTGCCGTCGTACCTGACGGTCGGGTTCGTGCTGGAAGAGGGCCTGCCGCTGGACGAACTCGGCCGGGTGGTGCAGACCATGGCCGCGGCGGCGCGCGCGGCCGGGGTCAGCATCGTCACCGGCGACACCAAGGTCGTCGACGCCGGGCACGGCGACGGCCTGTACGTGACCACGGCCGGCGTGGGGCTGGTCCCCGACGGGGTGCAGGTCGGCCCGGACCGGGCCCGGCCGGGTGACGTGGTCCTGGTCAGCGGCCCGATCGGGCTGCACGGCATCGCGGTGCTCAGCGTCCGCGAGGGACTGGAGTTCGGAGCGGAGATCCGCTCCGACACCGCGCCGCTGAACGGTCTGGTGCGGGCGCTGCTGGCGGCCGGGGTGGCGGTGCACGCGATGCGCGACCCGACCCGCGGCGGCCTGGCCGCGACGCTGCACGAGATCGCCGGGTCGTCCGGGGTCGGCGTGCAGATCCGCGAGTCGGCCGTGCCGGTGCCCGAGGACGTCCGCGCGGCCTGCGGGTTCCTCGGGCTCGACCCGATGTACGTGGCCAACGAGGGCCGGCTGGTCGCGTTCGTGGCCCCCGGCGACGCCGACCGGGCGCTGGAGATCCTGCACGCCGACACGCTCGGCGCGGGCGCGGCGGTCATCGGCGAGGTGCGCGCGGAGCACCCCGGCGTGGTCGTCGCCCGCACCCCGATCGGCGGCACCCGGGTGGTCGACCTGCCGCTGGCCGAGCAGCTTCCGAGGATCTGCTAGCGCCCGGCCGGCGGCCCGGCGCGGTCAGAAGGAGCGGCGCAGGGCCATCGCCTTGCGCAGCCGCTCGGCGGCCATCTGCTCGGCTGCGGCCCGCGGGGTCATGGTTCCCGGCCGGATCCGGTCCAGCAGCTCGGCTGTGGCGTCGCTGACCTTCTCGGTGATGTCGGCGAACGCCCCGGCCCGGCCCGCGCCGCGGTACTCAGCCGCCGCGCAGATGACTCCGCCGGAGTTGGCGATCACGTCGGGCACGCAGAGCACGCCGCGGGCAGCCAGCTCGGCCTCGGCCTCGGCGGTCGCCGGGATGTTGGCGCCCTGCAGGATCACCCGGGCTGAGATCTTCCCGGCGTTGTCAGCGGTGATCACGTCGGGCTGCGCCGCGGGGACCAGCACCTCGCAGTCCAGCCCGAGGATGCCCTCGCGCGGCACCGGGCTGCCGCCGGCGAAGCCTGCGACCGGCACGCCGGACCGCTTGTGCGCCAGCAGCGCCGGGATGTCCAGGCCGGCCGGGTTCCAGGTCGCGCCCCGGCTGTCGGAGGCGGCGATGACGTCGGCGCCGCGGTCGGCGAGCAGCCGGGCGGCGTGCCCGCCGACCGCGCCGAAGCCCTGCACGACGACGCGCGCGCCGCGCAGCTCCAGCAGGCCGGCGCCCGCCAGGACGTCCGCGCATACCGCCAGGCCGAACCCGGTGGCGCCGAGCTCGTCCAGCGGCACCCCGCCGAGCACCGCGGGCAGGCCGACGGCCCGGCCGATCTCGTCCCGGACGTACGCCATCGATGTCTCAGTGGTGCCCATGTCCGGGCCCGGCGTGTAGTCGGTGAGCTGCTCGATAGCCCGGGCGAAAGCGCGCATCACCATCTCATGCTCGGCAGGCGCCAGCCCGGGGTCCGCGGCGATCCCGGACTTGCCGCCGCCATGGGGCAGCCCGGCCAGCGCGTTCTTCAGGGTCATGGCGCGCGCCAGCCGCGCGACCTCGCCGACGCCGATGTCGGGGCGGATCCGCACGCCGCCGATCGCAGGCCCCAGTGCCACGTTGTCGACGACGACGACCGCATCCACCCCGGCCCGCAGCCGCAGGAAGACGACCTGCGCGGGACCCCACTCGTCGGCATGCCAGCTGGCCCGTATCTCTCCCATCTTTCGCCACCTGCCTTCTCCAGGTAGCCCGCAGCGCCGCGGTCAGCGGCGCCGCCTGGCCCCGGGCCGCCCGGTTGCCCGGGCTGGCAAAGGTCGGCGCCGACGCCGGCGGCCGGCTGGCAGCAGCGAAACGGGAGCACCTGGCGCGCAGGGCGCCCGGTACCACTTCTACTGTGTGCCGGGGGCAGCCGCCGCGTACCGGGCCGATGGCCGGCCGCGACAGGGGCATTGGTCACCTACGGGCCGGCGGTCCCGGCGTCGGCGAGCTCGGCGATGACCTGGGCGTGGCACGGCAGCGGCGCGCACCAGCAGCCGAGACGGCGGCCGCGCAGCCCCGGCAGCAGCGCCAGCAGGTCGGGGCGGCCG
>JBKQSL010000474.1:0-9650 GCA_052143655.1 Streptosporangiaceae bacterium | reverse complement strand
AATGAGGACCACGACGCGATCGAGATCGTCTCCAGGCACGGCAACGCCTTCCTCGTCTCCGCCGAGGACTACGCCGCCCTGCGCGAGGGCGCCTACCTGCTGCGCTCGCCGGCCAACGCCCGCCGGCTGCTCAGTGCCTACGAGAACGCCCTGAACGGCATCCGCATCGCCGAGCATGCCCTGATCGACGCCGACGCCGACGTCGGCAGTGCCCAGTGAGGCTGGCATTTGAGGACCAGGGCTGGGAGGACTACACGTCCTGGCTCAAGACCGACCGCAAGATGCTCGCGCGGATCAATAAGCTGATCGAGGACGTCCGGCGGGATCCGTTCACCGGCATCGGCAAGCCCGAGCCGCTCAAGTACCACCTGCCCGGGGCATGGTCCCGGCGGATCGACGACGAGCACCGCCTCGTCTACATCGTGACCGAAGCAGAGATCATCGTCCTCGCGGCCCGCTACCACTACTGACCTCGCCGCAGACCAACGCATGTAGCCGCCTGGCGTCGGTCCCGGCTGGTCAGCAAGCGTGGCCGTGCCGCGCCGAACGAATAGTCTGTCGCCTCGTTCGCCGCGTCGCGTTACCTGGCTCCTGTCGGCAGCAGCGCACGACATCGGCTGCGGGCCGAGCGGGACACCGGCGGCGTGCGCGCCGCCTGGGGCAGTGGCGGCCACCGCGCTACGGGAACTCCCCGGGATTTACTGGATCTTTGACGGGCCGGGGAATGTGATCAGCGGGGCACGCCATAGCGATGAGAGCGGGGCGTCCTGCTCCAGGGCGCGAGCGGCGCGTGCTCCCACGCGCAGGGCCCGGATGCTGAGCAGGATCAGCATCGTGGCCAGGGGCAGTTCACCGAACAGCGCCGATGCTGCGCTCACGATCAGGTCCCGGTGCCCATTTGCGGTGAGCAGGTCGAACCACGCGTCGCACAAGAGCAGGACGCTCGTGATGATCGACGCCGGCACGACGATCTGGCGCTGCTTCCACAGGCCCCACGCGGTGACCGCGAGGCAGCCGAGCAGTACGACGTCGAAGCCGGTCCAGAGAACGCGCCAGTTGGCGGTGACGTAGGTGCGGGGCAAGGAGACGGCCAGCCCGATTGTCCAGGGAATCAGGACCAGACAGCAGACAGCCAGGAACCGGATGAACCAGCGCCTGGCGGTCAGCACGCGCCGACTGATACTGAACTCTGACGCGTGCAGCATCTGGACGCGGCGCAGGAGGTCGGCCCGCTCCAGGTGGGACAGCTCGGTCAGCATCTGGTCACTGATGGCGGATTCACTCGACCCGGCTGCGGGGCTGCTGCGAGACGTCATCGCAACGATGACGTCGGCGGGCAGATGTCCCCGTCATTGTGGCGGCGCTGGTCCGGCGGCACGATCCTGGCCTGGCCGCACAAGCCCTGAATCGCCGCCCGGGTCTTCGCCATTGCGCGTTCACGCTGCCTGACCGGTGATTGCCGGCTGTTTTCCGGCAGCCTCGCCGTCTGCGTTCATGACCGGCTGCACTGTCTTCTTCGGGGCGTTCGACGCCGGCAGGAAGACCAGGGTGAGGACGACGCCCGCCACGGCGATGCCGGCGGACACCAGCAGCGCCAGGTCCATGCCGTGCACGAAGGCCGCCTGCACGGACGCGAGCAGCGCCGCCGAGTGAATCTTCGAGGCGACCGCCACGCCGCCGAAGACGCTCTGGCGGACGGCCGCGGCGGCGGCCGGCGGCAGTCCCGACAGGTGCAGGCGGGCCAGGTAGCCGACGCTCAGCACGCTGCCGAGGATGGCGATGCCGAGCGGACCCCCGGTCTTGTTGACCGCCTGCAGCACCGCCGAGCCAACGCCGCTTTTGTCCGCCGACAACTCGACCAGCGCGGCGGACATGGCGGTGGCCATGGCGATGCCCGTCCCCAGCCCGGCGACCGCCAGCCACGCCGCCACGAACAGGCCGCCCGAGCTCACGCTCGTCATAGCGCCCGCGACCAGCCCGGCCGCGAGCAGGATGAACCCGGCGGTCACGGCCACCTTGGCGCCCACCAGGCGGACCACGCGGGCAGCGGGAACGGCTCCGGCCACCATCCCGCCGACCAGAGGCAGCAGCCGCAGGCCCGAGCCCATGGCGGTCGTGCCGAGCACGCCCTGGGAGTACTGCGGCATGGTGAACAGGATGCCGAGCATGGCCAGGATCGGCACCACGGACAGGATCACGCCCCAGGTGAACGACGCCGAGCCGAACAGGCTCAGATCGATGAGCGGCTGGCCGCCCGGCCGGCGGGTCAGCCGGCGTTCCCAGCCGAAGAAGCCGGCCAGCAGCGCCACACCGGCGATCATCAAGGCCAGGGCCCCGGCATCGCCCCAGCCGTCCTGGCCGGCCTGGATCAGGCCGTAGGTCAGCGCCACCAGCCCGGCGGCCGAGGCCGCCACTCCCACAAGGTCCAGGCCCGGGCGCTGCGACGCGCGGGACTCCGGCACCAGGGCGGCGACGGCCGCCAGGCCGACCACCACGACCGGCACGTTGATCAGGAACACCCAGCCCCACCAGTAGCTGGTGAGCAGCCAGCCGCCCAGGATCGGGCCGATCGGGAAGGCCACGAAGCTGGCCGCCGACATCGCCCCCACCGCCTTCGGCCGCTCCGCCTTGCTGAACAGCACCGTCAGGACGGAGAACGCCATCACGATCAGCCCTGCGCCGCCGAGCCCGACCAGCACCCGGGCCGCCAGGAACTCCGCCACCGACGTCGAGTACGCGCACGCCACCGATCCGATCCCGAAAAGCGCCAGGGAGGTAAGGAGGACCTTCTTGCGGCCGTAACGGTCACCCAGCAGGCCGGCCGGGAGCATCGCGGCGGCCAGGACCAGGAAGTACCCCGACGAGAACCACTGAAGATCGGACTCCGACGCGTGCAGCGCCCTAGCCAGCGTGGGCAGAGCCACGCTGAGCACCGTGCCGTCGATACCCACCACCAGGACGGCCAGGCTCAGAGCGCCCAGCGCCCACCATCTTCGTGTTCCGGACACCGCGACAGGTGCCGACGCGCCATCAAGGACAACAGTCACGGCGTTTCTCCTCTAGCTGAGGAGGCGTCGAGCCCGTACGGGGCGACAGACCGTGCGCGGTCGTCCTGCCCGAACCAGGCGTCTCATGGACTAATCTGCCAAACCTGCGCCACCAGGGTCCGGAGCAACGCTCCCGGAGGCTGCCCAAGGCGTCAAGCAGAGCCCAGCACGGCTACGGGACTACCCGCCGTGTTACCACTCACGCTACAGCAGGCCACATTGCACTTCAACGAAAGCTGGCTTGCCCCCAGGTGCCCATGGCACTCCGGCGAAAAGCAACGGGCCTTCGATCAGCTCCTGGCCCGGCTCGCCCAATCGCGCTGAGCTGCTTCGACCTGGTCCCAGTTGGCGTCGACCCACCGCCCGAGCGCGGCGAGAGGCTCTTCAAGCGATCTGCCGAGATCGGTGAGCTCGTAGAGGCTGGCGGTGTCCATCCGGCCGGGATCGAGATGCCGGCCGATGAGGCCGTCGCGCTCGGCGCGTCTCAGCGTGTCGGTGAGCACCTTGTGCGAGATGCCATCCAGTACGTCATGGAGGCCTTGATAGCGCAGCCCCCCAGCAGCCAGCTCAGCGAGCACCGCCAGAGTCCAGCGTCCGCCGATCAACCCGACCAGGGCATGAGGCCGTCTCCACTCGATAGTCATCTCGACGGCCGGGCGGCGGTGACGCGGGCGACGGCGACATCGGCAGCCTGACCGGCGACCTCCACGGCATGGGTCACTCAGTCCGCTCCAGCGTGGCCTGGCCGGATCGCCAGGACGGAGATCGCCAGAACCCTCCCAGTCCCGGCCCGGAGGAGTACTTCACCGAGCCTCCGCCTGCCGCCGGAGCAGGCGCTCATCTCCGGGCCTGGCGGGGCCGCGGCCGCAGCCTCGCTCTCCGCCACGAGGCCTCCTCCTAAACGCGAATGCACTCGCGTTAGCGTACGCTCCTTCAGGCCACCGGTACGGGAATCCTTGCGATAACTTCCAGGCATGGCCAACGACAGCGATCCTCCGCGAGCCCGCCGGACCGGCGGCAGGAGCGCCCGGGTGCGCGCAGCGGCGCTGACGGCCACCGTGGATGTCCTGTCCGAGAGCGGATTCGACACGCTGTCGATCCGGGAGATCGCCAAGCGTGCCGGGGTCCACGAGTCCTCCATCTACCGGCGCTGGCGCACCACGGCCGGCCTTGTCTCCGACGCGCTGGCCAGCAGGATGGGACTGGAGGTCCCGACTCCGGACACAGGATCCCTGCGCGAGGACCTGCTCGCCTTGCTCCGCGCTCTCGCAGCTTTCATAGGCACTCCGCTCGGAGAGAATCTGGTGCGCATGGCCCTGAGGCGGGATCTGCCGGATTCCGACGCGGCGCGTGACAGGTTCTGGACCGATCGCTTCACGCGTGGGTCTGTGATCCTCGATCGAGCGGAGGCGCGTGGCGAGTTGCGTCCTGGCATCGACCGCTTCCTAACCCTGGAGACGCTGGTCGGCCCGCTGTACCTGCGGCTGCTGCTGACAAGAGAGCCCCTGAACGAAGCGATCATCGAAAATGTCGTCGATCTGATGCTGACCGGCATCGCCGCCGAGCGTGCCTAGAGCGCCGCACACGCGCCGTCGCCCGGTCCGTGCAGCCCACAAGCCATCGGCATCGCAAACCCGCACTCGGTGCTACTGAACGCGGAACTCTCGTACCCGTGGAGAGAATCCAATGGGCTGGAGATCATCATCCTCGGCCAGTTCGACCTGCCACGGCGCAGTGCCGCATGCGATATCGGTGTCAATCGGGACCGCAATGGGATCCCGCAGCGTGAGCCAGAACTGGATGATCTGCATCCGGCCATTCCCAGGAGCGACCTGGGTGCCAGCCGCTCCGATTCGGCGATGTGGACCATCGCTGCCTCAGGACACGGCTGTCCCTGGCGTTTGGCATGCGGTCACAAATGAACCCGCGCCGAACCGATGGCGCCGGGCCCCGCCATCTGGAAGCCAGGCCGTCCTTTGGCGACAGTGAGTGACGAGCCTGCCTGGTCCCGCCCGGATGCTGTGGAACGACTCGTGGAACGAGTGCCGGCGGAGCCTCCGTGCAATCTGGGCGGGACATCGGTGCAGGCCGGGCGCTCAGGGCGGCCGAGCGGTCCTCTTTTAATCCGTGGGTTCTGGGTTCGAGCCCCAGGCGCCCCACTCTTTCTAAGCCATCTGACCTGCATATTCTCGCCTGCCACCTTCCGCAGGTTACTTGCCGCGAGGCTTTGGAGTCCATAGGGAGTCCGCCAGTACCGGATTCCGCGCGCGGGATGATCGCTGCAGCGGCCTCAGCGGCAGCTCGGGCAACATCCGGCAGCACCGACGTGTAGGTGTCCCGCGTCAGGGTGCTGGTCGAGTGGCCGAGCCGTTCCTGCACGACTTTGACATCGACCCCGGCGGCCAGTGCGTAGGTGGCGGCGCCGTGTCGCAGGCTGTGCAGGCTGACTGGCGGGAGCCCGGCCTCGAACGCCAGCCGCCGGAACCGATTGCTGACCGAGCCGGGGTGCAGCGGCGAACCGTCCTCGCGGGTGAACACCAGACCGCTCCCCGCCCACGCCGCGCCCCACGCGAGGCGGTCGGCAGCCTGGCGGGCCAGGTGCGCGCGCAGCGTGGCAACAGCGCGCTGGTCGAGGGCGATGTCCCGCTGCCCGGCCCCCGACTTCGGTGTCTCGTCCTGCACATCCCAGCCGCAATACTGCGCGATGGGTATGGATGGGTATGAAGGTGTGGTTGCAGCGGCGCGCCTGGTCGCCGCTTGGCGAAGGTGGCCGGGCTTCTTGTTTCGCCTATGAAGGGTCCGCCCGTGTCTTCCTCAGACTGGGAAATCACAGCTTTGTGCCCGATCCCGCAGCCAGAAAGTGCGGTGGCGCCGTGATGCACTCGCTTGCTGCCGCCGACTCGGCTAGTTCCGCTGGCCTGTGGGCCTACCTGGCTATCTTCGCCCTGGTCGCGGTGGGCTGGGCGGGAGTGCCGGCCATCGGCGGGGCCGTGATCGCTGGTGCCGCCGTGGCCGCTAGCCAGGGTTCTCTCAACCTTGGTGCCGTGCTCGTAACCTCGGTCCTTGGCACCGAGGCCGGCGGGCTGGCCGGGTACTTCATCGGGCTGCGGTGGGGCCGCGCCATCCTGACACATCCTGGCCCTTGGCTCGCCCGCAGGGAGCGGACCATCGCCGCCGGTGAGGTGGTTTACGCCAAGTGGGGGCGCCTGGCCGTCTTCTTCACCCCGTGCCTGGTTTCTGGCATTGTCAAGATGAAGCTCTCCCAGTTCGCGGTGTGGAACTTCCTCGCCGGCGCCGTCTACGTGCTGTCGGTCGGGCCGACAGCCTACGGCGCGGGGACTGTCGCTTCGGGCCAGGCCTCCCTGGACGGCGTGGGCTCGATGATCGCCGGTGTTGCGATCGGCGCGGGCGCGGTGCTGCTTGGCATGCGGTACCACCGTCGGCGCAGGGCCCGGACGGCTGCACACGCCTCCCCGGGTTCCTCCGCCGGCATGCGGGCAACAGCGGCGCCCGACGAGGATAGGTAGTCAGCGGCCGCGTGAGGAATGACCGCAGAGAATGGGCCAGC
Organism: Streptosporangiaceae bacterium; assembly: GCA_052143655.1. Lineage (GTDB taxonomy): Bacteria > Actinomycetota > Actinomycetes > Streptosporangiales > Streptosporangiaceae > CAVSUR01. The sequence goes on along the minus strand of JBKQSL010000474.1, from coordinate 3,035 downwards.
TGCCGATGGGACAGCATGGCCATCTCCTTCGCGGGATCCCCTGGTCGACGTTCCGCCGGGCTCCTGCATCGAGATGACGACGAGACCGCGCACCCGCGGCCGGGCGCCGCTATCCGCTCAGGGTGGCTACCATGATCGCCTTGATCGTGTGCAGCCGGTTTTCGGCTTGATCGAAGACGATGCTGGCGGCTGACTCGAAGACCTCGCCGGTGACTTCCAGGCCGTCGGTGGCGCCGGTGTGCTCCATGATCTCCCGGCCCACGGTGGTGTTCATGTCGTGGAAGGCCGACAGGCAGTGCATGAACTTGACCTTGGGGTTGCCGGTGGCGCTCAGCAGCGCGGCATTGACCTGGTAGGGCTTCAGGACCCGGACGGACTCCGCCAGTACCGGTAACAAGGCGCCACCCGCGAGGCAGGCGCGCATTGCCGCCGTTACGCGCGCTGGTGCCGGTCGAAAAGCAGGCCGGTGAGGAGATGCCGAAGGATTGTTCTGATCGTCGTCCCACCGGGCCGACTGTCTGTGATCTTGCTCATCTCGTGGTGAAGGTCAGCAATTTACGCGTCCGCCGGCCGGTGCGGATGGGCTTGAGGTGCGGCGGGTACCGGGCCTGCCGTGCGGCCGGGCCCGCCGATCCTGATCCCCGGCCCTGGCGTGAGTTCGGCCGTGCCGCCCGGCTCATACGCCACGGCAAGCTGCTGCGAGTCAGCAAGCTGCTGCGAGTCAGCGAGCTGCTGCGAGTCAGCGAGATACAGCTGATCAAGCTCGCGGCCGTCGGCTGAGTTGGCGGCGGGGGCCGCGGGTGCGGGGCTGGTCAGGTTTTGACGAAGATCCCGCCTGAGCGGGTGCCGTCTGGCCGTGGCTCGCCTGGCGGCCTGGGTGGTGGCTGGCGCGGCGGCAGGGCTGCGGTGACCGAGCCGATGGCAAGGCCGAGCACAGGCCCGATGGCTAGTAGGAACATCCATACCGCCGGTGCGGAGGTGCAGTAGAAGCGCTGTGCCGCGGGGCACGCGGCGGCGAAGTGGACCGCGGGGCTGGCCCGCAGGAGGGGGAGCATCAGCGCGGCGCTGGCGGCGGTCAGCGGGCCGGCCGCCAGGCACTGCCACATCCGGGTCCTCCGGTGTGCCAACGGGTCTTCGGTGCCCCTGGCACGCCGCTCCGCGACCCACGCCACTGCGGCCGTTGCCGCTGCGGTCAGCCCCACCAGCAGCATGAACAGCGTCACGGGCCGGGGTGCGGTGGAGCTGTCCGGACCTGGCTGGAGCGGGTTCCAGAGCCCCACCATCAGCAGGCCGCCGAGGGTGCCGACGCCGGTGCTGATGGCCAGGGTCGCCGGGGTCACCGGTGACCGCCGTGAGGTTGCCGCGAGGATCCCGGCTGCGTAGCTGGTGATCAGCACCTGTACCGGGGCCACCGTGAAGAACAGGACCAGCCCGGCGGCGGTGGTGCACCATGCCACCGGCGCCGGGCGGGCCTGCGGCCGCCGAGCCGTGACCTTCAGGACCGTCGCCAGGCACGCGGCGATCAGCACCAGGACCGTCCCCTCCTTGGCCCACGTCCAGGGCCCCGGCGGGGAGATCCACACGCTGAGCCCGCCCGGGCCGCGGAACTGCTCGATCCGGGCAAGATCCAGCATCAGGCCCACCAGCGCCGCGCTGCCGCCCACCCGCACCGCCCGCGCGGTGACGCTGCGGCCCGCGGGGCCGAACACGCCGCGCCGCCGGGCGATCCACGGCAAACCCGCCAGCAGCGCTATCAGCAAGAGCATCCTGGCCTTGTCCCACCAGGCATCCCGGGCGGCGTGCGCACCGCTCCACAGATACCGCACCGCCAGCGCCGCAGCGACCGCCACCGCCGCGACCCCCAGCCAGTACCCGATCCTGCGGACCATCCCGGCCTCCCTCGCCACTAGCCACAGCCCGCCAGCCAGCCAGCCCAGCCGGGCCATCCCGGCCGGTACCTCACCGGCCTCGGCGCGGACCGCCTCGGCCCATCCCCGCCGCCCCGGCGGCAGCAGCCCCGCGCACCAGCCCAGCAGCCTGTCCAGCGCCCGTGTCACGCGCTCCGGCGCCCCGCCGGTCACAGTCTCTCCCCGGCCAGGCCCCGCGGCTGCGGCGCGGCCCGCCCCCGCGCCATCCGCGGCGGGGCTGCGGCGGCGGGCGCGGCCGCCAGCGCCTCCCGGGCCCGGGTCAGTCCTTCGCCGGTGAGCCGGTACAGGTGCCGCGGCGGCCGCCCGGCCGGCCGGCCGTCCTCCCAGCGGGCCTCCACCATCCCCCGGTCCGCCAGTCGCACCAAGATCGGGTACAGCGTCCCGGACTTCAGCCCGGTCTGCTTCGCCAGGTCATAACCATGCCGCCAGCCAGCCGGCTGCGCGCCCAGCACCGCCAGCACCCGCAGCGTCTGCACAGAGAACCCTGAACCCCGAGACATACAGGTACTCTACCTAGGTAGAAGAACCCGGGGGAAGACACGGCCACAAGTCCACCGGCAGCCTCCAAGGCGGGGCAGTCCGCAGCGCGCCCCGGCGCTGGGCCGACCCGTCCTCCTCGCCGACCACGGGCCAGGCAGATCACCAGCGGTGACGTTACCCGCCTCCCGCGAACCGCCGATATGGTCGGCTTCGCCGCCATGAACGTTTGTGGCGGAGGGCGTGCAGATCGGATATTCGGGGGCGGGCTTGGTCCTCACCCGGGCGCGGATCGTGGCGAGCACGCTGGCCGGTGGAAGTGCTATCTCGGGTGCGGTGCGGCGATGCGTGCCGTGACGTCGCCCAGGACCGTGTGGCCGTGGATGCGGATCATGTTGTGGCGTTGCTCCCCGGGCACGGCTGGCACGGCGTTATGCAGCTCGCCCCGCAGGACCCCGCCGGACATCTCGACGTGCGTGCCTTCGGCGACGAGCACGTCCACATCGCGGAATATCGCGTAAGCGTCGATGTCGATCTGGGCCGGGGTGCTCTTGACCCGCGACAAGTCGATGGTCACGTCACCGAGGAGCGCGACGGCGATCAGCTCATCCTCGACGTCCCAGGCCTGCG
>JBKQSL010000473.1:0-15824 GCA_052143655.1 Streptosporangiaceae bacterium | reverse complement strand
CGCGGAACCGGCCGCGGGGCCGCCAGCCAGGCCGCTGGCCGCGCCGCTGGCCGTGCCGCCGACCGCAGTGGCCGCGCCGCCCGCGCCGGGCAGCCGGGCGCTGGCCGCGGCTCCGCTGGCAGCACCTCCGGGAGCAGCACCTCGGTGGGCAGCGCTGCCTGCAGCGGCGCCGGGCGCGGCCGCCCGGCTGGCGGCGGTCCCGGCCGCGGCCGCGGCGCCATTGGCGGCAGCCCGTGTCGGCGCGCCGGGGCTGCCCGGCCCGGCTGCGCCCCGGGCCGGGGCGCCGGCCGCGGCCGGCCGGGACGGCAGGTTCAGCGGCGGCGGCTCGCGTCCCGATCCGTCACCGGTCGCGCCGGCCCAGGCGCGGGCCCGGGCGGCCAGCCCTGCCTTGGTGACGGCCTGGCTGCCGTCAGCGGCGCCTCCGGCGGCGGCCGCTGCCGTCCCGTCGGATGCCCCGTCGGCGCCAGCGGCTGCGGTCTCCCCGGCCCGGCCGGCCGCCAGGTCCGCGGTGTCGGCCGCGCCGCCGGCAGCCCGGCCCGCGGCCACCGCCGCGCCGGTCCTGGCCGCCGTGGCGGCACCGAGGGCCAGGCCCGCAGCCTGGCCGGGGTTGCGGCGGGCCCAGCGCGCGGCCCGGTAGGCGGCGACGCCAGGCACGGCGACGGTCCCGGCGGTGACCGTCCTGGACCGGGCCGAGGCGGCGGCCCGGTCCAGGTCGGCGTCAGCGCGCTCGCGGGAGCCGATCATGCCGTAGCCGACCGCGGAGAACAAGTGGGTGAACGGCCGCCGGTAGATGAACGCCGCCACCGTGACCAGCGCGATCATCAGGATCTTCAGCGCCCATGGCAGGACCGCGTCGCTGGTGCCCATGATCAGCGCGTAGCAGTACAGCAGGATGCTCAGCACCAGCGCCACGGCGGCCTGCTTGAGCAGCACCCCGACGAGCATCTCCGCCCAGCGCATGGCCACCACCCGGCCGAAACCGGGATGGGTGCCGATCAGCAGGAAGAACGGCCCGACGATCAGTAGCAGCAGGAAGCTGAGCTTGAGCAGGATCAGCGTGATGGAGATCAGCAGCACCAGGACCCCGGCCAGCACGGCCGCCAGCAGCGCCGCGAAGCCGACCTCCAGCCTGGTCGTCCACTCCTTGCCCTGGAACAGCGGGTACACACCGGGATCGTGCTGCTGGATGCTGCTGGCAATGCCGGCGTAGGTGGCCTGCTTGGCCTGGATCAGGCCCGTGGTGGGCTTCTCGTTCACCGCGATGGCCTGGGCCCACAGCAGCTGCCGGCCGTAGGCATTGACCACGGTCGGCCTGCTGCCGGGCGCCGCGTAGACGGTGGTGCCGAACTCGCCGTCCAGCCATGGCTTGCACACCAGCACGGTCCACAGCTCGTTGGCGTTCTGGTCGACCACCGTGCCGCCCGCGGTGTAGTTGTAGCTGGCCGGGCTGATCTGCGGGTCGCCTGCCTTCACCGGCAGGCAGGTGGCCTGGCCGGGGCTGGGCAGCTTGGCGAACGCAACGTTCAGCGCCTGGGAGATGCCGTCCGAGACGTCCTTGCCCAGGCTGGTGAAATCGGCCGGCCGGCCGATCAGCAAGATCGCGGCCGAGCACGCCACGACCATCCAGATCGTGCCCTCGATCGTGGCGGTGCCGCGCTTGCGGATCAGCCCCTGCCAGGCCAGCCAGATGGCGCCGATGATCACCACGACGGCCAGGTAGGGAAAGTAGATCGCGTTGCCCAGCCCGGTGATCAGCCGGTCGGTGACGTTGCTAAGCCAGGCGAGGATGCCGTTGCCGGCCGCGGCCTGGTAGATGGAGATCGTGACCCGGTCGATCGACTTGGCGATGTCGAACGCCATGCCGGAGATGTTGTTGCCGATCAGCGAGGTCATGTCCGAGCACTGCAGGTTCGTCGCCGCCCAGTACTGGCCGGCGACGCCGTACTCGTTGTAGGGCGTCGCGAGCTGCTTGCCGGGCGTGGCCGGCGGGCGCACCAGCGAGTCGATGCCCGAGTCGGCCGGCTCGGGCTCGGGCAGCGACGGCTGGCAGACGTTGTTCAGGTCGCCGGTCAGGCCGCTGGAGCCGAGTGCGCAGAAGCCGAGCAGGCCGCCGATGTCGCCGATGCCCGGCACCGAGCACAGCCCGCCGGACGGCGCCGCCGGGGTCACGTCTGCGACCGTCCGCGCCTTGATCGGCCGAGCGGAAGTGCCGCGGGCAGCCGCGACCGCGGCAGCGGCGGGCGCCCTTGACACGGCTGAGTCGGCATGCGGCACCGACAGCAGGCCGACCAGCACGGCGAGCACCAGCGCTGTCTTTCGGGGGAAACGGCGCGGTCTGAGCATCTCGGGGGGGCTCCTGATGGTTTTGTGTTGACGTGCGCCGCTATGGCGCGGGCAGCCGCCCGTCACCCGTCTCGCCGCGGCCCCCCGGCCCGCGGCGTGTGCTGGCGCGACCTGGGGCGGCTTCGCCGTCCAGGTCACCTGGGCCGATCGGCGCGCCGTCGCCGTCCGGGTCGGCCAGCGCATCAGTCCCGGCCAGGGCAGTGCCGCCGGCGGCCGTCCCCGCTGCGCCGCGGGCACCGCCGCTGTCCTGGCCGTCCGGTCCGTACGCGCCCGCCTGCGCGTACGGGTCGTCGTCTGGATACTCCTCATCGCCTGCCTGGCTGCCCGGCCCGGGCACCGGCACGTCGCCGGGACGGGCCCGGGTCGGGTTGGTGTCCAGCCACTGGCGCACCTCGTCGGACATCAGGTCGATGCCCATCCGGCCCGCCCGGCCGTCCAGGTCGCGGAAAATGCACTCCCCGTTGCCCAGGCCGCGCAGTGCCGCCTTGTGCTCGTCGGACGGGTCCAGCCCGAGCAGCGACAGCACGTGCGCGACCTCGGCGCGCTCGGACGAGCGGAACGCGAAGACGCTGGAGATGCAGTTGGTGACCTGCTCGTTCAGCAGGTCACCGGCGTTCTGCGAGACCATGATCAGCGCCGTGTTGCGGGACCGGCCCATCCGGGAGACCTCGGGGATGAGCTTGGCGCCCTGCGGCGTGGCGGTGATCGCCCAGGCCTCGTCCAGGAAGATCGCCTTGGGCAGCCGCCGGTCCATCCCGTTGAGCAGCCGCCTGGCGAACTGCGAGACCAGGTACAGCAGGGCCACCGACAGCCGCTGCTCGTAGGAGAAGTCGTCGCGCTTGACGGCCGCGTCGGGCAGGGTGAGCCCGGCGAGGGTGAACACCGTCGTCCACCCGGCCGCATCGATGCCGCCGCCGCCCGACGGCGCGAAGCACAGCTTGGCCAGCCGCATCTCCGACATGGACCGCAGCACGGCACCGAGGTTGACCGACGCGGGATCAGCGGACTGCTCCAGGTAGCTGACCACCTTGCCGAGGCTCGGCTGGTCCTGGCCGGCGACAGCGCCGACCGCCTGGATCATCGCGCTCTCGCGTTCCTCGCTCATCCTCGGCAGCAGCAGCCGGAGCGTCTCGGTTGCCATCGTGCGCCGCTCGGCCAGGCCGTCGCCGAACGAGAACGGGTCGAGCAGGCCCGCCGCCGCGCTGCCGAGCGGCAGCACCCGGGCCTTACGGCCGCGGCGGCGCAGCAACTCGGCCAGCGACTGCGCGTCGCCCTTGGGGTCGATGACCGCGACCGTGACGCCGCGCAGCGCCAGCTGCAGGATCAGCAGCAATGCCAGCGTGGTCTTGCCGCCGCCCGGCTCGCCGGTGATCGCGACCGCGGTGGGCCGGTTGCGCGCGGCGGCCACCAGCGGGTCGAAGTGCACCACCGAGCGCGCCCGGCCGAGGGTCTCCCCGATGTAGGGGCCGATCCAGCCCGCGCTGTCGCCGACCCGGTCGCCGAGGTCCACGGTCGCGGTGGGCATCCCGCCCGCGATCGTGTACAGCGGCTGGCGCTGCAGGTACGAGCTGACCCGCACCTGATCGCCCGGAAGCGTCTCACGCAGCAGCGAGAACTGGTCACCGGTGGAGTTCACCACGTCGATGCCGGCGTCCCGGTAGTGCTCGATGACCGCCTCGGCCCGGCGCACGCACAGCTCCCGGGTGGGCGCGCTGACCATCAGCCGGTGCCAGCCGTAGACGAACGGCAGCCGCTCCTTGGTGATGCCGTGCTCCAGCAGCCGGGCCGCCTCGATCTGCTCGGCCAGGGCGATCGGCAGCTCGGCGCCCGCCTCGCGGATGTGCGCGTCCATGTCCCTGGCATGCGCCAGGCGGCGGCTGACGTCCTTGCTCGCCCGGGCGGGCGGGATCAGCCGCATCCGCAGGCTGGCCTCGACCGGGAACGGCAGCGCGTCGGCGAAGTGCAGCCACGGCTCGCCGTCGGGGAAGTACATGACGTCGGGGAAGCGGGAGAACGACAGGAACGCCGCGTACGACTCGCCCGCCGGCTGCTCCAGCCGCAGCACCGTGCGGCCGTTGTGCACCTGGCCCTCCAGCAGGGCCTCGATCTCGCCGGCACCCCACCGGCGGCGGCGCACCGCCGACGGCGGGTCGTCGCCGATGCTGGCGGTCAGCGGGTGCCGGAACAGCCAGGCGATCTCGTCGCTGGTCGCGTGCCGGGCCGCCAGGGCGCCGGAGGACAGGGCCCGGCCGAGCCGTTCGGCCTGCTCGCTCCACCGGGCGATCTCCCCGGCCCCGACCGCCTCGTCCTGCAGGCCCAGTGCCTGCTCCCCGGTCCGGTAGGCGGACAGGAACTGGCTCAGCACGCCGCCGGACAGCTGCGCGCGCACGCCCCGCTGGCCGAGCCGGACGCCGAGGTAGACCTCCTTGGTCCAGAAGTCCTTGGCCCAGACATGCCGGTAGGCCTCGTCCAGGTAGTCCAGCCAGCCGGGGCCGCCGTCGGAGGTGGCGTCCAGCCCGGTCGCCCAGTCCGCCGCGGGATAGGACCGGTGCGCGATCCGCAGGTGCACCTCGGCGTCGGTCATCCGGATGGTGGCCAGCGCCACCGTGATGTTGGTGGCCAGCGCCTCGCGCTCGGCGGCGGTCAGGAACTCGTAGGACACCGTCGGGACCCGGTAGTACGCCCAGGCGTGCGTCTCGGTCAGCAGGATGCGGTCGTCGAAGTACCGGACCGACAGCCGGCTGCGGCCGGCTGTGCGCGCGCTCATGCCCGTGCCTTCTGCCGCCGCGGGGCCTGCGCCAGGCCGACGGCCAGCAGGCCCGCCAGCGCGGTGTAGGCGGCGACCGTCCCCGGCCGCAGCAGGGTGCCCGGGCGCGGCGCCGCCGGACCGCGCGGCCTGGCCAGGCCACTCTGGCTGGCCAGGACGCCCTGGCTGGCCGGGGCGCGGCGGCCGATGTCGGCCCGGTTGCTAAGCCCGTCATCCCAGGGCACCCGGACGATCGCCCGGCAGCGGCCGCGGGCCACTGTCTCGGCGTACTCGACCTGCTTGATGGTGGCCTGGCTGACCCCGTTCAGCACGGTGACGGCGTCGCTGGCGAGCGCCGCGTAGCCGTGCGCTTCCAGCCATTCCATGGTCATCGCCAGGGCGCTGCCCGCCGCCCCGCTGGCGGGCGCGACCAGCACCAGCTGCTCGGCCAGCCCCAGCACCCGGGGCACGGCCGCCGCGGACGGGTCGGCCAGGGTCACGCAGTAGCGGTCGGAGATCAGCTCGAACATCGTGCCCAGCTCCTCGTCCACGCCATCGCCGGTGCCGGCCGCGCTGGCGGACAGCACCTCAAGCGGGGACGGCGGGACACCCGCAGGCGCCCGCCCCGGCAGCCGGCTGGCCCGGGCCGGCGGCGGCTCCAGGGCCGGGGTGACGGCCGCCCGCTCGGCCAGCGAGCCGGATCCGGGGTTGAGGTCGAGCACGGCCACCGGGTCGTCGCGCAGCCGGGCGAAGACCTCGCCGGTCATCAGCGTGGTGATCGTCTGGCCGGCGCCGACCGTGCAGCCGAGCACGACGACGCGGTGCGAGCCGCGCAGTTCCTGCCGGGCCCGGGCCCGGTCGCGCTGCTGCTGGTCTGGCCGTCCCGGCCGGTGCCCGCCGGGGACTACGACAACCTGCTCGTGCCAGCCTTCGGCTCGCTGCCCGGCCGGTCCGGACAGGGCGCGTTCTACGACCCGCAGCGGCCGGGTGCTGCCCGGCCCGGCGGCGGTGACGCTGGGCCCGCCCTGCGGCGCGGCGGCAGGCCGGGGCGCGGGCGGGGCGGGAACGGGCAGGGCCTGCGGCCGGGCCGGCTCGCTGGCGACCGCGTGGCCGGCCTCGGCTGCCCTGGCGATGGCCGGCTCCGGGCCGGGCTCAGGAACGGCAGTCTCAGGGAGCACGGGCTGGGGAGCTGCCATCTCGGGAGCTGCCATCTCGGGAGCTGCCATCTCGGGAACGGCAGGCTGAGGAACGGCAGGCTGAGGAACGGCCTTCTCGGCAATGGCGGGCTCAGTCGTGACTGGCGGCGGCCAGGCGGGCCTGGCCTGGTCAGGTGCGGCCCGGGCAGGTCCAGGCCGGCGGCGGCTGAACATGCTCGCGCCGGCCGAGATCCGGGCCCGCTGCGCCCAGCCCGGCACCGGCTCCGCGGCCGCCGGCACCGCCTCCGCCGCCGGCACCGGCTCGATCAGCCGGGCCGCTGCGGCCTGGCCTGCGGGCGTCACGGGAGCCGGGATGGCGAGCCTGGCCGGGCGGCCAGCGGGCAGCGCGGCAGGCACACGGGCCGCGGCCGCCCGGGCCGGGCGGGCGGCGAGGACCAGTTCCGGCGGGTCACGGCGCCAGACCCGGCAGGTGACCGTGATCTCGTCCGGTTCGGCCAGCGTCGCCAGCCGGCACCAGGTACGCGGCTCGGCGAGGTAGCGGACCTGGGACACCAGCAGTTCGGGCAGCCGCTTGTTCTCGATGACCGGCCTGGTGGCCAGCCAGGCGAGCACGGCCGGCGGCAGCACGTACAGCCAGAGCAGCGTGTGGCTGAACGGCAGCCCGGCCAGGCTCAGCACCAGCACGTAGGGCACCGCGATGACCGCGAATACCGCTATCTGGCCGACCGGCAGCGGCATGGGCAGCCGGAAGTCATACAGCTTGTACAGCCGTTTTTCGATCCGCCAGATGTTGGTATAGGTGGGCAGATCCACCCTGCTGCTCTCCTTCCGCCTGCGCCGCGAGCCGTCTGCCGAGCCGGGTCCTGGTGCCGCTTAGTGCACGCCTAGTGCGTTGGCGATGCCGGTAGCGATGGTCTGCACGATGCTCGGCGTGTAGAACACGACGGCGATCGCGACGGCCAGCACGAGGAACTGGACGAAGCGGATGATCTCGCGGGTGAACAGGAAGAAGATGGCGACGATCCCCACGATCCCCAGGAACAGCGGCCCGAACAGGCCCTGCAGGTAGGTCACGAGGCCGGAGGTGCTGAGCGCGAGGGGATGTGCGGTGGATGCCGCGATGATCACGAGCGACGACATCGGTTCTCCGGGGGGCTGGGGGCCGGGGTCTTCGGGTTCGTGCGCTCGCCCGGCCCGTGTTCGCGCGGCTGTGCTCGGGCGGCCGGGGTCATGGCGGCCCCGGCAGTGCAGCGGCGGCGCCGATCGAGGCGACGTCCCAGATGCCGCCGTGCCGCACGACGGTGAGCTGGTAGGTCATCTGCACGTCGGCGCGGGCCGCGCCGACCGGCGAGGTGCTCGTGCCCGGCGGCATCCGCCAGGTGACCGACACGGTGATCTGCCGGGTCCCGCCGCCGCGCGGCACCGTGATCTGGGAGATCGAGCCGAAGGTGACCGTGCCGCCGAGGCCGGTGACGTGCGCGCCCGGCGCGAGGAACCGGGCCAGCGTGGCCTGGTCGCCGCTGGCGTAGGCCTGGAAGAACGACGGCAGCACCGTCAGCAGGGCGGTCTGCGCGGCCGGGTCCGTGCTGACCGCGGTGCTCTGCGGGATGGCGGCCCGCGCCGGGGCGGGCAGCAGCGCGGGCTCGCCGGAGACGACCAGGCCGCCGCCGCTGGCGTAGACCGGCACGCCGAGTTCGATCAGCCGGCCGCTGACCTGAGCGAGCAGCGTGATCACGGCCTGGTGGGCGTTCTGCACGCGCACGCTGGCCACCTGCTCGGACTGCAGCCGCTGCGAGCCCGCGCCATTCCAGCCGAGCTGGGCGTCGGTACCCGGCGGCAGGTAACGGGCCAGTTCGCTGGCCCGCTCCGCGGCGTCCGCCGGGTTGTAGCTGAGGTAGACGCCGCCGAAGCCGAGCGCATAGGCCTGGGCCAGCGACACGGGGAACCCGCGGCCGGGCGCCGCGGCATGCGCGGGCGGGCTGGCCGCCGCCTGCGGAATCCCGGTCACGATGGCCAGCACGCCGCGGTAGCCGATCAGCAGCAGCAGCGCCCAGACCACGACGCGGCCGACCCAGACGAGCCAGCGGCCGCCGGAGCCGCCCGAGCGCCGCCGCGGCAGCCGCGGGGCAGCCCTGGCGGGCGCAGCGGAGCGATCGGGTGCAGCAAGCAACCCGGGCGGGGCTTCGTCGTCCGGAGCTAGCCTCTCGCCGCGTTCGAGGGTCGCCCTGCGAACCATCGCACCTCCGCTCGCCTTCCTGCGCCCGCGCAGCAAGGAATTGCGGCGCACCTTTGCCCGTTTCGGGCACCATTCTCCGCCAAAGGGACCGGGCAGCCGATCATTGACCGCAGCCGGCGCGTCGTCCTGTTTCCGGGCTCCGCAGGCAGTACCCAGTCACGCCGGGCGGTGTGACATTGCTGTGACAGTGACTGGCACATACGGCGCGAAAAACCATATTTAGCCGCAAAAATTCATCCGGCGCCGCGCAGCGGCGTCGTTCAGAGCCCGGTGAGGGATGCGCCGGTCACAGTGCAGCGAGCCTCGATCTCGGTGGTCAGTTCCTGCGGGACCGGGTCAAGCGACGGCGTCTCCGGCTCCCCGGCACCGCGACTGGCGGCGCGCATCAGCATCCGCGGGGCGGCGGAACGGCAGGGGGGGCCGGATCAGCCATCGGCCTGTCCTGCGTGCCCCTCGCGCGCCGCCGCGGCCGCCACGTCGATGATCCAGGCGAGCACGAACGCCTCCTCCCGCCAGGCGTCGTACCGGCCGCTGCGCCCGCCGTGCCCGGCGACCATCTCCGTCTTCAGCAGGAACGGGCCGCCGCAGGCGCGCGCCTGCAGTCGCGCGATCCACTTGGCTGGCTCGGTGTACAGGACGCGGGTGTCGTTCAGGCTGGTGACGGTGAGCACCGGCGGGTAGACAGCGCCGTCGGCGATGTTCTCGTATGGCGTGTACGACTTCATGTACTGGTAGACCTGCGGGTCGTGCAGCGGGTCGCCCCACTCCTCCCACTCGGTGACGGTCAGCGGCAGGTCCGGGTTGAGTATCGAGGTCAGCGCGTCCACGAACGGGACCTGCGCGACGATGCCGCCGAAGGCCCCCGGCTCCAGGTTCACCGCCGCGCCCACCAGCAGGCCGCCGGCCGAGCCGCCGCGCGCGATCAGCCGCCGCGGCTGCGTCCAGCCCCGCTGCGCCAGGTGCCGGGCGCAGGCCACGAAGTCGGTGAAAGTGTTGGCCTTGCGCAGCATCTTCCCGTCGTCGTACCAGCGGCGGCCCATCTCGCCGCCGCCGCGCACATGCGCGATCGCGTAGCCGAAGCCGCGGTCGAGCAGCGACAGCCGCGGCACCGAGAAGCCGGGGTCGGCGGAGATCTCGTAGCTGCCGTAGCCGTACAGCAGGAACGGCGCGCTGCCGTCGCGCGGCGTGCCCTTGCGGCAGACGATCGACAGCGGGATCGCGGTGCCGTCCTCGGCGGTGGCCCACTCGCGGTACTGCTCGTAGTTGTCCGGGTCGTAGGCGGTGCCGTCCGGGCCCGGCAGGACCGGCCGGCGCCGCAGCAAGGTCAGCGCGCCGGTCCTGGTGTCCCAGTCGTAGACCGAGTCCGGCGTGATCATCGAGACGAAGCCGATCCGGTACGCGGCGGAGTCGTACTCGGGGTTGAGCCCCGGCGCGACCCGGTACACCGGCTCGCCGAACCCGACCTCGTGCTCGGTGCCGTCGGCCCGCACCACCCGCAGCCCGGTGAGCGCGTCCCGCCGGTAGTACAGGACGAGGTGATCGGCGAACGCGTCCACCGCCAGCAGCCTGGTGTCGGGCCGGTGCCGCACGAGCGGCGTCCACGCCGCCGGGTCGCTGGCCGGCGAGGTGGCCAGCTCGAAGTTCTCGGCCTGGTCATTGTGCAGGATCAGCAGCCGGTCGGTGCCGTCAGCCAGCACCTGATGATCGACCTCGTATTCGATGCCCTGCCGCCGGGAGGCCACCACCGTGAGCCTGCCGGCCGGGTTCTGGGCGTCCAGCAGCCAGCATTCGCTGGTCAGCTTGGACGCCGTGGTGATGACCAGGTAGCGCTCGCTGCGGGTCAGGCCCACGCCGACCCAGAACCGCTCGTCGCTCTCCTCGAAGACGATTTCGTCGGCCGATGCCGGAGTGCCGATCAGGTGCCGCCAGACCCGGTACGGCCGCCACGCCTCGTCCACGGTGACGTAGAACAGCGCGTCGCCCGCCCGCGACCAGGCGCAGCCATAGAACGTATCCGGGATCTCGTCCGGGGCGGTCTGCCCGGTCTGCAGGTCCTTGACCCGCAGTGTGAACCGCTCGCTGCCCTCGAAGTCGGTGGAGTAGGCGAGCATCGCGCCGTCCGGGCTCACGGCGTAGGCGCCGAGCGAGAAGAACACGTTCTCGCCGGCCAGCTCGTTGCCGTCCAGCAGGATCTGCTCGCCGTCCAGCGGCGCGCCGTCGGATGAGATCGGCGGTCCCGCGTCGTCCGGCCGGACGGCCCGGCGGCAGTGCACCGGGTACTGCCGGCCCTCCTGGGTGCGGCTGTAGTACCACCAGCCGCCCTTGCGCGCGGGCACCGACAGGTCGCTTTCCTGGGTGCGGGCCTTGATCTCGGCGAACACGGCCGCGCGCAGCGGGGCCTGGGCCGCGGTGACCGCCTCGGTGTAGGCGTTCTGCGCCGTCAGGAAGGCGATCGTCGCCTCGCTGGTCTTGTCGGCCAGCCAGCTGTACTCGTCGATCACCGTGTCGCCGTGATGAGTGCGGTGCACTGGGAGCGGCTCGGCGGCCGGCGGGACCGGCTGGGCGGGCGCGGCTACCCGGGTGCCCGGCGGGCCGGCGGGGGGCTGGGGGCTGAGTGTCGGCTCGCTGCTCATGGGCGGCGAGTCTATGCCAGGGCCGGCGGGCCGGCGCCCCCGGGCGATGACGTCCGACGGCCCGGACGGGCCGGGCGCCGGCGGCCGCGCGTGCTGGTCATCCTGCGGCGCTGCTCCAGACGGCCCACTCATGGCCGGGCACGGTCAGCATGCCGCCGGTCACCGACGCGCCCGGCGGGCAGACCAGTTCCCCGCCCGGCCCGGGTGCCTCGACGGACTCAGTCGTGTCGGAGACGTTGAGGCCGACCAGGACCCGGTCCGGGCCGCTGCGGCACTCGTAGGCGATGAACTCATTTGTCAGCCGCACGATCGTCACGCTCGCCGCATGCAGCCAGGGATGCCGCCTGCGGAACCCGATGAGCTGCTGGTGCAGCCGGTAGACCGGCCAGCCGAAGGACGCCAGCCCGGCCGACCCTGACCCGGGGAAGGCGGGCCGGATCTCGTCGTCGCCGCCGGGGCTGTCAGTCTTGATCCCGTGAAACCCCTGCTCGTCGCCGTAATAGACCGACGGTGTCCCCGCCACGGTGAGCAGGATCGCCAGCGCATGGCCGAGGTGACGCTCGTCGGCCAGCTTGCTGGCGATGCGGGTGACGTCGTGGTTGCCGACGAAGGTCACGGGCACGAAGGTGCCGAGCAGCCCGTCGTGCCGCTTGAGCGCGTGGGCCAGTTCCCAGAAGTTCGCGTCGTTGAGACTGCTCCAGATGGCTTTCCACAGTTCGTACTGGGTAACGGCGTCCGCGGTCGAGTCCCGGACGAAGGCGCTGTAGTCACCGTGAATGACCTCGCCCGCGAAGTAGGCATCAGGGTGAGTCGCGCGGACACGCGGCAGCACCGAGGCCCAGAAGGCGGGCGGCACCGCATAGGCCGCGTCCAGCCGCCAGCCGCTGATGCCCCGGCCCAGCCAGTGCTGCATGACCCGGACCACGAAGTCACCGACGGCCGGCTCATCGTGGTTCAGCACGATCAGGCTCTCGTGCCCCTCGAAGGTCCGGTAGGCAGGCCCGGCGGCGTCCCCGGCCCGCTTGACGGGCACGAACCAGCGCGCCTGCGCCGCGGTGGCCTCGCCGCGGGCGGTCTGGCGGAACTGCCGGTAGCCGGCTCCGACATGGTTGAAGACCCCGTCGAGCAGAATGCGCAGTCCGCGCTGCCGGGATGCGCTGACCAGCCGGTCGAAGCTGCGATCGTCGCCGAGGCGCTCGTCGATGCGGAAGTAGTCGAGCGTGTCGTAGCCGTGCGCGCCGGAGGCGAAGACCGGGCCTAGCGCCAGGCCGGAGACGCCGAGATCGACGGCATAGTCGAGCCAGTCCGTGATCGCGTCGAGCGTCCGGCTGGGTGTCCCCGGCCGGGCTGGGTGGCAGCCGAGGAAGCCCAGCGGGTAGATATGCCACCAGATCATGTTCTGCACCCAGCCCGGCTCGCGCCGCTCCGGCGGGTGCCCGGCCTGCGACCCGGCCGGCGGCCCGGCGGCAGTCACGGGCGGCCGTCCATGATCTGGGCGCCCAGGTGCGGGACGGCAGGCTCAGTGGCGCAGAGCCGGGGCAGCGTCATGGCCAGAATCTAGTTGACCGATCGGAATGAGAGCGGACGTTCTCCCGGTCAGCACCCGCCCGGTCCGGCGGCGCTGGCCGGGTTCGGAGACACTGCGCGCGAACTTCTGGCCATCGGCCCGGTCGCCGGCGTGAACCTGTCCGGCCTGGCGTCGGCGCGCGGCGACGGCACGCCGCCGGGATCAAGGCCGCCATCGGCCGTCAGCTTCGAGAGCAGGCCCATGCCGGATGAGCGCGCCGGCCAGCCGGAAGAGATGGCGGCTGAGTTCGACACGGTGGCGGAGTGGACGCTGCGCGCGGTGCGGCGGCTCGGCCAGGACCATGCGCTCCCGGCCGCATGCCGGGGCGGCGGCACGCCGGCTGCGCTGAACTGGCTGGCCCGCCGGCTGGACATAGACCCGGGCCCGATGGCGATGCGGCCGGCGGACGGCCGGGCAGGATACCCGAAGGCCCGGCAGGACAGCCGATAGCCCGGCGGGACGGCCGGGCAGGACGGAGGACGGCAGTGGGGCATGGCAACTCCGCCGGCGACACGATCGAGTTCACCCAGGAGTTCTGGGACGACCGCTACCGCTCGGCCGGCCGGCTGTGGAGCGGGCAGCCCAATCCGCAGCTGGTCGCCCGGGTGGGCGACCTGCCGCCGGGCGAGGCGCTGGACGCCGGCTGCGGGGAGGGAGCCGACGCGGTCTGGCTGGCGTCCCGCGGCTGGACCGTCACCGGCGCGGACATCTCAGCGGTGGCGCTGGAGCGGGCGGCCGCGCACGCCGCCGAGCAGGGCGCCGAGGTCGCGGGGCGGATCACCTGGGAACGCGCCGACCTGCAGTCCTGGGACCCGGGGCCGGACCGTTTCGACCTGGTCTCGGCGCAGTACCTGCACCTGCCGGCGCCCGCGCTCAACGCGCTGAACCGCCGGCTGGCCGCGGCCGTGCGGCCGGGCGGCACGCTGCTGATCATCGGTCATCACCCCGACGACCTGGCTGCGGGCATAGCGCGGCACGCGCCGCTGCTCTTCACTCCTGATCTGCTGGCCGCGGCGCTCGATGACGGGCAATGGGACATCGTGGCCGACGCTGCCACCCGCGAGATGACCAGCCCGGAGGGCACCCCCGTGACGGCGACCGATGCGGTACTGTGCGCCAGGCGCCGCTGCTGACCCGCGGACCGCCCCGGCCGCTGCCCGGGCCAGGCCCGGCCCGCGGCGCCGGGCGGGCCCTCAGGCCAGCTGCCAGCTGCGCTTGGACAGGCCGTACCAGAAACCGTCGATCACCGACTGCGCGCCCGCGCCGCCTTCGGCCGCGCCGAGCGTGACGAACAGCGGCGCGAAGTGCTCGGTGCGCGGATGGGCCAGCCGGGCTGCCGGGGCCTTGGCGAGGAAGTCGGCCAGCGCGTCGACGTCACGCCGGGCCATGGCCTCGGCTGCCCACGCGTCGAACTCCGCCGACCAGGCCGGCGGGTCGTAGTCGGGCGCGAGCTGGGGCCGGAACGCGGCCAGGTTGTGCGTGGTGAAGCCGCTGCCGACGATCAGCACGCCCTCGTCGCGCAGCGGCCGCAGCCGGCGGCCGATCTCCAGCAGGCCGCCCGGGTCGAGCGTGGGCATGGACAGCTGCAGCACCGGTATGTCGGCCTCTGGGTACATCTCCTTCAGCGGCACGTAGGCACCGTGGTCGAGGCCGCGGGCCGGGTCGGTGTGCACGGGCCGCCCGGGGGCTGACAGCAGCGCGGCGACAGAGCGGGCCAGCTCGGGCGCGCCCGGCGCGGGGTAGGTGACCTCGTAGTAGCGCTGCGGGAAGCCCCAGAAGTCATACAGCAGCGGCACCGTGCTGGTGGCGCTGACCGCCAGCGGCGCCTCCTCCCAGTGCGCCGACACGATCAGGATCGAGCTGGGCCGGGGCACGCCGGACGACCAGTCCGCCAGCTCGCGCGTCCAGCGAGCGTCGTCGGCCAGCGGCGGCGCGCCGTGGCTGAGATACAGGACGGGCATCGGGCCCGCCGGGCGGATTTCCGCTTCCGCGGGGGCTGGGGTCTGCGACATGACTGCTCCTGAGGGCTGGCCGCGGCTGGGCGGCCGTCTGCGTACTGCGCTAGCTCATCCTATAGTTTCTTTTCGAAACCGCAAACTATGAGAATGCGCAGTGCTCGCGCTACCATAGCGGCGTGACTTCGGCGCAGCGCACGGACGACGCGGCGGCCTTTGACGTGTTCGCACGGGCCTGCCCGTCCCGGTCGACGCTCGAGCACGTGACCGGGCGGTGGGGCAGCCTGGTGCTGGTGGCCCTCGTTCCGGGCCCGCGCCGGTTCAACGAGCTGCGGCGCCGGGTGGACGGCGTGAGCCAGAAGATCCTCGCCCAGACGCTGCAGGCACTGGAGCGCGACGGGCTGGTACACCGCGAGCTGTTCAGCACGTTCCCGCTGCGGGTCGAGTACTCGCTCACCCCTGTCGGCCGCCCGGTCGCCGGCCGGCTGACGGCCCTGTTCCGCGACCTCGAAGCGCAGATGCCCGCCATCCTGGCCGCCCAGCGGCGCTGCGACCAGGCCAGCCGGGACCGCTGAGCCGGACCAGCCGGGACCGCTGAGCCGGCCCGCCCGGCGGTAGATTGCCGACCGTGATCCTCGTTGCGGACTACGACCCGGCCTGGCCGGACCGGTTCGAGCAGTTACGCCGGGAGTACGCCGCGGCGATGGCAGCAGCCGACGTGCCCGTGCTGGCCATCGAGCATGTCGGCAGCACCGCGGTCCCCGGTCTGGCCGCCAAGCCGACCATCGACTGCGACATCGTGGTCACCCGGCCGCAGGTGACCGTGGCGGCGCGCGTGCTGACCGGGCTCGGCTTCACGCCCGAAGGCGAACTCGGCATCCCGCTGCGATGGGCATTCAAGGAGCCGGAACGGCTGGCCGCGACGAACACCTACGTCATCGTGGCCGGCTCGCTGGCGCTGCGCAATCACCTCGCCGTCCGCGACATCCTGCGAGCGGACGCAGATCTGCGGGAGCAGTACGCGGCCGTCAAGAGGCGAGTCGGAGCCGCTGCCGCGAACATCGACGAGTACGGCCGGGGCAAGAACGCGATGATCCAGCGGCTTCTCGCCGCCGCCGGGCTGACGGACGCGGAGCGGGCGTCCATCGACGGCAGTCAGGTGCCATCGCATGATGAGGTCCCCCGGT
>JBKQSL010000472.1:0-5231 GCA_052143655.1 Streptosporangiaceae bacterium | reverse complement strand
CAGCGCTCCGGTGATCCGCTGGTTGGCGATTTCCTCGTCGCCGTCGATGCAGTTGGCGTAGACGCGCAGTAGTACCTCTACCGAGTGGCCAGCTCGGCGGGCGACGGTCGGTGCTGGTACGCCAGCGCTCAGCCAGAGCGACGGCGGGATGGGGATATTGCGCATCGGCGCTTCCTCTCGTTTGCCCCCCTTATCCGGTGCTCGGGAGGCTCATGCCACGACTTACTCAGAGTCCGTTACACATACTTTTTATTTCAGTCGCCTACTCGGGTGACTCCGAGCCGTACCGAGAGTGCGTGCAAGTCGGCACCGGGAGGGTCTTGCATGGTCAGTAGGTCCGACGCGATCTGCCGGGCGAGGTAGTGACCGCGGACTTGCTCGGGGGTGATGTCCTCGGCCTGGCGCAGCGCCGTGACGGCCTGGTCGACCTGGCGCCGCTGGGCATGAGCGCGCGCCACGTCGATCAGCATCCGTGCCTGCCGCTCGGCGGACAAGCTGGCGGTGTCCACTGCGGCGGCGGCGCGCAACGCGCGGCCAGCGTCGCCAAGCTCGACCGCGACGGCGATCTCGAACAGGGCGACATTGGCCGGGCCGAACTCGGTGTTGAAGTCGTTCCGGTCTGGCCCGCTCCGGACGGCCATGGCTCCAGCACGTTCCAGGTGCGCGTAGGCCGCGTCGGCGTCCCCGGTGCGGCCGGCGGTGATTGCGCGCTGCAACGTCAGCGCGCCCCACAAGGACATGGCCTCAGGGGTGCCTTCGTCGGCCATGTGCCACAGCGCGTCGGCGGCAGTGCGGGCGGCTTCTTCGGCCTGGGTGAAGTGGCGCGCGCTCATGAAGACGAACACAAGCCGGAATGCCCCGGCAGCGACCAGGAGCGGGTTGCCTGCCCGCTCGGCAGCGGCCATCGCGCGGTCGGCGGCGATCCAGGCGGCTTCAGGCTCGCCGAGCTTGTCGAGCGCGGCTGAGCACGCCTGGTAGGCGGCGGCCATCAGCTCGAATACCTCGCTGCGCTGCTCGTCGGGCAGCGCGCGGGCGGCGGTCTCCAGGTCGGGTATCAGCGCTCGAAGCAGGTCGGCGAGGTCCGCGTACCGCCCGGAGTGTGTCAGCTCCCACGCCTTAGCGGCTCTGGCTCGCAGGTCGTCCAGGCCGGGGGAGCTGTGCCCGTTCAGCATCGCTCGCAGCGAGTGCACCCCGGACAGGACCAGCCGCAGGTTCCCTGCCGCGGGCGATTCCTCGGTCACCGCCGCGACGATCGGGGCCTCGGCCGCCAGCTCGGCCAAAGGAAGGTCGAGAGCTTCGGCCAGGCTTTCGAGCACTGACATCCGGTCAATCCGCCGGACGCCGCGCTCGACCTGGGACACCCAGGCAACCGACCGGCCGACCAGCCGCGCCAACTCCGGCTGCGACAGCCCCCGCCGATGCCGCTCTGCGGCGATCTTCCGCCCAAGGGCCTGCTGATAGTCGGGAGTGGTCACCCGCCTGTCCCCTTACCGGTCTGCAAGGTGAGCCAGTCCACCTCCGTCGATGCCAGGTACTGATCCCGCTCGGCGAGGTAGCGGCGGGTATGCGGCGCTGCCCCGTGCGCGTCGAACGCCTCCTGGTCGCGATACAGCTCATAGAAGATTCGCTGCAACGGATGATCTTTCACGGTATGCACCGCGTAGACGAGCGTGCCCGGCTCGTAGGCCTTGATCTGCTCGACAGTCTCGGCGACCAGCCGGTCGTATGCCTCGGCGCTGGCCTGGTCCTTGCAGGTGAACCGCACGGTGAGCCCGTACATCTCTGTCCTTTCTGAGGTCGCGTGGTGCCATGCTCGCACTCTCTGTGCTGCACCGGTACGCAAAATTACACGTACTAATTATACGTGCCAGGTATTCTTAGTACGCTACTGGTTGACTACGCTCGCGGCAACCCACACGAGGAACCGATGCCGACGCCTGCCACCAGCGCAATCGCTTCGCACGCCAGCACATGCACCTACCCGGCCACCCGCGAGCAGATCAGCGTGGTACGCGCCGAACTCCGCGCCTTACTCGTCGGCTGCCCCCGAGCCGACGACATCATCTTGTGCGCCTCCGAACTCGCCGCCAACGCCGCCATCCACAGCCACTCCGCCGAACCGGGCGGCACGATCACCGTCCACACGGACATCCGCCCCGGCTACCACATGCGGATCGAAGTACGCGACGACGGCGGACCCTGGACACCACCCGCCCGCGACGCCGACCGGCCGCACGGCCTCGACATCATCCGAGCCCTGGCCGGCGGATGGGGCACCACCGAAACGCGCACCGGCCGATCCGTCTGGGCACAACTCGACTGGCCAGCCGCATGAACAGCCTGCCGCCCGGATAACCTCCCCGGATGCCGACCCCGCCGCTCAATCACAGCCTGGCCAGGCTGCTCCACGAATACGGCGAACGATGGGAGATCGAGCGGGTAGAGCGCAGCACGGAGTGGGTCGCCGTCCTCCGCGAAACCGCTGGCAACTACATCCGCATCGTCGGCGCCCACGACATCGGCGCCCTCCGCTACAAGATGGACGAGGTAGAGCGCGACAAACCAGAAGAGCGCGAGACCACCAACTCGCCCTAGCTCCCGTGCGGCATCCCCGCACATCGCGCGGCGTGTGGAGACGTTGCGCAGCGCGTCGGGGCACCTGTCTCCTGTCTGTGAGAACTTTCTTCACGGTTGTTCAAGGGCGCGCCTTCGGCACGCCAAGCGCCGGGCCGGTGGCCCGGATCGCAGGCAGGCAAAGCGAAGCCATCGAGAGGGAATGCGTGACTGAGACGAGCACCACCCCAGGACCAAGCGGGGAAGGCGGCGGGGGCTACTGTCCGACTCCACGGGCGGCGGCATGTCGCGCCCTCTCGGGCGGAAGCCCTGACGGGCGCGCCGCCGCCGCCAGGTCGGGCTGCCCCGCTTCCGCAGGTCGGCGGTGCCCGCCGTTACGCTACGCCGATGACCGCGCCTGCAAAATCAGACCGTGGCCCGTCCTCCGTGCCTGGCATCCTCTCGCCGGTCAAAGATCACCGTCAAGTGCGCTCGCTGCGCTCGCGTCCTCCGGATGGCGGGGACCGGGCTGGTGGCCGGATGTAGGAGCGAGACCGCGCCATCAGGCCACTGTGTCACCTGAGGCGCGGCCGCGGACCGGGAGTCTGCGTGACGGCAGGTCTAGGGACTCGTATGTGCAGCACGAAGGTGCAGCAGCCACAGCGACGCCCATCACCTCCGAGCGAACCTCAACAGCCTGGAGACCTGCGCCAGCAACCTCCAGCGACCGCGCTGCCGATAGTTCGCATCGAGAGGCAACTCCATCGCGTTGCCGAACTGTGCTGTAGTAGATGATCAAGGCGCTCCCCGCGCCGGGCTCTGGCTTGGGAGCCCCGCCCGGCGCGCCCGCGCCGGACCAGCCGGACCAGTGCTGCTGATCTACGTGGATCATTCCTGAATCGGTCGCGGCCTGAGTCGCGGTGGCCACGGCTCCCATCGATTCGGGCCGATCTCGTGGACCGGTCCGCCCTTGCCTCGGTGCGCGATGTCGGTGGCCAGCGGCGGAAGGCCGATCGCTGCTCGCCGCTGGTCAATTGCGCCCATGTCCACGTCGCATGGGAAGACCGCGTGCCCTTGGTCGTCGAGGGTGTGCTGATCAGGCAGCGAGGCGAATCCGGGCGGCTCGCCGTTGCCGAGCCGGAGGCTGTCGGCGATCGCGGCTAGATGCCGGGGATGAGCTTCTCTCTGTGCCACTGCGTCGCGGAGCAGCTCCACGCACGTTCGGCAGAACTCATCGCCCGCCGGGGAGCGGATTGTCGTTACTCTCGAATTGGCGTGCTGGAGCAAGAGCCACGCGGCGTCGGCTCCGTCTTCGCCGACCAGGCTGCGACCGGGCCAGCCGTACTCCGTCACGATTGCCCGCAATCTCGCCGTGTGCCCCTTGACCAGGTCGACCACACGCCTTGCGCTCGCTGGCGCCGCCTCTGGCGGGTCCCACCCCAGTAAGGCATACGGCCACGGGGTATCCGACGTGATGGTCTGGGTGCGCTCGAACTGTTGCCTGTGGTTGTCGGCGTCGGCCAGGAATGCAGCCACGGCCGCTTGATCGTCGGTGCACATGGCCAGCAATTCCGACCTCAGCCCGACATTCACCGGCCGATCCCTTCATAAGCCGTTGGCTAGCGGTGATACAGGGGGTGTGCTGCATCCGGTCGCAGACCGTACTACGCCGTCCGCTCCGGTCAAGCAGCGGCTACCCGCAACTTGACCTCCACTCCCGGCTCCACAATCTCGGCGCCTATCGGATGAAGCACACGAGTGCTGCACCTGGGGGCTGCGGAGGAGTCATGATCGTAAAGCTCGATCACCGGGATGGACGGCAGCTGCCGCCCGCGTGGACGGCAGGCATCGGCTCGATGCTCCCTTGCTGTACAGGGCCCTGACCTGTAACGTCGCGGTGCACATCGACCGATTGCGGTCACCGACCGATACAGGTAAGGCGGTACTGCGGCGCGGTCCTTCCCTTACCGGCGGGCATACTGCGCGATGATCACGCCCTTGGTGGTCGCAACGCTGCCGGTGAGCTCGAATTCGGTCAGTGCGGCGGGGCCGTCGGACAGCCGCGCCGCCGCCCAGGGTCAGCGGGCAGATCGCCAGCGTGCAGCGGTCGGTCAGGGCGGCGGGGTGCAGGCTTCGCAGCAGCGGCGCGCTGCGGTGACTGGCAGGTCCCTGCCCGGCTGGGTCTTCAGCCCGGCCACCGCGCCGGCCGCGTCGCCGCGCGGCAGGACCGAGTTCGGCCAGGCATCCGCATTCTCCAGGGTCCTGGCGACGACGTACCTGGTGGCCGCGTTCATGGGCGGTAACCGGGTTGCCGTCGGTCAGGCGTGCCCATGCGGTGATGAGGTCCTGCCAGGTGCGGCGGCCCAGCAGCATGTCCCCGGGCTTGGACATGGCCTTTGCGTCTCGTGGCGGTCTTGACGGCCGGTACCGCGCGCGCGAGCCTTGTCGGGGGACCAGTTGCGCGATGGGGGAGGGGCTTATGGCCTGGCGGCTTGATGGGACGTACTTCGAATCGTGTTCGTGCGATGCGGTCTGCCCGTGCACCTGGTCGGCGCTGACGGCGAAGGCGACGCTTGACCGGTGCCGGGCCCTGCTCGCCTATCACGTGGAGTCAGGCGAGATCGACGGTGCGGACGTCAGCGGCCTGAGTTTCGCTCTGTTCCTGGACACTCCGCCGG
>JBKQSL010000471.1:0-4318 GCA_052143655.1 Streptosporangiaceae bacterium | reverse complement strand
ATCTTTCTTGTCGGGCTCATCGGGGTTCCTTTCGGCGGCGCTTTCGCTGCTGGGGTCTGCACGGTGATTGCCATGACGGTTTCCTTGTCGTGAAGTGCCGAGTTATCGGGTCTCGGCGTCGGGTGCCTGGGGATGGCCGGGTTCGACGAACGTGACCGAGATCAGGGGCAGGCCCAGGTCGCGTGTTTTCTGTAGCAGGCCGTGCAGCGCGGCCTGGTCGGCCACCGGGCCGTGGATGATGGTGGTGCCGTCGCCGCAGCGGGCAATGTCCAGTCCGTCGAACCAGGCGGCCCACCGGCTGTCGAGGTGGCCCTTGAGGCGGATCTCATACCGCCCGGGGCCGCCATGGTGGCCGGCAGGTGTCTGGCTCATGGCGCTTCCTTAGCTGGTGCTCGCCTGGCTGGGATCTCCGCCGCCATGCGGGCATTTCTGGGTCTGATCGGAAGCTATGAGCGGATGTGGTGAGCAGGCATCACCACACCTGGTGATTGACGTGGTGATTCAGCCGGCGGAGGGCACGGAGGAGGCGTGCGCTGAGCGGGTGACGTGGCCCCGGGGCCACCCGGGCCGCGGCTGGGCGACTACCCGCGGCGGACCGCCGTGTGCCTGCCGGTGAACGACGGTCAGGGCCGGCGGCTGCGGTTTCGCGGCAGCAGGTCGAGTTCCGCAGCTCGGCGGATCGCCGCGCGGCGGTTGGTCACGGCTAGCTTGACGTAGATGTTCTTGGTGTGCGTTCGCATCGTGTTCAGGGACACCATGAGCTCGCGGGCGATGGCCGGGCCGTCCAGCTCGGTTCCGAGCAGCCGGAGCACGTCGAGCTCGCGTTCGCTCAGCGGGTCGATCAAGGCGTGTCTGACGGGCCTGTCCTGGCCAGTCTCGCTCAGTGTGGCCAGGAGCCACCGGACATAGTTCCGGGTCGTCCCCCGTTTCGCAGCAGCTCTGAGCAGGGAAGCCATCGGCGGGCCCTCGTCGGCAAAGACCCGGACGTAACCCTCCGGCTCAGCCAGCGTCAGTGCCCGTTCCAGGCAGCCAAGCGCAGCCGGGAGGTCCCCTAGTGTCTGATGCGCGAGCGCCTGAAGCACCAGGATCTCGATGACGTGTCCCGCCCTGCCGCCCTCTTCCGCCGCCAGCAGGAGGCGCTTCAGGAGCCGGGTTGCGTCGTGAACGGAGTGCTCGGCACGCTCACCCTCGGATCGCGCCAGGAGCATCCTGGCCAGGGTGATGTGCTCGAACTCGCGTAGGTAACTGAGGTGGTCGTCCACGGACAGGCCCTGCTCACGCGCCCAGCCAAGAGCTTCACCGAGCCTGTCCTGCGCGATCCAGACCCGTGCCTTCAATGCCGGGACCGGCCGCACATTCGGGAACATGTCGCCCATGTACAGGCGCTCCGCCTCGTTGAGCAGCTCGAGTGCGCCGCCCAGATCCCCTTCAGCCTGGCGTATCCGAGCCATCGCGACCCGCCAGCGATACCGGTTCTGCGGCAGCCCGCTGTGGTCACCCAGCTCCTGGCTGCGCAGCAACTGCTGCGTGGCGGCGGCCAGATCGTTGTGCTCGCGGTGGACCTCGCTGATCCCCACGTACATATCCGCCGTTCCCCGCAGTACCGGCCCGCTTTGCTCAGGCGCACGCTGCAATGCCTGCTCGTAGGTGCGCATTGCCTCACCGAGACGACCTTGCACCAGTCGGATGTCCGCCATCGCGATCGTGCAGCCGAAGATATCGGCAATGTGCCCGGCCCGCCGTAGTCCCGCCGCGCATTCTGCCCACGCCGAATGCGCGGCCTGGAGATCCCCGCTCCCCCAGAACGCGATCGCCATGAGTCCCGATGCCGAAGCACGCGTGCGGTGATCCTCATCAGGCGCAAGGTCAAGCGTCCGCCGGGCATGCCTGATCGCGCCGAGCGGCTCGCCCCGGGCCAGCGCCTGCGCGGCACGATACAGCTCGATCGTCCCCGGGAGGCGGCGAAATTCCTCCTCGTTGGCCACCACCATTCCTGCCGGTGAGACTGGGGATCCCGCACCGGTGCCTGTGGTTGCGTCCAGCCACCGCTCGGCGTCCCGCAGCCGGGCCTCGACTCCCTCGAACTCGCCGTCAGAGAGCAATACCCAGGCTATGGCCACGCTGAGCACGGGCCTGACGCGGATCACCTCGTCGGGGATCAGCTCAAGCCAGCCACGCACCGTGGCTTCCTGCCTGGTCTGGCTCATGACCGTAAGCGCCAGCTCGACGAGGTCCGCCGCTCGCTGGAAATCTTCGCCGGCCAGCGCGTGGCTGATGGCCGCGGACTGCTCGCCGCTGCGCTGGAACCACGCGCTGGCCCGCCGGTGCAGGTCTGGTACCTGGTCAGGCTGCTCGTCGAGCAGCCGCGCCTGCAGCACGTCGGCAAACAGGTGGTGGTAGCGATACCACTGGCGGCGGTCATCGAGCGGGACCAGGAACAGGTTTCCCCGGTCCAGCGCCTCCAGCGCGGCCTTGCCGCCGCCCTGCCCGGTGACGGCGTCGCACAGCGGGCCGCTCAGCCGACCGAGGATAGAGGTCTGCAGCAAGAAAGCCTGGACCCGGTCCGGCTGGCGCGCCAGCACTTCCTCGGCGAGGTAGTCGACAACGTAACGATCATCACCCGCGAAGCCGGCAATGAAGCCGGCGACGTCGTCTCGCCCCTGCATCGACAGCGCGGCCAGCTGAAGCGCGGCGATCCAGCCCTCGGTGCGCCCCTCCAGCGCGGCCACGTCCCGCGCCGTCAGCTGCAGGCCCATCAGCCCGTTGAGGTACGCCGCGGCTTCATCTGGGGTGAACCGCAGCTCGGCCGCGCGAATCTCGTGTAGCTCGCCGCGCACCCGCAAGCGGGCCAGCGGCAGCGCCGGATCGGCCCGGCTGGCAATCACTACATGCAGCTGCGGAGGCAGATGGTCGAGCAGGAACGCCATCCCCTCCTGCACCTCGCGCGCGTCGATGACGTGATAGTCATCGAGCACCAGCACGACGTCGCCCGCGATCGCGGCCAGATCGTTGAGCAGCGCCGTCAGCACCGCGTCGACCGGAGGCGGCTGCGGCGCCTGCAGAAGTGCCAGCGCACTCTCGCCTATCCCGGCTGCCACCGTCCGCAGCGCAGCGATCACGTAAGCCCAGAAGGATGCCGGATGGTTGTCGTCCCGATCGAGTGACAGCCACGCGGCCAGCCGCTCATCGGCAGGCGCCGCCGGTCCCGCCGCAAGCCACTCGCTGAGCAGCGTGGTCTTGCCGAAGCCGGCGGGCGCGGAGACGAGCATCAGCTTCGACGCGGCTCCGCGGTCCAGCCGCTCGCTCAGCCGCGGGCGCAGCACCAGACCGTGCCGCGGCTGCGGGACATAGAACTTCGTCTCGAGCAAGGCAGTCGGTACCCGGAGAATCTCCTCCTCCCGCGGCTGGGCCAGCTCGGCCTCGCGGTCGGCCAAGCTCAGCTGTTCATTCAGATTGCCGGTCACCGCGAGCGGGACGGCCGCCCCCGCCGCCTGGGCCGGAGGCGGCCTGGCTGCGGCAAGCGACGGATCCTGGGCCAGGATGCGGGCCTGAAGCTCGCGCAGCCCCCGGCCCGGATCGATGCCCAGCTCATCCACCAGGCGGTCACGGATCGCGGTATAGGCCCGCAACGCCTCGGCCTGGCGGCCGGACCGGTACAGAGAGACGATCAGCAGTTCCCACAGACGCTCGCGCAGCGGGTGCCGGCGGCATGCTGCCTCCAGCTCGCCGACCAGGTCGGCATGCCGCCCCAGGTCCAGGTCCGCTCCGGCGCGGACCTCGACCGCCACCAGAGCCAGCTCGTCCAGATGCGCCCGCTCGGCGTCGGCGAAGCCCGCGTAGGCGAAATCGGCCAGCGGCTCGCCGCGCCGCAGGCCAAGCGCCTCACCCAGCGCAGCTGACGCCAGGGCCGCCTGGCCCGCCTGGCCCGCCTGGCTCAGCCGGCGTCCCTTCGCCACTAGCTGCTCGAAGCGGATGACATCGACGTCCCCGGGACCGATGGTGAGGGCATAGCCGGCTTCGGTGGTGACGATCGCGCCCGCTCCGAGGGTGCGGCGCAGCTGGCTGATCTGGGCCTGCAGGGCGTTGGCCGGGTTCGCGGCCTGGCCGTCGCCCCACAGCACGTCGATCAGGCGGTCGGCACTGACCGGCTCGCCGCAGTGCAGCGCCAGCAGGGCCAGCAGCGCCCGCTGCTTGGTACCCCGGACCGGCACGGCAATGCCGTCCTGCACCGCTTCAAGCTCGCCGAACAGCCGGACCTCCACCACCCCACCGTACGGCCATTCACCACGCCGGCCTCAGCTACGGCAGCGCCACTTCA
>JBKQSL010000470.1:0-10701 GCA_052143655.1 Streptosporangiaceae bacterium | reverse complement strand
GCTGCGGCCGCCGCCGCGGCGACCTGGCCGCCCATGGCCCCGGTGCCGCCCGCCGCCGGGGCGCCGCCCGCTGGCGGCCTGCGCAGTGCTGGCCTTCCCGGGGCTGGCCTTCCCGGGGCTGGCCTTCCCGGGGCCGGCCTTCCCGGGGCTGGCCTTCCCGGGGCCGGACCGCCTGCAGCCGGGCTCCGCGAGGCCGCGCTTCCTGCAGCCGGGCTGGCCGGAGCGGGGCTGGCCGGTGCGGGGCCGCCTGCCCAGGCCCGGCCTGCCCGGACTGCGCCCGCGGCGGCCGCGCCGGCGGATTTCCGCGGCATGCTGCCCCCGGTCAGCTATGGGCAGCCGGGCACGATGCCAGCTCAGCGGCCGGGCGATCGGCCAGGGCAGCCCGCAAAGGCTGGCCCTGCCGGGACCGGTCAGCCGCAGTCTGCCGCCGGGGCAGGCCGGCCCGCGCCCGCCGCGACCCGCTCGCCGTGGAGCCCGCTGGTGATCGCCGCGGTCGCGGCGGCGGTGGCACTGGCCGTCATCCTGCCGCTGGTCGGCACCGCCGCGATGCTGCTCATGCTGCTGGCGCTGCGCGCCGGTGATCTCACCGCCAGCCGGGTGACCCGGCGCCGCGCCCGGCAGGGCCGCCAGGGCGGCGGCAGGCTGGTGGCGATCGCGTACTTCCCGCTGGCACTGGCCCGGTCGGTGCTTCGCTTCGCGCTGCTGTCCCCGCTCGGCCTGCTGCTGGCCGCAATGGCCGCCGCGGTGACTATCGTCAGCGTGCCCGCGCATCCGCTGCTGCGCGCCGCGGCATACGCGGCGGGGACGCTGATCGCTTACTACGCGCTGGGACCGGGGTCTGGCGGATCACGCCGCCCGCTGGGCGCGATCTTCGGCCGCATGACGCGCGGGCCTGCCGCGACGGTGGTGACCTTCGTCGTTGTCATCGCGCTGGCCCTGGCCGCGGTGGTCACCGCAGTCAGCCAGCCGGCGGTGTTCTGGCCTGCCCGGCATCTGAGCGTGCAGCTTGCGCAGCAGCCCGGCCTGCATGCGGTGCTGACCGACATCCGGCAGACCCTGCTGAGGCTGGCCAGCCGCTTCGGGCTCTGACCGGCGCCCGCTACAGGCCGGCCCGCCGCCTGCGGGCCCGCGCCTGCCCGGGTCACCGCCTGCCGGGCCCGGAACCTGCCAGGCCCGCCGCCGGGCCTGGCGAGGGCGGCCGGTCATCAGGCCGGACGGCTGGCCGGCGTGCGCCGTCCGCCCGGGCCGCCGCCGGAACGACCGGGGCGGCCGGCGTCGGCCGGGCCGCGGGTGCGGCGCCGGACCGGGGCGGCGGGACTGGCGGGACTAGCGGGGTGCCGGCGGCCCGGGCTGGCTGTGCGCCTGGCCCCGGCCGGGCGGCCGGCGTACTGCTCCAGCGCGCGGTCAGCGCAGGGCCGCCGCCGTGCGCCTGCGGTAGCGGCCGCACCAGGCCGAGCGCAATCACCTCGTTGGCCAGCCGGACCCGGCGGTTCGCTCCCTCCGGGATGCGGAACTTCTGGTAGAGCCTGAGCAGGTGCTGCTTCACGGCGGCCTCGGTCACCACGAGATCATTGGCGATGTCGCGAGCAGACGCGGGTGCCACGAAGGCCTCCTCTGACAGGGCAGGACGGCACAGCGAGCTGACCACGTCGAGCTCACGCCGGGTCAGCTCGGGAGCTGCCGCCCGGCGCATGTCGTCCTCAGCCGAGCAGTCCTCGGCGAGCAGGCCGCTCACCCGGCAGCGGGCGGCGCCGAACGTCAGTACGTCGCCGTCGGCCAGCAGGCGCTGCGCGACCAGGCGCCCGTTCACCCGGGTGCCGTTACGTGATAATCCGAGGTCGAGCACGTAGGCATACGGCCCGCGGCGGACGATCTCCGCGTGCAGCCGGGAGACGGTCGGATCGGCCAGGCGCACGTCGACGTGACGGCCGCGGCCGACCGTGGTCACGTCGCGGTCCAGGGGGAGTACCGCGCCGCTGGCCTCGATCCGGATGTGGGGGGTCTCCATGACCGTTCCTCCTGCATATCGGAGCAGCCACTGATCTGTCACTCTCCCGTTACCCTCCCTGGCCGGTTCGTACCCTGCCCGGGCCGCCGCGCGGGCGGCGAAGCCTGACTGGGCGCCCGTCCGCCGGCCGCCCAGTACACTGCCGAGCGGACGCGCGGGGAGGGGACAGATGGCGAAGCGGCGGTCCCGCGGACTGGCCGATGTGGTCGCGGCGTCGACCGCGGTCAGCGACGTGGACGGCGACGGTGGCCGGCTCTGCTACCGGGGCTACGACATCGGGGTGCTGGCCGGGGCAAGCACGTTCGAGGAAGTCGCCTGCCTGCTGCAGCGCGGCTCCCTGCCCAGCCGTGGCGAGCTGGAGGGCTACCGGGCGGAGCTGGCTGCCGGGGCCGCCCTGGGCGATCTGGTCGCCGATGCCCTGCCGGCGGCGGCGCGCGCCCAGGAGCCGATGGCCGCGCTGCGCACGCTGGTCTCGCTCGCCAGTGCCGGGGACCCGGACGCGGGCCTGCACGATCCGACTGCCGACCTGCGCAAGGCGGCCCGGCTGACCGCTCAGCAGCCGGTCCTGGTCGCTGCCTGCCTGGCCGCGCGGGCGGGGCGCAAGGCCGCCGAGGCGGACCCGGCCGCGGGCCTGGCAGCCAGCCTGCTGCACCAGCTGACGGGCGCGGTGCCAGCCCCCAGGGCGGCGCAGATCTTCGACGCATGCCTGGTACTGCATGCCGATCACATGATCGATGCCGCCACGTTCGCGGCCAGGCTCTGCGCGGCCACGATGTCCGACATGCATTCCGCGGTGGTCGCCGCGCTCAG
Source organism: Streptosporangiaceae bacterium (assembly GCA_052143655.1). Taxonomy (GTDB): domain Bacteria; phylum Actinomycetota; class Actinomycetes; order Streptosporangiales; family Streptosporangiaceae; genus CAVSUR01. The sequence continues at coordinate 7,883 of JBKQSL010000470.1, read as the reverse complement.
CGTATTCAAGGGCCCGCTGCACGGCGGCGCCTGCGAGCAGGTGATGCACAGCCTGCAGCAGCTGCGCCGGGCGGCTGATCCGGTCGGCGCGGTGACCGCCGAGATGACCGCCCGGCTGGAGCGCGGCGAGCGGATCGCCGGCTTCGGGCACCGCGCCTACCGCGCCGAGGACCCGCGCACCGCGCCGCTGCGCCGGATGTGCGCGGAACTGGCCGGCGAGACCGGGGACGACACCTTCTACCGGATGGCACGGCGGGCCGAGGAAATCGTCTTCGCCGCCGCCGGCCTGCACCCGAACTCGGATCTCTACGCCGCTGTGGCGTACCACTACCTGGGCATCCCGGCGCAGGAGTGCACCGCGGTGCGCTCGGTCAGCCGGATGGCCGGCTGGACGGCGCACGTCATCGAGCAGCACGCCGACAACAGGCTGGTCCGGCCGTCCGGCGAGTACGTCGGCGCCACCGGGCTGCACTGGGTGCCGCTGGAGCAGCGATGAGGCCCGGGGAGCGGCCGTCCGGGCCGCCGCCGGACCGGGCCGCCGGCGGCCCGGACGAGGGCGGCCCGGTCGAGGGCCGTGCCCGGCGCTGGGAGCGGCTGCCCTACTGGATCATCCTGGCCGGCACCGCCGCCGGATTGCTGTGGATCCTCAGCGGCGAACAGTATGTCCGGAGCGGTACCTTGGAACTGGCGGGTGTGCTGCTGCTCGCGGCGGTAGCCAGGATGGTGCTGCCCGAGCGGCGCGCTGGCATGCTCGGCGCCCGGCGGCGGCCAGCCGATGTGGTGGCGCTGACTGCGCTGGGCATCGGGCTGCTCGTCGTCGGGATGGTGTTCCCGGCGGTGCCCTGACCGACGTGCCCAACTACCGGCCCGGCAGCCGCCGGGCCGCCATCATGCCGGGCCTGCTGCCCGGCGAGGTTCGCCTGACCCGCAGGGACGGTGCGAGAAAGGGAAGCCAGCGGCATGGCCAAGATCAAGGTTGCTAATCCCGTCGTGGAACTCGACGGCGACGAGATGACACGGATCATCTGGCAGTTCATCAAGGACAAGCTGATCCTGCCCTATCTCGATATCACCCTGGAGTACTACGACCTGTCCATCCAGAACCGGGATGCGACCGACGACCAGGTCACGGTGGATGCCGCCAATGCGATCAAGCGCCATGGCGTCGGCGTCAAGTGCGCGACCATCACCCCCGACGAGGACCGGGTGACCGAGTTCGGGCTCAAGCGGATGTGGCGCTCGCCCAACGGCACGATCAGGAACATCCTCGGCGGCGTGGTCTTCCGCGAGCCGATCGTGATGCACAGCATCCCGCGGTTTGTGCCCGGCTGGACCAAGCCGATCATCATTGGCCGGCACGCGCACGGGGACCAGTACCGGGCCACCGACTTCGTGGTACCCGGCCCGGGCACCGTGACGATCTCCTACCACCCCGACGACCCGGCGATCGAGCCGCTGGACTTCGAGGTCGCCCGGTTCCCCGGCGGCGGGGTGGCCATGGGCATGTACAACTTCGACGACTCCATCCGCGACTTCGCCCGCGCGACCATGCGCTACGCGCTGCAACTCGGCTACCCGCTGCACCTGTCCACCAAGAACACGATCCTCAAGGCCTACGACGGTCGCTTCAAGGACATTTTCGCTGAGACTTTCGAGGCCGAGTTCAAGTCGGAGTTCGAGGCAGCCGGCCTTACCTACGACCACCGGCTGATCGACGACATGGTGGCCCAGGTGATCAAGGGCGATGGCGGCATCGTCTGGGCCTGCAAGAACTACGACGGCGACGTGGAATCCGACATCGTCGCACAGGGATTCGGCTCGCTCGGCCTGATGACCAGTGTGCTGATGACCCCGGACGGCAAGACCGTCGAGGCTGAGGCCGCGCACGGCACGGTGACCCGGCACTACCGCCAGCACCAGCAGGGCAAGCCGACCTCGACCAACCCGATCGCGTCGATCTTCGCCTGGACCCGCGGGCTCGCGCATCGCGGCAACCTGGACGGCACGCCGGAGGTCACCAAGTTCGCCGAGACCCTGGAGCGCGTCTGCATCGAGACCGTGGAGGGCGGCAAGATGACCAAGGATCTTGCGCTGCTGGTCGGCGGCGATGCCAGCTGGCTGACCACCGAGGACTTCCTGGCCGCGCTGGATGAGAACCTGCGGGCTGCGGCGGCCGGGACGTGAGATGTCCTGATCAGCCGGCCCTGATCAGCGCAGCCCAACGGATGACCGAGGAGAGAGAGCGGACAGATGGCTCGCACAGGCAAGGTAACGGTTGTTGGCGCGGGGTTCTACGGCTCGACGACTGCGCAGCGGCTCGCTGAGTACGACATCTTCGACGAGGTGGTGCTGACCGACATCGTCGAGGGCAAGCCCGAGGGCCTGGCCCTGGACATGAACCAGTCGCGGCCGGTCGAGGGGTTCGAGACGAAGGTGACTGGCCAGAGCACCGGTCCGGCAGGCGAGGGCTACGAGGCCATCGCCGGTTCTGCCATCGTGGTGATCACGGCCGGGCTGCCGCGCAAGCCGGGCATGAGCCGGATGGACCTGATCGGGGTCAACGCCAAGATCGTCCGCAGTGTCATCGAGCAGGTGCAGAAGCACGCCCCCGAGGCCGTGCTGGTGGTGGTGTCCAATCCGCTGGACGAGATGACGGCGCTGGCGGCCAAGGTGTCCGGGTTCCCGGCGCACCGGGTGATCGGCCAGGCTGGCATGCTGGACACCGCCCGGTTCAGCTACTTCGTCGCCGAGCGGCTGGGCGTCCCGGTGTCCTCGGTGCGCACCCTGACCCTGGGCTCGCACGGCGACACCATGGTTCCCGTGCCGTCGGCCTGCACGGTGGACGGTCGGCCGCTGGCCGACCTGCTGCCCGCCGCCGAGATCGACGGCCTGGTGGACCGGACCAGGAACGGCGGCGCGGAGATCGTGGCGCTGCTGAAGACCGGGTCGGCCTACTACGCGCCGTCGGCGGCGGCGGCCCGGATGGCCCGGGCTGTGGCCGAGGATTCTGGTGCCGTGATGCCCGTCTGTGCCTGGGTGGATGGCCAGTACGGGATTTCCGGCGTTTACCTCGGGGTTGAGGCCGAGATCGGCGCCGTCGGCGTGCGCCGGGTTGTCGAGCGCGACCTGACGCCGGAGGAGCTAGCGGGCCTGCGGACCGCGGCAGAGGCGGTCCGCGCCAAGCAGGCCGACGTCGCAAGCCTCTAGACCGCCGCGCCGCCGCCCGGGCCCGCCGCGGCCTGGGCGGCGGCTTTGTGCGTGCGGCCGGCGGGCGGCGCCATCCCGGATCGCAGCCCGGCTAGCCGCGTGCCAGGCGACGCCAGGCCAGCTCGGCGAGCAGCGCCGTGCCATCCGGCAGCACCGCGTCGTCGAAGACCGCCTCGGCGGAGTGGTTGAACGCCGCCGTCGCCGGGTCGCAGTCCGGCGAGGTGGCCCCCAGCATGACGAAAGCGCCGGGGATCTCTTCGAGGACGTAGGAGAAGTCTTCCGCGCCGGCCAGCGGGTTCGGGGTCGTGACGAACCGGCCCGCGCCGAGTACCTCCGCTATGGTCTGCTCCGCGAACGCCACCTCGGCAGGATCGTTCACGGTGACGGGATACCCGTAGCGGTAGTCGGCGGTCGCGGTGAGACCGTGCCCGGCGGCGATCTCGCGGACCAGCCTGGGCGCCGCGTTCCTCGCCTCCTGCTGGGCTGCTGTCGAGAACGAGCGCACCGTGGCCCAGAACCGGGCCTCATCTGGGATCACGTTGTCGGTGGTCCCGGCATGGAAACTGCCGACCGTGAGCACGACCGGGTCGAAGATGTCGAAGCGCCGGGTGACGAGCGTCTGCAGTGCGGTGACGATCTCGCAGGCCACCGGGATCGGGTCGGCTCCGCGATGCGGCTGCGAGGCGTGGCCGCCGCGGCCGTGCACGGTAACCTCCAGCGTGTCCGCCGCAGCCATCATCGAGCCTGGCCGCGCGGTGAGCAGCCCGAAGGAAAGCAGTCCCGACGCCACATGCAGGCCGAACGCGGCCACCGGGCGATGGCCGGCCGCGTCGAGGAGCCCCTCGGCGATCATGTGCTTAGCGCCGCCGCAGCCTTCCTCGCCGGGCTGGAACATGAAGATGACGCTGCCCGGCAGCTCGGCCTGCCGGGCCGACAGCAGCCGGGCCGCCCCGGCCAGCATCGCGGTATGCAGGTCATGCCCGCAGGCATGCATCTGCCCGGGCAGCCGCGAGGCGTACGGCACCCCGGTGCGCTCGGTGACCGGCAGGGCATCCATGTCACCGCGCAGCAGCACGGCAGGCCCCGGCCTGCCGCCGCGCAGCACGGCCGTCACTGAGCTCAGCGCGGTGCCGGTGCTGATCTCCAGCGGCAGAGCGCGCAGCGCCGTCAGTACCTTCTGCTGCGTCAGCGGCAGGTCCAGGCCGATCTCGGGCTCGGCGTGGATCGCCTGGCGCAGCCGGGTGAGGTCACCGGATATCGCCGCCGCGGCTGCGCGGAAGTCAGCTGCCATGTGTTGTCTCCTCCGCGCCGGCCCGGCCCGCCCGGGAGTGCTGTCCCGGATTGCTGCCTTCCAGGATGACATCCGCGGCTGGCCGCGGGCAGCCCGCTGGGCGCCCGGGCGAGGGCTGCGGCCCGCTGGTGCGGCGCACGGCGCGGGCGACGGCGAGTGCGGGCGAGCTGTGGCGGGTACCGAGGTGACCGTGATTAGACTGTGCGAACACCGCGCTGCCGCGCGGTTCCGCGGCCGACGGCAGCCGGCAGGCGCCGCCGGGCCCGGCCGACTGCCGAGGTCAGGGATCCGGACGTGAACAGCGTCGGCTGGGACATTGTCATCGTCTCAGTCATCATTCTCATCGGGGGGTTCTTCGCCGGCGCCGAGATGGCGATGGTGTCCCTGCGCGAGGGTCAGGTACGCGCGCTCGGCAAGCGCGGCAAGCGCGGCCAGCGGGCGGCCCGGCTCGCGCAGGACCCTAACCGGTTCCTGTCCGCGGTGCAGATCGGCGTCACGGTCGCGACCCTGCTCTCCGGCGCCTTCGGCGCCGCCACCTTGGCCAGTGCCCTGCGCAGGCCGCTGAGCAGGCACATGTCCGCCGGCCTGGCGTCCGTCCTGTCCGTGGTGGCGGTCACGCTGGTGATCTCCGTGTTCACGCTCATCTTCGGTGAGCTGGCGCCCAAGCGCATCGCACTGCAGCGCAACGAGCGAGTCTCGCTGTTTGCGGCCCCCGTGCTGGACCGGCTGGCCACCCTCGCCCGGCCGCTGGTATGGCTGCTATCCCGGGCCACGAACCTGGTGGTCCGGCTGGCCGGCGGCGACCCGAAGATCGCCAAGGGCGTGATGACCGAGCAGGAGCTGCGTGACCTGGTGGCCGGGAATCAGACGCTGAGCGCCGACGAGCGGTACATCATGGGCGAGGTCATCGATGCCGGGAAACGGCAGATCCGCGAGGTGCTGGTGCCGCGGACGGAGGTCGAGTTCCTGCCGGCGGTGCTGCCGCTGGCCGATGCCGCGCAGATCGTCGCCAAGGAGCCGTACTCCCGCTTCCCGGTCTACCAGGAGTCCTACGACGACGTTATCGGCTTCGTGCACGCCCGTGACCTGCTCGACCCCGCTGCCGACCCGGGCCGCCCGGTCGGCGAGATGTGCCGGCCGGTGAAGTTCCTGCCCGCCAGCAAGACCGTGCTGTCCGCGCTGTCGGAGATGCGCAGCGGCCGGGCGCACCTGGCCATCGTCGTGGACGAGTACGGCGGCACGGCGGGCATCGTCACGCTGGAGGACCTGGTCGAGGAGCTGATCGGCGACATCCAGGACGAGTACGACGTGGACGGCGGCCAGCCGCGGCAGCTGCGCGGCGGGGAGCTGGAGGTAGACGGGCTGCTCAACCTGGATGAGTTCGCCGAGCAGACCGGGATAGAGCTGCCGGAGGGACCCTACGAGACCGTGGCGGGCTACCTGCTCGCGGTGCTCGGCCACCTGCCGGCCGTGGGCGAGTCGGTCGAGCAGGCCGGCCGGAAGCTGACGGTGACCCAGCTCGACGGCCGCCGGATCGCCCGGCTGCGGGTCGGCGCAGCGGGCGGCCCCGCGCCCGGGCCGGGATCGGGCACCGGCGCCACGGCCAGCCCTGGCACCAGCCCCGCGGCCGGGCCGCGGACCAGCAGGCCGGCCGGGCCAGGGACCAGCACGCCGGCCGGGCCAGGGACCAGCACGTCGGCCGGGCCAGGGACCAGCACCGCGGCGGCGGACGGCGCCGCGCCCGGCCCGGACGCGGGCGGCGCATCCGCGGCATCACCGGGAGCGGGCGCACCGGCCACCGGGCCGTCAACCGAGCCGGGCCCGCCGGAACCGGCGGCGCAGCAGCGGGTCCGCGGGCCTGCCCGCTAGCCCCAAGGCCACGTAGTTAGCGTCCGGGCCGAGCATGTCAAGGTCCGGGCGCGGCAAGGATGTTGATGCTGAGGGTGGCTTTGTAGCTGCGTCGGTCGATCCGGGGTCCTCGGGCCTGCCACTTGGAGATGGCGCGCTTGACGATGCGGGGGCTGATGCGCAGCCGCCGGTCTGGCAGCAGGTTGTCAAGCACACGCCGGCCGATGCTGCCGACCAGGTCGATGACCGTGCCGGCGATGACATTGGCGGCCTGGACGAGCAGGTCGCGGGCGGCGTTCAGGGCGACGGTGAAGCTGCCGCGGTCCGGGTCGGTGCCGCCGGCCGCCTCGATCGCGTCAGTGATGGCGATCCGCAGGATCTGATAGCAGGTCAGCAGGGCGTAGACCTCCTGGGCGACGCCGGCCGGGGTGCGCGCGCGCAGCACCCGGCCGCCGAGGAGGCTGGACTTTATCTCGAGGAAGGCGGTCTCGATCTCCCAGCGCTGGTGGTATAGAGTCACCAGCTCTGCCGCTGGGTACCGGCGCCAGTCGAGCAGGGTGGTGGCCAGCCGGTAGACCCCGGTGTGCCGCCCGGCGCTGGTGGCGATGGTGATCTCGCATTCGACCACCCGGACCTTGACGGTGCCGATCTGCGACAGGAACGACCCGTCACGGTAGCGGCGCAGCACCGGCGGCTTGCGGTTGCTCTTGATGCGGACCAGCAGGTCCGCCTTGGTGGCGGCGAGTTCGCCGATCAGCGCGGCGACATCGAAGTTGCGGTCCAGCAGTACGATCATGCCCGCGTGCATGCTGCGCGCCAGCCGCCGGGTGCAGTCCTGCTCACCGCAGCTGACCGGGCCGAAGACCGCGTCGATGACCGTGCGGGTGCCGCAGGTCACCAGGGCCACCAGCCGCAGCAGCGGGTAACCCGACCCGCCGTGGCTGCCGGCCTGCTTGCGGTAGACGGCCAGGTTCCTGGCGCTGTCCGGGATGGTCATGGTGGTGCCGTCGATGGCGCACACCAGCAGCCCGTGCCAGCGCACTGCCCCGGCGGTGATCGCCGTGGCCGGGCCGCGCAGCAGATCGAACAGCCACCGCAGCGGCGCCGGACCCAGGCGCGCGCGGGCCTGCCACAGCGCATTGTCGCTGGGACGGGCCGCCGGCAGCGCGCCCAGGCCAGCAGTCAGCTTGTGCCATACCTGCCGGTATCCCCGCTCAGCGAACAGGCACCCGGCCAGCAGCAGGTAAACCACTACACGCGCGGGCAGCACGCGCAGACGGGCCTGGGTCGTGCCGGTAGCCGCCAGCGCCTGATCGACCATCTCGAACGGCACGATCTGGGTCAGCTCACCCAGATGACCAGGGGCGAACACCCCCGCCGCTACCGTGATCTCCCTGGTGATGACACACTGGTCCACTGACGGGACTCCTCATGATCGGCTCTTGGTCGAACCAGATCATCGAGGGGTCCCGTTGCCACTTAAAGCACCGACACGCCCTTGACACACCAGAACCGGACGTTAACTACACGGCCTTGC
>JBKQSL010000469.1:0-7191 GCA_052143655.1 Streptosporangiaceae bacterium | reverse complement strand
TGCTCCGGATCAGCGGCAACGGGGATGTATGGGTGAGCGAGTGCGTGATCAGCTACGACGGCGTGCCGTCCCGCTCGGTGAGCATCATGGAGTTCTCCGGCGGCCTCGTCGCCCATGAGACGCAGTAGCCGGGATGAGCCCAGCCTGGATATCGCCGAGACTTGCAGGGTTGCCGAAGCTGAACAGGCCTGTCATGGTCTCTTCATCCCACCAGGGCATGTTGCGGCGGTGTTGCGTAAACCGGACCGGGTGATGCGGCGCCCCTTACTCAGGGCCTGGTGGTGTCGAGGGCAAGAAGCGCGGTGCTGGTGGCCGGGCGCTTGCGGGGAGGCTGCGGTGAGGAACTTCCTGCTGAGGAAATCTGTCCGGGACGAGCTCGAACGACGGGGCATGGCCTACGGCGAGTACGCCGCCGAGCGGAACGCCCTGCGCCTGCAGGCCAGGGAAGAAAAGGCAGGGGAGCGCAGGGAGGCGGTGGATGCCCAGCGCCTGCGTGAGCGGGAGGAGCAGGGGAACCGCGCGGATGAGCAGGGACGGGCGGCTGCGGAAGTCCGGGAACCCCCCGACTCAGGTCCGGCGACCTGGCTCCAGGCGCCCGCGATCAATATCGGGGCTCAGGTTGACGTCGTTGGCGAACAGCACCACCAGGACGCTCTTGAGGCTCTTGCGGCTGGCCGCAACGCCTTCGGAACCAGAAGGCGCCTGCTCACCGCGGCACTTGTTCGCGAACCGGACAACGAGTACGACCCGAACGCGGTCCGGGTCGAAGCCGCAGGTGCCACCGTCGGCCACCTCAGCCGCGACGATGCGCCACGGTTCCATGCCATCATCGACCGCCTGGCTCGTGCAGGCATGCCAGCCACCTGCAGGGCGATGCTTACTGGCGGATGGGACCGCGGCGGCACCGACCGCGGCTTTATCGGCATCAAGATATTCACCGGCCGCCGCCCGGCGAGCTGGAACGGCCGCGCTGCTTTCCTGCCCGTGGTCCCCTGGCATGAGGATCACATCGTCGAATCCCACCGCAGCGGCACCGGCTTCGACGGGCTTGCGCGCAAGCCCGTCGTCACTCTCGCTGATACCCAGGCTGGCGTGGTCAGCGTCTCCATCGGCACGGTCACCCTCGGGCGCATCCTCGGCCGTCCCGGCATCGCCGCTTACGTAGCCTGCGTTCGGGCGGCAGGGCTGCCGGCCACCGCGCAAGCACAGGCCACCGACGGCCAGCTGGTCGTTACCGTTACTGACCCCGCGGCCGTGACGGCGGCCCTGGACAAGCTGGGCGGCGGGGAGCTGGCTGCCATAAGGCGGCGGCTTCCGCCGACCGGACGGTGGATCTGCCAGCGCTGCCACCGGATCTGGAGCGACCCGCGGCAGCCTCCGCCGCGCTGGTATGACATCGAGGATGAAGACTGCGGTAGCCCGCACATCTGCCCAGGCTGCCGCAGCTACAGATTCACCCATCCTCTCTAGCCGCCGCCAGCACCCGGGCGCTACGGGCCGCCATGTTGCACCAGCCAGCGGCCGCCGGTCCGGCAGCTGGTCACGGATGAAAACGGCCCTCCTTCAGGGGCGACTGTCAGGATCTGCGGGAGGAAGCGGTCATGACGCGCGAAAAGGACCCAGCCGAAGTAATCGAAACGATCGCACGGTCGATCACAGGTCAGTCAGCGAGGAGCACGGCGGGTACGGGCGCGCCGGTTCAAGGAACTCTTCGGGTATCAGGCACTGTCGGCTCAGCGCCGGGATCGGATCGAGCACCTGATGGCGGAAGCTGGCATCGTCGTGCAGCCGTCCCTGGAGGACGCGGGACGTAACGACTGGCTGGTCATCTCGATGCCAGCGGTGGCCGAGGTGCCGGAATCCCGCCCGGACCCGCGGCCGCCCGCAGAGTGGGCGCGATGGGACTCTTTGACTGCGATCCTCCAGGCTGCTGAAACTCCCCTCAGTCAGCGATTCAGCGCACCCTGTCCGGGTGAGGTGAGATCACCCGCGAGCGAGTTGACTGCGGCTATGGGGTTCCGGGGAACAAAGCGGGTGCAGTGCGTAGTCGCACCGTCTCGCAGCGAGGCGCCATGCCGCGAACCACAGTTGCGCAGGTCAGGGGCCTTTGGCCCGTTGAGCACGTGCTTCGCGCTGGCCTACGATTGCGACCAGGTTCAGGCGACGTGGCTCCAGACCCCGGCAGCAGGAGCTAGGGACCCATGGAGGACGGCATGAGTGGCGTCTCGGGGCCGGTCCTGATCGCGACGAAACTGCATCCGCCAGCAGTGCGCGAACAGACTGTGCCGCGCGAGTGGCTTATGGAGCGGCTCCGGACCGGGTCGGGTCTGCGGCTGAGTCTGGTGGCATGTCCGGCGGGATTCGGGAAGACCACGCTGCTGGCGGCGTGGCACCAGGCTGAGGCGGCGCGGAAGCCTGTCGCGTGGCTGACGCTGGATGAGGCCTACAACGATCCGGTGGTGCTCTGGTCTTATGTGATCGAGGCACTTCGCCGGGTCTGCCCTGCAGTCGGCCAGTCGGTATCACCGCGGGCAGCCGGGCCAGCGCATATCACCGACATGGTGCTGCCGCGTCTGGTGAATGATCTGCACGACCAGGACGGGGCCACCCTGATCCTGGATGACTTCCACCGGCTTGGGGATGGTGCGGTCCGGGAGAGCATCGCCTGGTTCGTCGATCATGCACCGCCCACCTTCCAGCTCGTGCTCTCAACCAGAACTGAGCCGGCCTGTCCGCTGGCGGCGCTGCGCGCGCATGGTGAACTGCTGGAACTGCGGGTCGATGATCTGCGGTTCACCAGCGAGGAGGCGGATGCGCTCCTGAACGGCCGCCTGAGCCTCGGGCTCAGCCTGGCGGAGATAGATGATCTTGTCGAGCGGATAGAGGGCTGGCCGGCCGGGCTCTACCTGGCGGCGCTGTCGCTGCGGCGGGCTGCCGACCGCCACGCCCTCGTGAGCAGCCCGCCCCAGCAGCGGCAGTTCGGGCAGGACAAACGTGGCACCCTCACCCGGTACTGCCGGGACTGCGACGTCCGGTTCGCCTGTAACGGCGGCTGCCCCAAGGACCGGTTCGCCACCTCCCCCTACGGCGAATCCGGCCAGCACTACCTGTGCCCCGGCGACAAAGACTTCTTCCACCACGTCCGCCAGCCCATGCAGCAGATGGCCGCGCTGCTGCGCGCCGACCGCGCGCCCGCCGGCCTGATGCAGGTTTACACGAGACAAGACTCCCGCCGTGGCCGCAGCGACCCCTGCCCCTGCCAAAGCGGTCGCAGATGGAAAAACTTTATCCACCGGCTCAGGCCGGTGGCGGTAGCTGGCCTGGTCGGACGGTTCGGCCCGAAGGTCTTTGCCTCGGTCATCCAGGCCGTCGAGGCCGAAACCGTGTCGGCGCAGACCGTTAACCCTGATCCGGTCCGGGTCGTCACGAGCGTGAAGGCGGGATCCATCCAGGCCATCGCCCCCGAGGGCCTGGCGGCCTGGGCCAGCCAGCATGATCACCGGCTCGTCTTCAGGCGCGCGGTCGGCGACTTCGTCTCGCGAGACGCGCCGTTGCTTGCGATACACGACGGTGCCCCGCCGTCGCCGGCAGCCGACGCGCGACTGCGGGGAATGATCGCACTGGGACTGGAGCGCACCCTGGAGCAGGATGCGGCCTCCTGCATCAGGGTCATGGCGGACGTCGCTATCCGGGCCCTCTCGGCCGCCATCAACGACCCCACCACCGCAGTTCAAGGGGCCATCCAGGTCACCAGGCGGCTGCGGGCCATGCTCGAGGATCTGCACGAGACCGTCCGCCCCGAGCATAGGGCGGCAGTGGCAGCCGAGATCGACAGGCTTGATGCGACCGTCATCGCGGGCTTCGGCAGCTCCGTAGATCGCGAGAGGGCCGGAGGCAGAGACCGTCAGGGCATCGGCGGCCCGGCGGAGATCGGCCACGCGCAGGACGCAGCCGTCCGTAACTGGATCACGGCCGTGGCTCCCCGCCGAAACCCATTGCCCGTCGCCGCGCCGCCTAGCGGGGCGTCCGTTAAGGAGAGGCACCTGTCATGACCGCCACGCCCGAGGCTGAAGCTCCGCCGGTTACCCAGAAGCGGGAGTTCTGGGTCCTGATGGGCTGGGCGGTGGTGCTCGGCGTGTTCGGCGCATTCGCCGGGCTGGTATTCATCGGGGTGATCAAGTTCGGCGGCAAGTGGTACACCGACGCCCATCCGGGCTGGCTCGGCGGGCACTGGTGGTGGATCGCGGTCGCCGCCGCTGCAGGTGTCGTGGTCGGCCTGCTGCGACGCCTCACCCGCCTGCCATGGAAGACCCCAGGCCTGTTCGATGATCTGCAGACCGAGCACGTCGACACGGGCATCGTGCCGGGGCTCGTGGCGGTGTCGGCGGTGTCGCTGATTGGCGGGGCCAGTCTCGGCCCGGAGAAGGCACTGGGGACCATGGGCGGCGGTGCGGGCAGCTGGATCGCCCGGCGCCGGGCGCTCGGGAAAGAAGACTCCCAGGTGAGTACCCTGGCCGGTTTCGCCGGAGCCTACGGGGGGCTGTTCTCCAGCACGGTGATCGTGGTGATGCTGATCATGGAGGTCGCCCGCCCTGGCGGGCAGCGGTTCCTCAAGGCGCTCGCCGCGCAGATCGTGGCCTCCAGCGTGTCGTTCGGGATTTACTTCGCTATCGCCGGAGCCGTGTTCCTGGACGACTATAAGGTCCCGGCCTACAAGTTCGAGGACTGGCAGCTGGCCGCCGGGGTCCCGCTGGGCCTGTTCGCCGCCATCGTGGTGACGCTCCTGGCCGCCTTCATGATGGCGGCAGCACGCCTGTTCGGCCAGCTGAAAATCCCGGCTATCGCCAAGCCAGTCCTCGGCGGCCTGGTATTCGGGATAGTCGGCGTGGCGCTGCCGCTGACCATGTTCTCGGGCAGCGACCAGCTCAAGACGGTGCTCAAGGATGCCGGGACTCTCGGGGCGGGCCTGCTCGCCGCCGTCGTGATCGCCAAGATGCTCACCTTCGCGGTCAGTCAGGGCAGCGGCTTTGTGGGCGGCCCTATCTTCCCGTCGCTGTTCATCGGCGGGGCCGCCGGGGTCCTGGTCCACCAGGTGATCCCCGGCGTGCCGCTGGGACTGGCGTTCACCTGCATGCTCGCCGCCGTCCCCGGAGCGCTCGCGACCGCGCCGTTCGCAATGGTGCTGATGGCCGCGTTCCTGACCCAGGTCGGGGCACTGCAGACCGCGCCCATCCTGATCGCTGTCGTCACCGCCTTCCTCACCATGGAAGGCGTCAAGTACCTCCTGGCCAGCCGCAAGCAGGCGCGCGCCGCTGCGGCGAAGCCGCAGGTCTCGCCCAGCGGACACAGCGCCGGAGGATGATGCCCAAGAATGTTGCAGGTCGAGGCGTCCGTCACGACCCGGCCGGGCTCGGCCGGATGAGATCTTGCGGTGCCGTCCGGGACAGCACGGTGACCCCGGCGGCCATGACGGCGAACGCCAGGGCGGCGATGGCGATCTTCGCCGGACTGTCGGTGAAGCGCTCGTCGAACAGCCAGACGCTCAAGATGATGCTGGCGAGCGGGTCGATGATCACCAGGACCGGCTGCGATACGCTCAGCGGCCCGACATGCAAGGCGGCCTGCTCCAGCAGCGCGCCGATGACGGCAGTGACGGCAAGCGCGTATACCGGCCAGCGGGTGAGCATGCCGCCCAGGCCGACCATGGCCAGCGTGTCGGTCGCCGTCTTGATGAACGTGGCCATCAGGGCCCACGTCAGCGCGGCCGCCATCGCCAGGACCGCGGCCCGGCGCACGGGCGGGCCCCGCCTTCCCAGCAGCGCCAGCACGGCGACAGCCCCGCCGAACACCGACACCGCGGACACCCATTCCGCCGCCTCCGGTGCGGGGTGCCCGCCCGTTGGCTCGGCCACCGTGAGGAACACCGCCAGCGCAGCGCAGACGACGAGCACGGCGGCCCAGGCGGCACGGGCCACATCCTGGCGGATCCATATCCGGCGCAGCACCAGGACGAATACAAGCTCGGTGACCAGGACGGGCTGGACCACCGACAGCTGGCCGTAGTGCAAAGCAAGAGCCTGGAAGCCGAACGAGCCGACTGCGGCGACGGCGCCGAGCAGCCACAGCGGCTGCCGGACCAGGTAGGCGACCAGCCGCCAGCCCTTCTCCCGCTTCGGGGCGCCGGTACTCGCCGAATGCTGCGTCATCAGGTTCACCGCGTTGCAGAACGCGGCGGCCAGGGCGAACACCACGGTGAGGGTCATGTGCTGCCCTGCTCCCTCCCGGCCTGGCCGGCGCCAGCCATGGCTTGCACTCCTCCTGCGCACGGCCACCTGTTCCCCGCCACCGCGGTAGTCAGCGCCTGGCGGCCGCCAGGGCCGGGCCGGACTGCGAGAAGATCCCAGCGACGAATGAGGGCGTCACCATCAGATTGCATGCGCGCTACTTCCCGGCGCCTGGCCGCTGACCGAGCCACTCCGCATAGGACCTGGAAGCATCCAGCCGGCCGGGTCACGGCTGCCCTGGCTGAGCTGGCTGCACGGAAAGGGCCACTTCTGCCAGCACTCCACGCGTCCGCGGGAGCGGCCCGCCACCTCGAGGATTCCGGGACTGCCGCGGTACACCTTCACTTCCAGTGCCTCACCTCCGCGGACCTTGACCGACAGCCGGCGCAGCTGCGGATCGAGGAGGTAGGAGTCCTGGCGCGACTCCGCCGCGGCCGGGAAGCACCCGAACCATGCAGTCACCGCAGACTTCAGCTGGCCCGGGAAGATCCAGCGCACCTCAAGGGTGCGGACTCCGTCGGTGGCCGGGCTCTCGGGTGGTTCGGCAGTCAACACTATGTGCCCCTGATACTGCTGGCCTGCCAGCCAGGAGTTCCTGCAATCGGTGGTCGTGGACCGCCTCCTGGCATCACGCTGCACGCGGGTTCCGGGTTCTCAGGACGCGCCGACCTCGTAGACCTCATTCACGTCGAACATCAGCCGCCGCTCCGCGGATCCGAAGATCCCGAAGTTCGACAGGTGCGCATCCCCGCACGCCTGCACCGCCAGCCCGGTGTTAGCTTAGCTAGATCAGAAGCCATCGGCAGGGCCGCCCCGCGGTAGAACGTGAACGGCGACACCATCATCCGGCCCCACCGCACCGGCACCAGCTCGGGCACCCGCGCCTTCGCCTGCTCCTCCAGCAGCC
>JBKQSL010000468.1:0-6106 GCA_052143655.1 Streptosporangiaceae bacterium | reverse complement strand
TACTGGCGCTTGACCCCGGCGGTGTGCACGCCCGTCTTCTCCTGCCCAGACTCATCGATCACCAGCATCGCATCAGCCGGATCCCCAGGTAGCGCACCGCGAACGCCCGTACCTGGCGCATCGCATCAAACGCATCCCAGGCCGCCCGTTCCAGCGGCCGTGCATCCGGTCCGGCGTGGCATCCCCGGCCTGCTCGGCCAGTGCCCAGCAGTTCTTCTGCGGCAGGTCGCTGATCAGGCCGCACACATACCTGCGGGCCTGCCGGCGCGGCTTCACTTCACCCGGCCAAAACAGCCCGCCAGCCCGCCCGTCATCAGCCCGTCCAGCATCCGGCACGCCGCTGCCGCTTCCTCTACCGTGGAGGCGGCAGCTGTCTCAAGATCGTAAGTCGTCACAAGCTAATGATCACGAGGCGGCTGCCCCGCCCGCGATCACCCAGATTGGGTCAGCTCACCCCTGCTTCGCCAGGTCACGAAGGGGTCGAATGGAGGCAACCGATGACGACCGGGAATCATCCCCCGGTGATCTCCGTGATGCTCGCCGTGCCCGATGCCGCGGCGGCCGCGCGGTGGTACTCCGAGGCGCTCGGGGCCACCGAACTGTGGAATCGTGGCGGCGTCGTGGGGCTGACCTTTCCGGTGCCCCGTTCTTCCTCGGCGAGCCCGAGAACAACGGCTGGGACACCCCGGCCGCTGTTGGCTCGCGGACGGTCCGGGTCGAGGTGTTCGTCGATGACCCGGACGGCTTCATCGATCGCGCCGTGGCGGCCGGAACCGACGGCAGCGTCGACCAGATCCGTGACCACCAGGCGCCATGGGGGGTCCACCGGCAAGGCGGCTTCATCGACCCGTTCGGCCACCTGTGGCTGGTCGGCGACAGGTCCCCGCTGGGCACCTACGACCTGCGGTAACGCCGCAACATGCCCACAGGAGAGCAGGCCTACACCAACCCGGATCCGCTGGTCCCACCAGCAAGCCCGCCGAGCGTCGCGTGGCCGGCCGCCCCGCAGCGGCGAGACCAGGTCAGACAGCCGAACCGCCACCATCAGCCCGCCGGCCGGGTCCTCCCCGTCATCCGGGACACTGACGGCAGCACGCGACGAGACAGGGTACAAAGACACAAGAGGCTCCTGCTGTGAAGTGAGATCTAGGCAATCCCTCTTCTAGCAGGAGCCTCACCCACCCCACAGGAAACCAGCACAACACGCTGCCAGCCAGGGAAGATCACACAGCGCGACAGAATCAGCAAAACCGCACCCGCCGATTCACCTAAAGCCGCTGGCATTGGGCCTTAACCTCCCGGCCGAAGGTTATAGATGTTGCCCTGAGAGATGTTGCCATGGCCACCGATCTGCGCGCCTTGTGAGCCGCGAGCGTCAACGTTGTAGTTTTCGGTCCGCGATCCTGCGCGCTCAACCAGGTCCATCAGTGCTTGCGCCGCCGCCACTAGATCGGGATCCCGGTCGGCCCTTGCCTCGCTCAGCTCGGCCGCCAGGGGCGCCTGCCAAGTCTGAGGGGCACGCTCGTGCCTGGCGAGGATCAGCTCAGCGTCCGGCCGGCCAGCAAACCGCTTCTTCACCAAGGCCTTCAAGCCGGCATAAGCGTCTCTGACTGCTGATGCCGCCGTGCCCTGAACGCCTGCGGCGGCACCCGCGGCCAGCGCAGCCACAATCAGTGAGATCGGATCCATCGCGCTCGCCCCCTTACCTGCGCAGTATCGATATTACGTCACCATGCCGCAGTCGGTCCGGCATCGCTGTACCAGGCGGCCGTACCGGCACATCCGTCCCTTCATCCGGTCGTGTGACGGTCGGCGACGGCGCTGCAATGCCGGTCTCGGCCAGCAACCGGCAGGCCATCCAGAGGTTCTCCGGATGGCCGCTCGCCGTCCAAGGGGTGGTAAGCATTTGCGCTGGCTTGCCGCCTGCAAGATCAAGTTTAGCGGAACAGAACAATGATCTTGGCCGTGCACTTGTGCTGTGAACGAGCGCCGTTTGAGATGTATCAGCACTCGGCAGCCTGCCTCTTTTCTTAGAGAGGCCGGACCTGCCCGGCGCCTGCACCGCGGAGTTCCCGTGCTAGAGGACACGCAGATGACCAACGGCACTTTGACATTGAGAGCCGAAAATCTGTCGTCCCGTGATCTTTCCGTGGGCGTCGTCGGCGAGTATGCGCCCGTACCCTGCGCCCCTGCCGTACCAGGTAATCAGGTCCTTCGACGTCCACCACCCCGGCAGGCCGAGCCTCGAGGTCCACGTTCGGGGTCTTCGGCGCTGAAGCTCGTAGCGACTCGGGCAATGATGTGGACCGGATCAGTCCGGCCATCTATCGCCGTGACCACGAATATGGCCAAAAAACCATTGCCAAGGGGTGGATCTCAGGGAATCCTTGTGGTACCGCGTGCCGAGACCGCGACAGGCATGGGGGGGTAATCCACAATGTCCTCCAGTGAAGTCATCGATGTTCAGGTCAGTCAAGGGATCCTCTGGGTCGGCTCCGACGCTTATCCGCTGCGGAACATCGCTCGGGTGCAGCCGGTCAAGCTAGGACCCAACCGGGGAGCGGCTTTGAGGCGCTACCTGAAGGCCGTCGTGTTCTGTGTGTTCCTGATTGTCGCCGCAGTAGTCGCGGTGAGGGTCGCCTCGCGAGTCAGTTCCGCACAGGGCTACAACGCCCTGCACGGCGTAGCGGACGGCATGTTCGCGTTGGCTGCTGTACTGGCTGTCATCGGCACCATCTTGCTGATCATGAGGCTGTCGAGACGGACTGCCTACGCCCTGGTCGTCGAGACAGCGGGGACTCCGCGCACTGCGCTGCTCACCTATGACGAAAATCTGGTCTTCCATCTCGTTCGCCGGATCACGGCCGCGATCAGCAATCCTCAGGACCAATGGCGGGAACGTGTACCTGTGATCAACAACTACAACAACTACAACGTTGACGCTCGCGGCTCACAAGGCGCGCAGATCGGTGGCCATGGCAACATCTCTCAGGGCAACCGCTACTAACTCCCTGCGGGAAAGTTAAGGCGAGCCATGGTCAGGCCCGGTAGAGATAAGTCCACTGACCGGCAACCTTGACGTAGGTCTCATCGATGGACCACCGGTCCCCCGGAGCATGCCGGCAAGGGCGCGGCACGGGCGGGCAGCGTCGGGCATGGCACGGTTAGATTCTTGAGCGATGGCGGCTTTTTCCGGCCCTTGTGCGGGGGGATCACGGTGCCTCTGGCACCGGCACGGCGTAACCTCAGCCCGCCAAGTCAGCCCGCAGCCGCCACCGAGGCTGAATAGCTACCTCGGAGTCCACGGTCCCGGCATAGTCGCGTGGTCCCGTGATGTCCGTTTTGGTCATGGCGGGATGAGGCCGAGGGCTGGTTGACATCTCCGCACCTCGTAAGACGACATGCGTGGGCAACCCGGCGCACCGTGCCATCGTGTATGTACCACCCACGGTGGAGAAGGGGGCATCTCATCATGCGGATCCGAAGAATGCTGGCCGGCGCCTCGGCCGCGCTGCTCGGCGTGGCCCTGGCGCTGACGGGGGCCGCGGGGGCGAGCGCCAGCACCTCGTGGGCGGTGGTCACGAGCCCGAACGCCGGGGCCCAGCAGGGCATCTCCTGCTGGTCGTCCACGGGCTGCCTGTCGGTCGGACCGTCGGGGCGGTGAAGTACAACGGCACCAAGTGGACGGCGGTGCCCAGCACCCCGGCCGGGCTGGACAGCGTGTCCTGCGTCTCGGCCACGTACTGCGTGGCGGTCGGCGAGACGGGCGGCCATAAGTCCTCGGCCTACAAGTACAACGGCAGCGCCTGGTCGTGGATGACGCCGTACAACACCGGCTCGGCGGTCAACCAGCTCCTGAGCGTCAAGTGCGCCTCGGCCTCTAGCTGCCAGGCGGTGGGCGATCACTCGGGCAGCAGCTTCGAGTACCCGCTGGCCGAGGTCTGGAACGGCAGCAAGTGGTCCGAACTGGGCAGCAGCGACGAGGGCATCGTTACAGGCGACCAGGACGAGGACGGCGGCGAGTGGGAGGCGGTCCACTGCGCGTCGGCGTCCAGTTGCACGGCGGCCGGCTGGTGGTTCGGCTTCCCCGGCCCCTCCTACACGCTGGTCAACGCCTGGAACGGCACCATGTGGGCGCAGCAGGCCTCGGCATCCCCGGACGTCAACGTGGCCAACGGGACCGGCGCTGACTCGCTGAACGGCCTGGCCTGCCTCACCGCGACCTGCCTCGCGTCCGGGACCGGCAACCCGAACGGCGAGATCGGCACCGGCTGGAACACGCTGATCGAGAAGAACTGACCCCACCGGCTCCAGGGCCCCCGCCGACGCGGACCGGGACCGCCGGCGGGGCCTGGCGCGCCCGGCAGATCATCACGCCGGTGGCGGCCAGGCACCCGGGGCACATGCCCGAGTACTCGCGGAAGCCGCCGGTGTCGGCCTTCCCGGGTGGGGGCACTGCGGCACCGGGCCGTGCAGGACCCGCTGCCAGTCCGGCAGGCGGCTGCCTGTGTCTGCCATGTCAGCCCGCCTCCATCTCGGGCTGCCGCAGCCGCAGGGCGGCGGTCT
Organism: Streptosporangiaceae bacterium; assembly: GCA_052143655.1. GTDB lineage: Bacteria > Actinomycetota > Actinomycetes > Streptosporangiales > Streptosporangiaceae > CAVSUR01. Next base: position 1,540 of record JBKQSL010000468.1, on the reverse strand, counting down.
CGTACTCGCGGGCGGTGGCCACGCGGTACTGGCATGCGTCGCATGTGGCGCCGGAGCAGTCGGCGCAGTTCGCCGCGACGTCCCGCTTGCCGGCCGCGGCTAGCCTGCTCCCCGATCTGGATTTCTTGCACACCTGGGCGGGCTGACGGTCCGAGGCCCGGCAGCTACTTACGTCGTTGACCGCGTCTGACCATGAATTCGACGGCAGGATTCATGTTGATAGGTATGACCGTTTTACCAGGATAGGTAGTCGGCCACACACGCAGTAGCTCATCGACGAAACCCTGACCCACATCTATGACACCAGCGAAATCAACTTCTACGGTGTCGAAGTCCGCGTCGAGGCCGTCCAGGAGGCGCCGTGCCTCACTACGTGACACGAAGGCGGTACCGATCTCGAAGAGCTTGACGACAGGGCGCGTCCGCACAAAGGCGTGGTCCTGCGTGAACTCCCTGAAGACGTCGGCCAGCACCCGGTCAGTGTGCGGGTCAACCTGACACTGAACTGACGTACCTGCTGTCGCTGGCACTGTACCGAGGGCCTGGTCATGCCGGAGGTTGTCCACAGTCCAGCGCACTCCCGACGAGGTGAGACGGAAGAGATCCACTACCTTCGATGTGAAGAAGATGCCTTCACCTGTGTGCCGCGCAGGATCAGTGGTGCGCTTCCCCTTCGACAGCTCTTGCACCGCTTCGAATTCGCTGCCGAGGCGCAGTCCTTCCTCGAGTTTCGCGTAGGCTCCGATCCCATTATCCTTGATTTCGAAGCACCACTGATCTGGGCTAATCCACAAGGTTATGATTGCGTTTTCGCTCCCAGAGTGATCAATGGCGTTGTTGAGCATCTCCATAAACGCGTAGCCGAGGATGCGGCCTGCCTCGTTATCGACGTCGAGCCCAAGGTCGTCGAGGACGCGGCGCCAGACCTCGTGCTCCGCTAGGCCCAAGAGAGTGAGTTCGTGTCGCCACGCCGGCTCGCCTGCCATCACTAGCGGCGAGGGGACTTCCGTCAGGGTGCGCCGGGCCACTGCGGCACGGACGGCGGCGAGATCGAACAGCCTGTGGTTGCCACTGGTACGCGTCGAAGGTATGACGCCAGCATCTGCCAGTTGCCGAATCCGACTCGGGGACAGCCCCAGTTCGCGCGCGACGTCAGCGATCCGGACGGGGTGATCCGGCGTGTCAGCCACGCCTCCTCCTCTACTAGAACCTACAACTACAGTATAGATTCTACTGTAAAACCTACAGTTAAAGTGTAGATTCTAGGAGTCATCAGGCTGGGGCTGAATGTGGCGTTACCGCCTAACGATGGCTCACTGTAACCGCAGGAGCCGCGGATAGCCGCAACCCGGCCTGGGCGGCTCTGCGGCGCGTCAAGTGAGCGATCTGCAGGGCCAGGACGCAGGTGAAGACGTGATAAGTGAGAGCCAGGCCAAGCTGGCTATGAGCAGCGCGGGATACCGGCCGACGGGGCGATGATCCTAAACTCATCGCATGGCCAGGTACTTCGACATCCATCCGGCCAACCCGCAGCGGCGCG
>JBKQSL010000467.1:0-17343 GCA_052143655.1 Streptosporangiaceae bacterium | reverse complement strand
CACGGCGGCTCAGGCCACCCGCACCGGCCCTCGCTCGGCGGCGGCACGCCGGCCCAGGGCCGCGCGCTGGGCGCGCAGGGCCGCAAGACCGTGCGCAAGCTGCTCGACGCCGGCCTGGCCGAGTTCGACGAGCGCGGCTTCCAGTCCCTGCGGGTCGACGACGTGGTCCGCCGGGCCAGCACCTCGCATGGCACCTTCTACCTGTACTTCGCCAACAAGGAAGACCTGTTCCGGGCGCTGCTGCGAGATGCCCTGGATGACATGGGGGTGCTCACCGACGAGTTCCCTGCGGTGACGCCGGACGAGGCCGGGCGCACGGCGCTGCGCGCCTGGGTGGGCCGGTTCTGCGACACCTACGCGGCGCACGCCACTGTGATCAGGATCCTCAGCCAGGCGGAGATCGTCGGCGAGGAGGTCTGGGGGGACGGGCTAAAGCTGCTGTTCCGCCTGGCGGAGGCGATCACCAGGGGCATGACCGCGGACGGCGGCGAACCCGGGCCCGACGGGCAGCGGCCCAGGCTGGCCGAGCACGCCGAGCTCACAGCGGTCGCCTGCCTGATGATGCTGGAGCGAGTCAACTACCTGCTCAGCGTCGAGGTGCGGCTGCCGCGGGAGGAGATGGTCGAGCGGCTGAGCGCGATCATCTTCGCCGCGTTCCGGTCCGCCTGAACGGCCGCCCGAGCCGCCCGCCTGAGCCGCCCGCCTGAGCCGATCTGCGGGCGCGACGGCCAGCCCTCACGCAGGCAGCTCAGCGGCCTGCCCGCGCAGCCAGGAGACGGCCGCCAGGGCGCGCCGGGCCGCAGCGGCGTCATGCACCCGGAACACCCGCGCGCCGAGCCAGGCGGAGACCGCCAGGGCTGCCATCGTGCCCTCGGTCCGCTCGGCGGTCGGCAGGCCGAGCGCCTCGCCGACGAAGTCCTTGTTCGACAACGCGACTAGCACCGGCCAGCCGGTCGCGGTCAGCTCGCCCAGGCGGCGGGTGATCGCCAGCGAATGCCAGGTGGTCTTGCCGAAGTCGTGTGCGGGGTCGATAAGGATGGCGTCGGCCGCGACGCTGGCTGCCACCGCCCGCTCGGCCTGCGCGGTGACCGCCGCCAGCACGTCGGCGACCACGTCCTCGTAGCCGGGCCGGTGCGGCCCGGTGCGCGGGGGCAGGCCGCCGGCGTGCGAGCACACCAGGCCGATCCGGTAGTCGGCCGCGACCTGCGCGAGACCGGGATCCACGCCGCCCCACACGTCGTTGAGCAGGTCCGCTCCGGCCTGCGCCACGGCCGCCCCTACCTCGGCGCGCCAGGTGTCCACGCTGATCACGATGTCCGGGTGGCGCTCGCGGACCGCCGCGACCAGGCCCGCCACCCGCTGGATCTCCTCGGCCGGGCTGACCTCCTCGCCCGGCCCGGCCTTGACCCCGCCGATGTCCACGATCTGGGCGCCGGCCGCCACGGCCCGGCTGACGGCCGCCACGGCCGCGCCGAACTGAAAGGTGGCCCCGCGGTCGTAGAAGGAATCGGGGGTCCGGTTCACCACCGCCATGATCGCGAACGAGCCGGGCGGCCATTCCCGGCCGCCGAGCCGCAGCGTCCGTCCCGTCGCCACCGGCCAGAGGATAGGCCACCTGGCGGGCCCGGACGACTCGCCCGGCCGGTACGGACGACATGCCCGGCCCGGCGCGGTGCCGGCCCGGCACGGGCAGCCAGCCTGGCGGGCGGCCTGCCGGACGGGATGCGCCGGCCCGCTGGCCGGGGCAGAATCAGATGGTGAGATACCTGACCGAGCCCGCCTTCGACCTGGCCTACAGCGACGTCTTCCTGGTGCCGAGCCGGTCGTCCGTCACCTCCCGGCTGGACGTCAGCCTGGCCACCTGTGATGGCAGCGGAACCACCATCCCGATCGTGGTGGCCAACATGACCGCGGTGGCCGGCCGGCGGATGGCCGAGACCGTTGCGCGGCGAGGCGGCCTGACCGTACTGCCCCAGGACATCCCGGTCGACGTGGTCGCCGAGGTGGTCAGCTGGGTGAAAGAGCGGGACCTGGTGTACGACACCCCGCTCACCCTGGGGGCGGAGGCCACCACGGGCCACGCGCTGAGCCTGCTGCCCAAGCGCGCGCACGGGGCCATCGTGGTAGTCGAGGACGGCGCGCCGGTCGGCGTGGTCACCGAGGCGGACTGCACCGGCGTGGACCGGTTCACCCAGCTGCGCCATGTCATGTCCGCGGACCTGCTGACCCTGCCGGCCGGCATCGACCCGGAGGCTGCCTTCGGCCTGCTGCACGAGGGCCGGCACCGCGTCGCGCCGGTGGTCGACGCGGCTGGGCGGTGCGTGGGCATCCTGACCCGCACCGGCGCGCTGCGCGCCACTCTCTACCAGCCGGCCACCGACGCCCGCGGCCGGCTGCGGGTGGGCGCCGCGCTCGGGATCAACGGCGACGTGGCCGGCCGGGCCAAGCAGCTGCTCGACGCCGGGGCCGACCTGCTCGTGGTGGACACCGCGCACGGCCACCAGGAGAAGATGATCCACGCACTGCAGGCGATCAGGGGCCTGTCCCCGGCGGTTCCGGTCGTCGCCGGGAATGTCGTGACCGAGGCGGGCACGGCCGACCTGATCGAGGCCGGCGCCGACATCGTCAAGGTCGGCGTCGGTCCCGGCGCCATGTGCACCACCCGGATGATGACCGGCGTCGGCCGTCCCCAGTTCAGCGCGGTGGCCGAGTGCGCGGCGCAGGCCCGGCGGCGCGGCGCGCACGTGTGGGCCGACGGCGGCGTGCGGCATCCGCGGGACGTCGCGCTGGCGCTCGCGGCCGGGGCGGCGAGCGTGATGATCGGCTCCTGGTTCGCCGGCACCTGCGAGTCGCCGGGCGACGTGTTCCGGGATGCCGACGGCCGGCTGTACAAGGAGAGCTTCGGCATGGCCTCAGCCCGGGCGGTCCGGCTGCGCTCCGCGGCCGACTCGCCGTTCGACCGGGCGCGCAAGGAGCTGTTCGAGGAGGGTATTTCGACTTCGCGGATGTACCTGGACGCGCAGCGGCCCGGCGTGGAGGACCTGATCGACACGATCACGGCCGGGCTGCGCAGCGCCTGCACCTACGCCGGGGCCGCCAGCCTGGAGCAGCTGCACGAGCGGGCGGTGGTTGGCATCCAGGGCGCGGCCGGCTACACCGAGGGCATGCCCCTCCCGGCCGGCTGGTGAGGCGGCACCTGCCCGCCCGGGCCAGGGCAGGCCGACCCGCGGCCGTCCGGGCGCGGGCCGTCCGGGCCTGGCTCGTGCCCATGCTGCTCGTGCCGGTTCTGCTGGCGCCGTTGCTGCTGGCCGGGGCAGCGCCGGCCGCCGCTGCCCCGGTGGCTTCGGCGGCGGTCAGGCCGGCCGGGCCCGGGCCGGTCGTGGCCAGGTCCGGCGAGCTGGCCAGCGCGGTCACCGGCCGGCGGCTCTGGGGCCGCCGGCTGACTGCCGCCTACCCGATCGGCTCCATCACCAAGGTGATGACCGCGCTGGTGGTCATCCGGGCCGGTGACCTGGAGCGGCCGATCCGGATCACCCGCGCCGAGCCGGCCTACGTGCGGCGTTACGGCGCCAGCACCGCCGGCCTGGTGCCCGGGGACGTGCTGACCGCCCGGCAGCTGCTGGAGGCATTGCTGCTGCCGTCGGGCTGTGACGCCGCGTACGCACTAGCGACGGCCTACGGGCCGGGGCGCAAGGAGTTCGTGGCCCGGATGAACGCGACAGCCCGGCAGCTGGGCATGACCGGAACCCATTTCGCCAACTTCGACGGGCTGCCGTGGCCGGCCAGGTCCGCTGACCGCTCCACCCCCCGCGACCTGATGATCCTGGGCCGCGCCGCGATGCGGCTGGCGACGTTCCGGCGGATCGTGCGGCAGCGGGCGCACGCGATCGCTGCTGACCGACGGCATCACGGCTACTACTGGCGGACGACCAACCTGCTGCTCGGCTCCTATCCGGGCGCCGTCGGCATCAAGACGGGCTGGACCCCGGCGGCGGGGTACTGCCTGCTGTTCGAGGCGCGGCGCGGGGCGACCACGCTGATCGGCGTGGTCCTGCACAGCACCGACAGCCAGCCAGATGCCCGGTTCGCCGCCGCGGCCCAGCTGCTGAACTGGGGGTTCGCGGCGACGGCCGGGCGGCACCGGTAGCTGCTGGCTGGCAGGCCGGCGAGGAGGCCGGCCCGGCCGACCCCGCGGTGACGGCGCCGGCCGCGCGCTGACCCGGCCGGCGCCGTCCGTCAGGACCAGATACCGCGCCCGGCACGCGGCAGCCGGCCCGCTGGCCTACCTTTTATGCCATGACAACGCCGAGTGACGGGCCCGCCGGAAGCGTGCTGGCGGCAGCCGGCCCCAGCGTGCTGGTCGTGGAGGATGATCAGGGCATCGCCACCCAGCTGGTGCGCGGGCTGACCAGGGCCGGTTACCGGGTGGATCACGTGATCACCGGCGCGGAGGCGCTGGCCCGTCCGGGCGCCGACGTGGTGCTGCTGGATCTTGAGCTGCCCGACGCCGACGGCGTGCAGATCTGCCGCCAGCTCCGGGAGCGGTCAGCGGCGGCCATCATCGTGGTGACCGCACACGGGGAGGAAACCGACCGGGTGCTGGCCCTGGACGCGGGGGCCGACGATTACCTGGTCAAGCCGTTCGGGCTGGCCGAGCTGCAGGCCCGGATCCGGGCGGTGCTGCGCCGGGTGCGGCCCGAGGGCGAGGTGATCCGGCACGGGCCCCTGACGGTCGACCTGCGGACCCGCCGGGTCAGCGTGGCCGGGGCCGAGATAGCGCTGACGCCGAAGGAGTTCGACATCCTCGAATGCCTGACCGCTGATCCCGGGCGGGTAGTCAGCCGCCAGGAGATCCTGGAAAGCGCCTGGGACTCACACTGGTACGGGCCGACGAAGGTGCTGGACGTGCACGTCGCCGCGCTGCGCCGCAAGCTGGGCCGGCCAGGCCTGATCGAGACCGTGTACGGCCGCGGGTTCCGGCTCGGCGAGGGCTGATGACGCGCCGGATCGTGCTGACGGTCCTGGCGCTGATCACGGTCCTGCTCGCGATCACCGGCGTGCCGCTCGGGCTGATCACCGCCAGCCAGGACCGGCGCGACTTCCAGGACGAGACGCGCGACGCTGCGAAGACGCTCAGCAACGTGGCCGAGGAGCAGCTGGCCGATCACGCCAGGGGGCCGGCGCTGACCCGGTCGGTCACCGAGCTGGCCAGGGCCGGCGACCTGGTGGCGGTCTACAACTCAGCCGGCCGGCTGGTGACCAGCACCCCGGTCCGGCCGACGGTGCCAGCAGGGCGGATCCGGCTGGCGCTGGCCGGGACGCCGACCCGGCTCTACCCGGCCACCGACCGGCTGGTGGCGGTAGCTTCCGTCAGCAGCGATGGCGGCTCGGTGGTCGGCGCCGTGGCGCTGTCCCGGCCCGCCGAGGTCCTGGATCACCGGATCGACGTGATCTGGGGCTGGCTGGCCCTGGTGGCAGCCGGAGGCCTGCTAGCCGCAGCACTGATCGGCACCGCGCTGGCCCGCTGGGTCAGCCGGCCGCTGGCCGCACTGGGGACCGCCGCCCGCCAGCTGGGCGATGGCGCCCTGGACACCAGGGCCGCAGCCGGGCAGGGGCCCGGGGAGGTCCGCCAGCTGGCGGCCAACTTCAACACCATGGCGGCGCGGCTGCAGGCACTCGTGCACGGCCACCGGGCGATGATGGCGGATGTGTCCCACCAGCTGCGGACCCCGCTGGCCGCGCTGCGGCTGCGGCTGGACGTGCTGGCGCAGGATGGCGGCGACGCGATGGCCGAGGAGCTGGCGGGCGCGCAGGAGGAGATTGCGCGGCTGGGGCGGATGGTCAACGGCCTGCTGGCGGTGGCAAGGGCGGAGAACGTGACCACCCAGCCGGTGCAGGTGGCAGTGGACGCGGTGCTGTGTGACCGGGTGGCCGCCTGGCGGCCCGCGGCCGAGGAGCGGGAGGTCACGCTGAGCACGGCCGGACTGCAGCCCGCCGCAGCCCGGCTCGGCGAGGGGCACCTCGAGCAGATCATCGACAACCTGCTGGCTAACGCCCTGGACGCGGTGCCGTCCGGCGGCACCGTGCGGGTCGCCGCGCAGCCAGCCGGGAACTGGACCACGATCACCGTAGCCGACGACGGGCCGGGCATGACGCAGCAGCAGCAGCGGACCGCCTTCCGCCGCTTTGCCTCATCAACCTCTGGCGGTACCGGCCTGGGCCTGGCGATCGTAGACCGGCTCGCCACGTCCAGCGGTGGCTCGGCGGCCCTGTCCGACACGCCGGGAGGCGGCCTGACCGTGACCATCGACCTGCCGGCGGCGGCCCGCGAGCACGTCGGCGGCGGCCGCGGACGGCAGCGGCCCGACCCCCGCTGAGCTGGCCGCGGTGACCCGGGCCGGCCCGCAGGGGCAGGCCCGGCAGCGGATTTCAACCGTGCGGCTGACCCATGTTTGCCAGTTCTGAACGATTCCTGAACCGGTCCCATGCACCCGAACGGGCAAGCTGAAGATCAGTCCTGCCGAGCAGGCTTCTGGCGCAGGCCGGGTGCCGGCCGCCAGGCATGGGCGGCAGGACCCCGGGCGACGAGGCCCGCGGGCAGCAGGACCCGGGCGACGAGGCCCGCGGGCAGCAGAGCCCGGAAAGCGCTGCCCGGGCAACGGAGCCCGGGCAGCGGAGCCCCGGGCGGCATCCGGTGAGGACGACGCGGGGCTGTCCGGCCGCGCGAAGCCGTCAGCGCGCACCAGTCCGAGGAGGGATGGCCCAGTCATGCGATGGCCGGCCAGGCGCGCCACCGCGCGCCGCGACGAGATGCTCGCACGCACGCGCCGCATCTCGCTGTGGATCGGCAGCGGGGCCGCGGCCGCCTCGCTCGGTCTCGGCGTAGCCTTCGCGCAGGCCATCCCGGGGCACAGCGCGCCACCGTCGGGCGGCACGGGCAGCCAGCCGGGCAGCACCGGAAATCAGGCCAGCGGCACGGGCGGGACGGGCAGCTCAGGCGGCACGGGCAGCCAGCCGGCTACCGGGGCCCCGGCCGGGACTACCGGGGCCGGGCACGGTCATCACGCCCGGCCCAAGCTGGCCCGGGCACCGCAGCCCCCCGCCCCCGCCCCGTCCTCCCCCGCCCAGGTCGTCTCGGGCGGCTCGTGACCAGCGCATCAGGGCAGCTGCTCGTCGCTGCCGGGGCCGGGCCGAGCCCGCTGTGGTATGCCACCCGCGCCACCGGGGTGGTCGCCTTCATCCTGCTCACCGCCACGGTGGCACTCGGCGTGGCGGGCACCGCCCGGTTCGCCGCGGCGAACTGGCCGCGAGTGGTCACCGCCGGCCTGCACCGCAACATCTCGCTGCTCGCGGTCGGGTTCGTGGTCGTGCACGTGCTGACGACGGTGGCCGACTCCTACGTCTCGATCGGCCTGGCCTCGGCCCTGCTGCCGTTCACCAGCAGCTACCGGCCCCTGTGGCTGAGCCTGGGCACGGTGGCGTTCGACCTGATGCTCGCGGTGGTGATCACCAGCCTGCTGCGGGACCGTCTCGGCTACCGGGCCTGGCGCGCCGTGCACTGGCTTGCCTACGCCAGCTGGCCGGTGGCCCTGTGGCACGCGCTGGGCACCGGGACCGACAGCCGGCTCCCCTGGCTGCTCGGCATCGACGCCGTCTGCCTGGCAGCCGTCGCCGGGGCCGTGATCTGGCGGCTGGCCGACGTGACCAGCTCACCCGCCAGGCTCGCCGCGCTCGGCGGCGTGGTCGCGGTGCCGCTGGCTACCGCGTTGTTCGTGCTGGCCGGGCCGCTGCAGCCGGGCTGGGCGGTGCGCGCGGGCACGCCCGCGAAGCTGCTCGGCAGCACGACCGCCCCGGCGAGCGGCTCCGGCAGTTCCGGCACTGGCAGCAGCAGCAGCGCCGTGCCCGCGCTGCACGACACGCCGTTCCGCGGGCGGGCGCGCCGCACCCCCCAGCCAGGCGGCCTGGTCACTATCACGGTCAGCGCGACCACCAGCGGCGCCCGGCCCGAGCACCTGCAGGTGGTGCTGCACGGGTCGCCGGCCGGCGCCGGCGTGTCACTGGCCGGCGGCAACGTGCGGATCGGCCGGAGCCCGTCGGGCTACGCCGGCCCGGTCACCTCGCTGAACGGGCAGCAGCTCGCGGCGACTTTGCACGCGCCGGACGGCAGCACGACCCAGGCGCATATCCTCCTCGCCGTGCACGGCACGCGGGCCACCGGGCAGATCAGCACCGGCCCGGCGGCGGACTCATGACCGCCGGGCACGCCGCCGCGGGTGGCCCCATCACCGAGCCGCAGGCCGCCGGGCAGCGCACCACCGGGCAGCGCACAACCGTCCGGCCGTCCCCGGCCCGGCCGTCCCCGGTCCGGCTGACCGCGGGCTGGCAGACCGGGGAGCACGCGGCCAGCCTGGCCGGGCACGTCGGCCTGTACGGGCCGCTGCCGCGATCCGGCGGCCGCCGCGGCGGCGCCGCGCTGATCGACGCCGTGGCCGAGGCCGGGCTGACCGGCCGCGGCGGTGCCGCCTTCCCGACCGGCACCAAGCTGCGGTCCGTCGCCGCGCGGCGGGGGCCTGCGATCGTCGTTGCCAACGGGATGGAAGGCGAGCCCGCCAGCGAGAAGGACCAGGCGCTGATGACCCGCGCGCCGCATCTGGTGCTCGACGGCGCGGCGCTCGCGGCCGAGGCGGTCGGCGCGGACGAAGTGCACCTGTGCCTGGCCCGGGACCGCCCGTGGCTGGTCGAGCTGATGACCGCGGCCGCCGCCGAGCGCCGGCAGGCCGGAGCGGACCGGATACCTGTGCAGGTGCAGGCCCTCCCGCACCGGTACGTGGCGAGCGAGGAAACCGCCCTGGTCCGCTGGCTGAACGGCGGCGAGGCGGTGCCGTCCACCGTCCCGCCGCGACCGTTCGAGAAGGGCGTGCGACGCCGCCCCACGCTCATCGACAACGTCGAGACGCTGGCGCACATCGCACTGATCGCCCGGTACGGCCCGCACTGGTTCCGCGAGGCCGGACGGCCGCACGCACCGGGCACCATGCTGGCCACGATCTCCGGCGCGGTCGCCGAGCCAGGCGTCTACGAGCTGGAAGTGGGCACGCCCGTCGGCGAGGTGCTCACCCTGTGCGGGGCGAGCGGCGCGGCCTCTCACCTGCTGCTCGGCGGCTACTTCGGTTCCTGGCAGGACATCGAGGGCATCGCCGCGGTGCCGCTGGCCGCCGAGGACCTGAAGCGGGCGGGCGCCTCGCCCGGCGCCGGGGTGATCGTGGTGCTGCCGCCCGGTAGCTGCGGGCTGGCCGAGACCGCCCGGGTGCTGGCCTACCTGGCCCGGGAGAGCGCGCAGCAGTGCGGCCCGTGCACCTTCGGGCTGCCCGCGGTGGCCGACGACTTCGCCCAGCTGGCGGCCGGGCGGCCGCAGGGCCAGGTGCTGGACCGGCTGTCGCGCCGGCTCGGCGTGATCGAGGGCCGCGGCGCCTGCCGTCATCCGGACGGCGCGGTCCGGCTGGCGGCGACCGCGCTGACCGCGTTCGCCGCCGATGTGCACGCGCACCTGTCGCAGCGCCGCTGCGCCAGCGCGGCCCGCGGCCGGCCGCCCGCGGCGGCGCTGCCGGTCCCCCGCGGCCGCGCGACGGAGGGCTGGTCATGAGCCTGCAGCTGCGCCTGGACCCGATCGCCTGCGACGGCCACGGGCTGTGCGCCGACCTGCTGCCTGAGCTGATCGAGCTGGACGAGTGGGGCTACCCGATCCTGCTGGCCGCCGAGGTGCCGCACGGCCTGGCCGGGCACGCCCGCCGGGCGGTGCACGGCTGCCCCACGCTGGCGCTGATCCTCAGCCGGCAGCGGCTCACCGGCCAGCATCCGGGCCGGGGCCACCAGACCCAGCAGAACCTAGCCCGCCCGGCCCGGCCTGCACCGGGCCAGATGCCGGCCGAAGACCGGCGGCCGTCCCGGCCGCCCGCAACCTGAACGGAGCGCGAGCCGACAGTGAGCGTGATCGACAAGCCGCGGCACCGCCGTGCCGCCGAGACAACCGGCGGCGCGGAAGGCAACGAGCGGCTGACTGCGATGACCGGGGCGGTGCTGCTCCTGCTGCTCGCCGCCGAGGGCGTCACCATCTTGCGGGTGCACCAGCTGATCACTCTGCACTTCTTCCTCGGCATGCTGATCATCGGGCCGGTGCTGCTGAAGATGTACTCGACTGTCTACCGCTTCTTTCGGTATTACACCGGCGCGGCACCGTATGTCCGCAAGGGGCCGCCCGCCCCGCTGCTGCGGCTGCTCGGCCCGGTGGTGATCATCACCACAGTGGGCGTGCTCGGCACCGGCGTCGTCCTCGCCCTGACCGGGCCGGGGCACTACGGCCCGTGGCTGCTGCTGCACAAGGGCTTTTTCATCCTGTGGTTCGGCGCCATGACCATCCACGTGCTCTGGTACGCGCCGCGGCTGCCGCGGCTGCTGGCCGCCCGGCCAGCCGACCGGGCGGTCCGGGTGCTGGCCGGCGCCCGGACCCGGTACCTGCTGCTGGCCGCCGCGCTGGCGGGCGGCGTGATCCTGGCGCTGGCCACCGTGCAGCTGGCCGCCCCCTGGGGCCAGCTGTAGGGCGGCATCAGGGCATGATCAGCACGGTCTGGGACTCGGTGTAGAACTCGCGGGCGGCCGTGCCCTGCTCGCGGGGGCCGTAGCTGGACTCCTTCGCGCCGCCGAACGGGGCGTGGAAGTCAACGCCGGATGTCGGCGCATTGACCCGCACCATGCCGGCCTCCAGCTGGCCGGTGACCTGCAGCGCCTCGGCGAGGTCGGCGGTGAAGACCGCCGCGACCAGGCCGAACCGCACGCCGTTGGCGATCTGCACCGCCTGCTGCGCCGAGTCCGCCCGCAGCAGCGCCGCGACCGGGGCGAAGACCTCCTCACTGGCCAGCGGCCCGGCCGGGGAGTCCAGTTCGACCAGCGTCGGGGCGAGGTAGAACCCCGGCTCGTCCAGTGCCGCGCCGCCGGTCAGCACCCGGCCGCCGGAGGCAGCCACGGCCGCCAGCGCGTCGGACCGGGCCGCGTCATCGATGATCGGCCCGACCAGCGTGCCCGGGTCGGCGGGGTCGACCACCTGCAGCGCCTCGATGGCCGCGACCAGCCGGTCGCGGAACTCGCCGTACACCGCGTCGGCCACGATGACCCGGCTGGTGGCGGTGCATTTCTGGCCTGCATAGCCCATCGCCGCGTAGGCGATCGCGGCGGCCGCCCGGTCCAGGTCAGCGCCGGCCAGCACCACGGACGGGTTCTGGCCGCCCATCTCCGCCTGCACCCGGCCGCCGCGGGCCGCGGTCTGGCTGATGACCTGGCGGCCGACCGGAACCGAGCCGGTGAACGAGACCGCCGCGACATCGGGGTGCGCCAGCAGCGCCCGCGCGGCCGCCGCCCCGCCGAGCACCACCTGCAGCACGTCGCCGGGCAGGCACGGCGCGATGATCTCGTGCACCGCCTGCGCGGTCGCGGCCGCGGCGCTGGACGGCTTGAGGATCGTGGCGTTGCCGTAGGCCAGGCTCGGCGCGGCCTTCCACAGCGGGATCGCCACCGGGAAGTTCCACGGGGTCAGCAGCGCGGCCACGCCGACCGGGCGGCGCCGGGCCAGCAGCAGCGCGCCGGGCGCGGCCGCCGGGAGCGTCTCGCCGTCCGGAGCGAGGGCCTGCTGGGCGTAGTAGCGCAGGATCGCCACGCCGCGGGCCACCTCGCCGCTCGCCTCCGACAGCGGCTTGCCGACCTCGCGCACGACCAGGCGGGTGACCTCGTCGGCCCGGTCGGCCAGCGCCTGCGCCGCGGCGGACAGGGCCTGCGCCCGGGCCGGGCCCGGCGCCTCCCGCCAGCCGTCCGCCGCCGCCCGGGCGCGGCTGACCGCGGCGGCCGCCTCGGCCTCGCCGGCCTGCGGCCATTCGCCCAGCACGTCCTGCGGGTCGTGCGGGCTGACGCTGGTGAACCTCATCGTGTTCCTCCTGCGGGTGATGCCGGCAGCTCCAGCAGTACCTTCCCGCGCGGGCCTGCGGCCGGGCCGCCTGGTGCCGTCACCTCAGGCCCGCCCGGCGCTGGCGCTGCCGGTCCGCCCGGCACTGGCGCTGCCGGGCCGCGGAGCGCGGCGATGGCGCTCTCCCAGTCGCTCAGGCCGAACCGGTGCGTGATCATGAAACCCGGCCGGAGCCGGCCGGAGTTCAGCAGCGCCACGACATCCCGCCAGGCGGCTGAGGTGTAGGAGAAGCTGCCGAGGATCGCCAGGTCGGCGTTGACCACGTGGTCGACCGGCAGCGGCGCGGTGTCACCGTGCGGCGGCAGCCCGACGAGCAGCACCGTGCCGCCGCGCCGGGCGGCGGCGAACGCGGTAGCAGCGGCCTGCGCGGTGCCTGCGGCCTCGACGACCAGGTCGAAACCGCCGCCCGCAGCGGCCGGGTCGGTGGTGAAGCCGGCCGCTCCCGCCTGGGCGGCCAGGCTCTGCTGGGCCTCCCGGCGGCCGAGCATGACCACCTGGGCGGGCGACCACAGGCCCAGCAGCAGCACGGCCAGCATGGCCACGGTGCCATCGCCGATCACCAGGGCCCGGATGCCCGGCGCCAGCGGCGCCCGGCTCAGCGCCCGGTAGACCACGGCGGCCGGCTCGGTGAGCACCGCGTCGTCCACGCGCACCGCCGGGTCCAGCCGGTGGGCCAGCCGGGACGGGACGGCCACCAGGCCGGCCGCCGTCCCGTCCCGGGTGAAGCCGATCTCGTCGTAGGTCTGGCACAGGTTCGTCAGGCCAGCACAGCACCGGTCACAGTGCCCGCAGCCGATCACGCCCTCGACCACCACCCGGGTCCCGGCCAGCGGCGAGCCGGGCGCGACGATACCCGTCCACTCGTGCCCGAGCACGATCGGATAGCGGATGTAGGCCGGATCGATGCGGCCGTCGATGATCTCCAGGTCGGTGCCGCACAGGCCGATCAGCTCGGGCGCCACCAGCAGTTCGCCGTCCGCGGCGGCCGGGGCGGCACGGCGGCGCAGCGCCACCTCCCCCGGCGTGGCGACGATCAGCGCCAGGTCGTCCCCGCGGTCAGCCACGGACGGCCCCTGCTGCCGCCTGGTACGCCGGGCCGCCGAGCAGCGCGGAAACCCGGTCGGCGGCATCGCGCACCGCGTGGCCCAGCTCGTCGACCCGCCAGGCGGGCAGGTCGCCCTTGATCCCGGTCACGCTGACCGCGCCCGCGCAGCTGCCGTCGTGGTCGAAGAACGCCGCGCCGGCGCAGAAGATGCCCTCGGCATCCTCCTCGTCGTCCACAGCGAACCCGCGCCGGCGGGCCAGCTCCAAGTCAGCGAGCAGCGACTCGACCCCGGTGATCGTGTGCGCGGTGCGCGGTCGCATGCCGGTCTGCTCGCACAGCGCGCGAACCGCGTCCGGGGACATCGCGGACAGGATCGCCTTGCCGGCCGCCGAGGCGTAGGGCAGCTCGCGCTGCCCGAGCGGGGCGTGGAACCGGACGCTGCCCGGGCCGTCCACCCGGTCGATGAACACCGGGTAGCCCTCGTCCGCGGTGGCGATCCGCGAGGTCATCCTGGTCGCCTCGGCCAGTTCCTCCAGCAGCGGCCGGCACAGGTCGCCGAGCGGAAGCTGCTGGCGGGTGATGTCGCCCAGCCGGAGCAGCGCGGTGCCGAGCGCGTACCGCGGGCCGGGCCGGATGTCGCGCAGGTAGCCGTGCGCGGTGAGCGTCCGGACCAGGGCCAGCGTCGCGCTCTTGGAGGTGCCCACCGCCCGGGCCAGCTCGCTGAGCGTCATGCCCTCCGGCGGGCAGGCCGCCACGACGTCGAGCAGCTGCAGGGCCCGGGTCACGCTGCGGACGGTGTACCGGGGGGCCGCATCCGCAGCCGCACCGCCGGCCCGGCCACCGGCCTGAGCGGCCAGCTCTGAGCGCACAAGACCTCCACCACGTGTTCGGAAGCACAAAACCCCGTGTCGCAGGACGGTAACAAACCTTGACAGCTGCGCAAGCGGGGTGGTTGGTTACGCATGTGATTCTATATCACACAACGACGTTCGGTACAACCGAACGTAACCGTCGCAGCATCGAGCGTGCGGAGTCGGCCCTGGACCGCCTCCGCGGCTGGCTCGCGGCCGCCGGCCGGCCGGCCGGCGTCGTGCTCACCGGCCCTGCGGCGGTCGCCTGGGTGACCGGCGGGGTCGCTCCCCCGGTGGACCGCACCGCGGGCACCGACCTGGTCTGGGCGGTGGTCACCGCCACGAGCGCCAGCCTGATCACGACCACGGTCGAGGCGCCGCGGGTCCGCGCCGAGTACGGGCCGGCCCGGCACGGCTTCGGCGAGCTGGCCGAGGTGCCCTGGTACGAGCCGGACGGCTTCGCCGCCGCTGCGCAGGATCTCGCGGGCGTGCCCGCCGGGCAGCTGGCCAGCGACGGGCACCCGGCGTTCGGGCCGGACGTCACCGGCCAGCTCATCGCGCTGCGGCTGGCCCTGGCCGCGGCCGAGCGCGACGACCTGCGCGAGCTCGGCGCCGACACCGCGCACGCGCTGGAGCAGGCGCTGCGCGGCTGGCAGCCCGGCGAGCGCGACCTGGACATCCAGGCCCGGTGCGCGGCGGCGCTGGAGGCACGCGGCGCCGACGCACCGGTGCTGATCGTCGGGGCCGACGACCGGCTGGCCGCCTACCGGCACCCGATGGCCGCCGGGGCACCCGCCCGGCAGCTGGTCATGGCCGTGGCCGTGGCCCGCCGGGCCGGGCTGCACGCGGCCGCCACCCGGTTCGCCTGCGCGGGCCAGGTCCCGGCGGACTACGCCGCACTGCGCGGCCGGGTGCTGGCGATCGAGCAGCAGGTACTGCGGGCTACCACGCCGGGCGCGAGGTACGGGCAGGCGCTGGACGCGCTCGCCGCGGCGTATGCGGGGGCCGACGCGCCCGGCGAGTGGGCCGGGCACTACCAGGGCGGACCGATCGGCTAC
This sequence comes from Streptosporangiaceae bacterium, assembly GCA_052143655.1. Classification (GTDB taxonomy): domain Bacteria; phylum Actinomycetota; class Actinomycetes; order Streptosporangiales; family Streptosporangiaceae; genus CAVSUR01. Next base: position 2,379 of record JBKQSL010000467.1, on the reverse strand, counting down.
GCCCAGCGCGAGTTCGAGATCGCGCCATGTCAGCACGAGTCGCCGTGGCGCCGCCAGGTCATCGCGCCCGGGCACGCCGTGGCCTGGAACCCGAGCCTGCCCGGCGGGGCCAAGGCCGAGGACACCTACCTGGTCACGGCGGACGGCCTGGAGCGGGTCACGGCATCGGCGGACTGGCCAGCTGAGCCTGCCGTCCCCGGGGAAGTCAGCGGGGCCGGGACCGGCGCGGACGGCCCCGCGCTGCCGCCGCGGCCGGCCGTGCTGGCGGCCGCCTGATGCGGGCCGCGGACGGGCCGGAAGCGGACGGGCCGGCCGAGGACAGGGCAGGGGCCGGCACGGCACGGACCGGCAGGGCACGGACTGGCAGGGCGCGGACCGGCAGGGCGCGAGCGCAGGAGGCGACGGTGGCATCTGGCACCCGGGACGGACGGCTGACCGCGGCGGAGATCCTGGCCCGGCACGGCATCGCGGCCGAGGCTGCGGCGCCGGCCAGCGGCCTGCGGTTCCCCGACGGCGCCCACTTCCGGGTCGAGATCCCGAGCGTCGAGGGCCCCGTGGTGCTGCGCGCCGTGGTCGAGGCGGCGCGCCAGCGCGGCGTCACCGTGAACCGGGTGTCGCAGGGCAGCGGCGCGATGCTGCTGAGCGAGGCGGAGCTGGCCGAGATGGCCCGGATCGGAGCCGGCAGCGGCCTGGAGGTATCGCTGTTCGTCGGGCCGCGGGAGGAATGGGACATCGGCCGGTCCGCCGTCGCGGCCGACGGCCAGGGGCTGGCCGGGCGGCTGCGCGGCACCCGGCAGCTGCGCTACGCGGTCGACGACGTGCTGCGCGGGGTCGAGCAGGGCATTCGCGGCTTCCTGATCGCCGACACCGGGCTGCTCGAGCTGGTCACGGCGATGCAGGCGGCCGGCGAGCTGCCGGCCAGCGTGGTCTGGAAGGTCTCGGCCGTGCTGGCCCCGTCCAACGCGCTCAGCCTGTGCCAGCTCGAGCGGCTCGGCGGCAGCACCGTGAACGTGCCTTCCGACGTTACGCCCGCCCAGCTCGCCGAGCTCCGGGCAGGCTGCGGGGTGCCGATCGACCTGTACGTGGAGGCGCCCGACGCGATGGGCGGCGTGGTGCGCGGCCACGAGGCCGCGGACCTGATCGCCGCCGCCGCGCCGATGTACGTGAAGTTCGGGCTGCGCAACTCCCGGCTGCTGTACCCCAGCGGCCTGCACCTGGAGGCCGACGCGGCCGCGATCGCGCGGGAGAAGGTGCACCGCGCCGCCGTGGCGCTGGAATGGCTGGAGCGCAGCGGCGCCGGATTCGCCCAGTCCGGGCCCGGTGCCAAGGGCCTGGGCGTGCCGGAGCCATGACGATGCCCGCCAGCGCACCGACGAGCGGCAGCGCACCGACGCGGCCGCTGCGCAGCCAGGCCTGGCTGGCCGGCGACGACGAGGTCGCGCTCGCGCACCGGGCCGCGCTCGGGGCGGCCGGGGCGGCGCTGCCCGGCCGGGGCGAGCCGGCCGCCCCGGTGATCGGCATCGCGAACTCGGCCAGCGAGCTGAACCCCTGCAATCTGCCGCTGGACGACCTGGTGCCCGCGGTCCGGGACGGGATCACCCAGGCGGGCGGGATCGCGGTGGCGTTCGGAGTCATCTCGCTCGGCGAGGACCTGATGAAGCCGACCGCGATGCTGTACCGCAACCTGCTGGCCATCGAGATCGAGGAGATGATCCGGGCCAACCCGCTGGACGGACTGGTGATCCTGGCCAACTGCGACAAGTCGGTGCCAGGCGCGCTGATGGGCGCGGCCAGCGCGGACATCCCGGCCGTGCTGGTGACCGGCGGGGCCCGGCCGCCGGCCGCCTTCGACGGGACCGTGATCGGCACCGGCACCGGGCTGTGGCGGCTGTGGGACGAGCGCCGCGCCGGGCGGCTCGACGACGCGGCCTGGGCCCGGCTGGAGCAGTGCCTGGCCTGCGGCCGGGGCGCCTGCAACACGATGGGCACCGCATCCACGATGGCCGTGCTGGGCGAGGCGCTCGGGCTGATGGTGCCCGGCTCGGCCGCCATCCCGGCCGGTGACCCGCGCGGGCTCGCCGCGGCCCGCCAGGCTGGCCAGCTGGCCGTGGCCGCGGTGCGCAGCCAGCTGCGGCCGAGCCTGCTGCTGACTGCCGCCGCTTTCGGCAACGCGATCCGGGTGCTGCACGCCATCGGCGGGTCGACCAACGCGATCATCCACCTGGCCGCGCTGGCCGGGCGGGTCGGCGTCCCGTTCCCGCTGGCGGACGTGGCCGCCCTCGGCGCGGACGTGCCGGTGCTGGCCGACGTCGAGCCGTCCGGTGCCGGGCTGATGCAGGACTTCGACGCGGCCGGCGGCGTCCCGGCGCTGCTGCGCGA
>JBKQSL010000466.1:0-59265 GCA_052143655.1 Streptosporangiaceae bacterium | reverse complement strand
GTGAGCCTGGAGCAGATCAACAAGGTGTACCCGAACGGGTTCCACGCGGTGAAGGACCTGGACCTGGAGGTGAAGGACGGCGAGTTCATGGTGCTCGTCGGCCCGTCCGGGTGCGGGAAGACCACGGCGCTGCGGATGGTCGCCGGCCTGGAGGACATCTCCTCCGGCACGCTGCGGATCGGCGACAAGCCGGTCAACGACGTGACGCCCAAGGACCGGGACATCGCGATGGTGTTCCAGAACTACGCTCTCTACCCGCACATGACCGTGGCGGAGAACATCGGGTTCGCGCTCAAGCTGCGCAAGCTGCCGAAGGCGCAGATCGAGGCGAAGGTGAAGGAGACCGCGGAGATCCTCGGCCTCACCGAGTGGCTGGACCGCAAGCCCGGCCAGCTGTCCGGCGGCCAGCGGCAGCGGGTGGCGATGGGCCGGGCGATCGTGCGCGAGCCGTCGGTGTTCCTGATGGACGAGCCGCTGTCCAACCTTGATGCCAAGCTGCGGGTGCAGATGCGCGCGGAGGTGTCGCGGATCCAGCGCCGGATCAACGTGTCCACGGTCTACGTGACCCATGACCAGATCGAGGCCATGACGATGGGCGACCGGGTAGCGGTCATGCGCGCCGGGGTGCTGCAGCAGTGCGAAGACCCGCAGGTGCTCTACGACCGCCCGGACAACCTGTTCGTGGCCGCGTTCATCGGCTCTCCGGCGATGAACCTGTACGAGGCCGTGGTCACCGAGGGCGCCCGCTCAGTAAAGATCGGCTCGCAGGAGATCGAGCTGCCGCCGTCGGTGACCACCGCGCACCCGGGCCTGGCCGCTTACGCCGGCAAGAAGGTGGCGGCGGGGATGCGGCCCGAGCACCTGCCCGCGGCCGGCGACGGCCGCCACGGCCCGACCCTGGTCGGCGACGTGGACCTGGTCGAGGCGCTCGGCTCGGAGCTGATGGTGCACTTCACCCTCGACGCCCGCCGGGTCCGCGCCGAGGGCGCCGCCGAGGAGGACGCCGAGCAGGTCACCGTGTCCGGCGAGGGCGTCGCCCGGGTCGAGCCCAAGGCCCCGGTCAAGGCAGGCGAGCGCGCCACCGGGCAGCGATCACACGGGCTATCCCGGCCCCAACCGGTCCGACGAACAGGAAGCGAGGTCAACCATGCCGGCAGGGAGCCCGTGGTGGCACGGCGGCGTCCTTTACCAGCTCTACGTACGGTCGTGGCGGGACTCGGGCGCCGACGGGTACGGCGACCTGCCCGGCATCATCGAGCGGCTCGATCACCTGGCCTGGCTCGGCGTGGACGGGATCTGGCTGTCGCCGGCCATGCCCTCGCCCGATGACGACTGGGGCTACGACGTCAGTGACTACACCGGCGTGCACCCCGATCTCGGCACCATGGCCGACATGGACGCGCTGATCGCCGCGGCGGGGGAGCGCGGCATCCGGGTGCTGCTGGACCTGGTGCCCAACCACACCAGCTCCGCGCACCCGTGGTTCGCAGCGGCGCTGTCCGGGCGGGACGCCGAGCACCGCGACTACTACGTGTGGGCCGACCCGGCTCCCGGTGGCGGGCCGCCCAACAACTGGAGGGACGCCACCGGGCAGCCGGCCTGGCAGCTCGACCCGGCCAGCGGCCAGTACTACCTGCACAACTTCCTGGTCAGCCAGCCGGACCTGAACTGGTGGGAGCCCGCGGTGCACCGTGAGTTCGAGCAGATCCTGCGGTTCTGGTTCGACCGGGGCGTGGCCGGGTTCCGCATCGACGTCGCGCACGGCCTGTACAAGGACGCGCAGCTGCGCGACAACCCGCCGCTGGCCGGCGGCAACCCGCTGCAGGGCCAGTTCGGCCTGCGGCCGGTGTACAACGCGAACCAGCCGCAGACCCACGAGGTCTACCGGCAGTGGCGGGGGATCGCCGAGACCTACTCGCCGCCGCGGCTGCTGCTCGGCGAGACCTGGGTCAGCGACGCCGACCTGCTGGCCGCCTTCTACGGGCAGAACGACGAGCTGCAGCTGGCGTTCAACTTCCCCTTTGCGTTCGGCGACTTCTCCGCCGGTCGGCTGTCGGACGTGGTGGCCAGGACGCTGGCGGCGCTGCCGCCGGGCGCCTGCCCGGTGTGGATGGGCTCCAACCACGACGTCGGCCGGTTCCCGACCCGCTGGTGCGGCGGCGACGAGCGGCAGGCCCGGGTCGCGCTGGCGCTGCTGGCCACCCTGCCCGGCACCATGGTCCTGTACTACGGCGACGAGCTGGGCATGACCGACATGGACGTGCCGGTGGAGCTGCAGCGGGACGCGATGACCATCGGCGGCCAGGGCAGTGATCCCAACCGGGACCGGGCCCGCACGCCGCTGCGCTGGGACGACTCGCCGGGATATGGGTTCACGGCGGCCGGGATCAAGCCGTGGCTGCCGTTCGGCGCCGATGAGGCCCAGGTTCCCTCCGTCGCCGCGCAGCGGGCGGACGAGAGCTCCACGCTGTCGTTCTGCCGCAGCCTGATCGCGCTGCGCCGGACCGAGCTCGGCGGCCAGCCCGCGCGCTACCAGCCGCTCCCGGTGCCGCCGGGGCAGTGGGCCTACCAGGTCGGCGGGCTGACGGTGACCGCCAACCTCGCCGGCGAGCCGGCCGTGCTGGACGGCCCGCCGCCGGAGGTTCTGCTGGCCACGCCGGGGACGACTTCCTCGGACCTCGGCAACCTGGTGCTGCCGCCATGGTCGGCGGTGATCGCTCGCAGGCACTGACCGGCCGGGGCTTCCGCGGGCATGGGCCCGGTTGGCGTTCTTCTGCGAGGGCGGACAGTGGATCGAGGCTTAGGGACCCAATGGACATGCCTGGTCGGGCACCCAGAAACCGTCCCGCAGCCCGGGCAGAGCACCATCCGGCCATCCGTCCAGGCCTAGATTCGCACCGAGTTTCCCGCCCGGAACACCCGCTCGATCGCCAGGCCAGACAGGTGAGGTAGCAGCACATCGAGAAGCTTGAGATCGCACTGGCGGCATGATTTCAAGCCCGCGCGGACTTATGTCACCATTTCTACTGCTAGGGAGAGGGCGCTGACGAGGAGGGGGTGCGCCCGTTGAGCCGCATTCTGGTCACTGGTTCCCGGGGCCTGATCGGGTCGGCGCTGGTCCGTCGGCTCCACGCGGCGGGGTGGGAGGTATCCGGCTTTGACATTGCTAACGGACTGGACGTGGCGGATGCCGAGGCGGTTGCCGCCGCCATGAACGGCTGCGAGGGCGTGGTTCACCTCGCCGCCGTGTCGAGGGTCGTGTGGGGGGAACGGGATCCTGCTCGCTGCCGCATGGTCAACGTCATCGGCACCCGTAACGTCCTGTCCGCGGCGTCTCGGGCGCGGCGCCCTCCCTGGGTGCTAGCGGCAAGCAGCCGTGAGGTCTATGGCCAGGCCGTTTCGTTCCCGGTGGGGGAAGCTGCGGAGCTTCGCCCCCTCAACTGCTACGCCCGGTCCAAGGTCGCGGCCGAGAATCTGGTGGCCGCGAGCAGGGACAGGGGGCTGTGGGCGTCTGTGATCCGGTTCTCCAGCGTCTACGGTGAGGTCACCGACCACGCCGACCGGGTCGTGCCGGCGTTCGCGCGGCTCGCGGCGCTCGGCGGCACATTGCGTATTGACGGCGGCGAGACCACCTTGGATTTCACGCACGTCGCCGACGTCGCTGTGGCCCTGCAGACGGCGGTGGAGATGCTTGCGGCAGGCAACGGCCAGCTGCCGACGCTGCATCTGGTGTCTGGGCGGGGAACCTCGCTGCCGGAGCTCGCGGAGATGGCCATCGGCGCCGCCGGGCGCGGCCAGGTGAGGGTGCGTCCCGGCCGATCGTACGACGTCAGGTCGTTCATCGGCGACCCGGCACGGGCCGAGCAGGTCCTTGGCTGGCGCGCTGGCATAGCCCTCGAGGACGGAGTCGCGGATATGGTGAAACGGTTCACCGCGATGACAGGCACGTGATGTCCCCGCGCGGGAGAGAGCCGGATGACGAGACCTGCCCTGCCGTGCGGGTAACAGTGCTGGGGATGGGCCGTCTTGGCCTGGTGCACGCTGTTTGCCTGGCCGAGTTCGGCCACAGCGTCCTCGCGCTCGACGTGGACACCAGCAAGGTTGCCAGCGCGGGCAACGGCCGGGCACCGCTCTATGAGCCCGGGCTGGAACCTTTGCTGCGAAAGCATCTGGCCGCTGGCCGTCTACAGTTCACGGCCGACTACCGGGCGGCCGCGCGCTTCGGCAAGCTGCACTTCCTGTGTGTGGGCACACCGCAGTCGGCGGATGGCCGCGTGGACCTGGGGCAAGTCCACGCGGCAGCCGATGCGCTGGCCCCCCACCTGACCGGCCGGAATCTCGTTGTTGGCCGGTCTACCGTGCCACCGGGCACGGCGCGCGCGATAGCCGGGCGGATCCGCGAGCGCGCACCCGTGGGGGCAGATGTTGACGTGGCGTGGAATCCGGAGTTCCTGCGGGAAGGCCTTGCCGTGCACGACAGCCTGCATCCGCTGCGGTTGGTGTTCGGGGTGACATGCGCCCGGGCGGGCGCGCTGCTGCGGGAGATCTATGCACGGCCGCTGTCTCGCGGCACCCCCCCGCTGGTCATGGACTTGGAAACGGCTGAGCTGGCCAAGCTGGCCGCCAACGCGTTCCTGGCCACGAAGCTGTCCTTCATCAACGCGGTGGCCGACATTTGCGACCGAGTAGGCGCGGACGTGCTCCGGCTGGCGGAGGCGCTGACGCTGGACGGCCGGATCGGGGATGACTTCCTGGTGCCCGGCCTCGGCTATGGCGGCGGCTGCCTGCCGAAGGACACCCGTGCGTTCGGTGCGACCGCGGCGGAGCTTGGCGCTAGCTCGCTCGCGGCGATCCTGGCGGAGGTGGATGCCATCAACATCAGCCGACGGGCCTTCGTGGTCGAGCTTGCACGGGATGCCGTGGGCGGATCGCTGGTCGGCTGCCGCGTCGCGGTCCTGGGCGTGGCCTACAAGCCGGGCACCGATGACGTTCGCGACTCGGCCAGCCTCGCGGTGTGCGACCGGCTGGCCGGGGAAGGCGCGTCCGTGGTGGTGCATGATCCGGTGGCGTTGGACAGCGCGGCGCAGGCCAGGCCGGGCCTGCGGTGCGCGAAATCGGTGGGGGAAGCAGCCGAAGATGCCGACCTGGTGCTGCACCTCACCGACTGGGATGAGTACCGCCGGATAGACCCCGTCGAGCTGGCCGTGGTGGTGGCCCGGCGCAACATCGTCGACGCCCGGTCTGCCCTGGACGAGCGGTTGTGGCGGGCGGCGGGCTGGTCCTTCCGCGCCATGGGCCGCCGCTAGCCCGCGCCGGCCGGCGACCCGCAGCCACGGGAACCCCTCCGGCCGCCCAGCCAGGATCCCCCACCAGTGCCGGCGGAACCCGGTGACCGCCGCGCTGGCCCGGGCCAGCTGCAGGTCACCGGCCTCGTTCAGGGTCCGCCACACCGTCGGGGTCGACGGAACCGGTCCGGTCACCGGCGACAGGTGCCGCAGGCCCTGCAAGTCGCTGATCGCCTCACCGCCCAAGACCAGCGTCAGCGCCAGGTCAACCAGCACCTGGCCGCGGTCGTAGACCGGGTCGAACCCGCGCCGCCGCATCGCGGCCGACAGGCCCGCCCGCAGCCCGGCCCGCTCGGCCAGCAGCCGCACCGGAAGCGCCCCGGCATACCCGACCAGCCGGTGATCATCGCCAGTGAACTCCAGCGCGGTGGCCCATGAAGTATTTTTCACGGAAGGGGTGCACCTGCCTAAGCAAGATCGCGATCGTCGAGAAATCGCATTCTTGCCTGTCAGGTGCACCTCGCCCTGCTTTAACCGCCGCTACTCCCGCGTGTCACCAAACCCCGTGAAAGACACAGGCCAGGCAGTGCCGAACCGCCGTCACCACGTTCTCGGCCTGCTCCTCGGTCAGCTCGGAGGACATGGGCAGCGCCAGCACCTCGGCGTCGAGCCGTTCCGTCACCGACAGCCGCTCACCGTTTCCCATCTCGGTCAGGTGCAGCGCCCGGAAGTACGGTTTGGTCTGCACGCCGTAATCGAGCAGCGAACGTTGCAGGGTGTCGCGGCCGGGCCGCTGCGGGACCCGCATCACCCAGTGCACGAACGAGTGGGTGTCGCCCGGCCGGATCTCCTGTGGCACCAGGCCCGGTACATCCGACAGCCTATCCCGGTAGATCGCCGCCACCTGGTTGCGCCGCCGCACCAGGTCGCCGAGCAGCCGTAGCTGGTCGAGGGCATATATCGCGTGCAGCTCGTCCATCATTTCGGAGCGGCACCAGTTGGCCGGGCCGTGCTGTAGGGCCGCGGCGGCGTCGGCGTGGAGCACCGCCGCCCCTCCGGCCCCGCCCGCCGACAGCACCTTCGCGAAGCTCATGGAGTAGGCGTGGCCGTCTGCCTGCACGGCGACCGGGACGCCACGGGCCCTGCTGCCAAGCGACGCCGCGGAGTCCCCCACCAGCGGCACTCCCGCCTCGTGGCAGACCTGGCGCAGCGCCGCATAGTCGCACGGGTTACCGAACGTGTCGACGCACACGACCAGGCGGGCGGCGCACGAGGTCAGCTCCCTGCGTAGGGACCCCGCGTCCATCGTCCAGGTACGGTCGTCAACGTCGACGAAACGCAGCTGGTAGCCGAGCTGAAGCAGCACCTCGGCGGTCGCGGGGAACGTGAACGACGGCAGCAGCGCAGCCTCGCCGGGCGCTGCCCGCCCGGCGACCGCCGCGATGACCGCGCGCAAGGCTGCGGTGCCCGACACCATGGCAAGAACCCTGTGCCCGTTCCCGGCCCCGTGCCCGTCCGCCACCTCGAGGGCGCTCTCCAGCTCCCGCTCCAGTTCCCCGGACCACCGGTTGCCGTGCTTGACCTCACCGTCCCAGAGGCTGGCCTGCTGGCGAGCCGCCACCTGGTCCGGGAAGGCGGCCCGCGGCGGGATCACCACGGGCAGCGCCGGCTCGAACACCGGATGCTCCCCGGCCCGCAGCGCCTCAGCCATCGGCCGGAGGCTCGACCGGGCCGGGGCGATACGGTAGCCCGCCCTGGCAAGCCGGGATGAGTCGACGATCCCGCAACTGTCGGCCGCCGCTGGCCGCCGGATCACCACCGGTGACGCTGTGCCGCACAGCGCGCGGACCTCCTCGGCGATGCCGAGGAGGGAGGTGGGTTCGCCGCCGGCGTTGTAGACGCCCGGCGGAAGGCCGCCAGCGACGATCCGCGCGACCTCGCCCACCGAGATGAAGCTGCGCGTTATCAGCGTGACCGGCAGCGGATCGCCGGCCAGCGCCCGGCGGATAAGCCTGGACATGAAACGCTCCTGGCCGATGCCGATGACGTTCGCGAGCCGCAAGATCGTCAGCCCCGCGCCGGGCGCCCGCAGCAGCAGGCGTTCCTGCGCCAGCTTGGACAGGGCGTAGGTCCACCGCCCGGTGGGGTCGGCGGCGGCCATGCGGCGGCCTACCGGCGCCGCGCGCCATGGCGGGCACGGCGCCGCCGCCAGGGCGATGGCCTCGTCGCACCACTCGTCGATGTGCTCGACCGTCCACGGCAGCTCCGGCGGGGTGCTTTCCCGCAATGGCGCCGCCGCGCTCCCGTAGACCTCGACCGACGACAGCAGCACGACCGGGCGGCCCGCAAGCAGGGGCAGGATTCGGGCGGTCGCCACCGCGTTGCTCACGGGCAGCGTCCACGGCCAGCGCGGCCGTGGGTCGCTCGCCCCGAGCATGATCGCCACCTCACCGTCCGGCAGCGTCGGCAGCTCGCCGGTCAGCACATCGGCCGCGAGCCACCGCGCTCCGCGGCTGACCAGGTCCGTCGGCGGCGGGCGCCGATCCACGACTGTCACGTCGCGGCCGCGGGACAGCAGCGCCGCGGCCACCGCCCTGCCGATGAACCCCGATCCCCCGAACAGCACGGCCGCGCTCATGTCTTGCTGCCCGTCGCCAGCAGCTGCTTACCGATGTCAGCCAAAACCGGGTGGGCCAACAGCTCCCGCTCCAGCTCCAGGTGGCCGCTCCAGTCTTGGGCGAGCCGCTCATTGAGGCGCTCGCGGCCGAGGGGGGCCGCCGTCGACAGCAGGCCGACCACCTCGACGTCCCGTAGCCCTGCACCCTCGAACGCCTGGCGGAGCCGGCCGGCGTCCAGCAGGTGCATCTCGGCGCCGTGCCCGGCCACTGTCCAACAACCCACCCGGGTCCGCAGCCGCTCCACCGCTTCCTCGGCGCGGCCGTCCCGCAGCAGCTCGATGACCAGCGCCACCAGCGAGTCCACTAGGACCGCCACCGTTCCGCCGGGACGCACCCAGCCCGCGAGCCGCCGCAGCGTGGCCGCCGGGTCGGCGGTGTATTGCAGCGATCCGAGGGCGAGCACCATCCCAGCCGCCGCCTCGGGCAGGTTGGCCGTTTCCATCGAGCCTTCGATCAGCGTGAACCCGGGCCCGTAGCTGGCGCGGCGCGCCTGGTCGATCATCCCCGGTGCCTGCTCTATCCCGATGACGTCATAACCGAGGCCGAGGAGCCGGGTCACCCACCGCCCTACGCCGCAGCCAGCGTCGATGACGGGCCCGCGCTCGGGCAGCATGCGCCGCACGCGTTCCCAGGCCAGCACGTCGTACGCGCGACGGTGCGCCACCTCAAAATGCTCATGGTAGGAAGGGGCGAGAGCGCTGTACAGAGCCTGGCTGGGCCGCATTCGTTATCCCCTCGCCGTCAGGCGTTCCAGCCCGGCCCGCCAGAGCAGGTCGTCCAGGTAGGTGGTGGGCAGCCAGCGCAGGTTGAGGCTGTAGTTGCTGCCGCAGCCCACGCAGTCCTTCCGGAACAGGCGCGCGTGCTCCTCGCGGTAGTGCGCCGACCCGATCACCTCGGCGACGGCCCGGTTGCGGACGTTGAAGGCCGGGTCGTGCGCCCAGCATCCCCCGATCTCCCCCCTAGAATGGATCATGAGCTTGAGCTGGGATTCTGCGCACGGCACGTCTCGCTGCACCAGCTCCGAAAAGTGCCCCGGTATGTATCTCAAGTCGGAGTAGCGGGGCAGCCACCGCGGGTCGCCGCGCTTGATGTCCTCCAGCTTGCCTAGTGCGGCGGCGATGTCGCCTGGGTCGACGCGCTTTTGCAGGGCCACTTCCGGGGCGCGGAACAGGAAAGTGTGGTCGGTGGCCAGGTTCAGGTAAAGCTGCACGCGCAGCTCCTGCGCCAGGCGCGCGATGTCCGGCAGGTACCCGATGTTGTCACGCATCACGGTGAAGTTCATGCGCACCTTGAGATTCAGCCGCTCACGCTGGTCGATAAGGCCCCGCAGATGCTCGATCGTGGTGGCAAACGCGCCCAGCCGGCCGCGGATGCGGTCATGGACGAGCGCGTTGGGCCCGTCGACCGAGATGTTGAAGCTCCGCACCCCCGCGTCAAGCACCGTGGCCAATGTGGCTGGGGTCAACCGGATCCCGTTGGTGTTCAGGTGGAGGTGGCCGATGCCGAGCTCGTGCGCGTAGGCCATGAGCTCGATAGCGTCCGGGCGGATCAGCGGCTCGCCGCCGGTGAAGTTGACCTTGAGAATCTTCAGCGCGGCGAGCTGGCGCAGCACGTCCTTCCATTCGTCCGTGGTCAGCTCACCCTTGGTGTTGGCGAGCCAGCAGCTGCAGCTCTTGCAGCGGAGGTTGCAGTTCTCGGTCAGAAAGAGCTCGGCGGCCAGCGGCCCCACGTGAAGGCGCGGGACCAGCCACCGCTTCAGCGCAAGCTGGGTAAAGAAGGCCGCGAGCCGGACGTTATCCGTGGCTGTCATGACACCTTCTCGGCTGTTACGAAGACGTTCGCGGCCCGGAACAGCTTGGCATCCAGATAGACGGCGTACTCAAACAGCGTGCGCAGGCGTCCGCCGAACAACAGCCCGGGCACCCGGTACCATCGCCAGAACAGATTGGCCCCCTCCACGCGCACGGGCTCGAAGCCGTGTTGGCGCCGCAGCAGCAGCAGGTCGCTGCGCCGGTAGTTGGTGTGGCAGTCCTTGCCGACCGACATGTCGCCGCGAAGCCCGTTGGACAGGTCGGCGAACCTTTCCTGATAGACGTCACGGCCAAACCGCGCCGCGTACACCAGACGATGGAAACGCGGGCAGCTCAACTTGGCGTTGTCCGGGTCGAGGAATGAGAACACGTGCCGCCGCGGGGCAGTAAGCACGAGAAGCCCGCCCGGCGCCAGGACGCGGTGGACCTCATCCAGCAGCCTGCCCTCATCCGGCACGTGTTCCAGCACGTCGAGCAGGGAGACCGAGTCGAACTCCTCGTCGCGCAAACCCAGCCCGCCGTCCACCGGGATCAGGTGAAGCGACAGGTCAGGGCATCTTTGGCGGGCGGTGGCGAGGTAACCGGGGCGGGGGTCGGCGCCGGAGCAGCCGAGCGGGGTGGTCGCACGCAGCGCGGCCAGGAAACCGCCCTCGCCGCAGCCGAGGTCGAGGTGGCGGCCCCGGCGGCCGGCGACTGAGTCCCAGGCGAACGCGTACCGCAGGTGGTGGCGCGCAAACGGGTTGCGGTCAGCGGTCACGGCTACGGGCCAATCGCGCGCACAGGCTGTCCAGGATCTCGATGATGTGGCCGGGCGTGGCAGCTGGCGCCACCGGCCGCTCGCGGAGCAGTCGGGCCTGCTGCACGCTGTGCGCGGCGACCGCCTCCGGCAACCGGGCCACGTCCCACACGGCCATGGCCGGCCCGCTGACCTCCTCCATGCGCAGGTAGTGGACCTGGTGGTCGTTGCCCATCTCGCCGAGCCCGGCCTGTCGGGCGACCGCGATCGGGACCTTGTGCGCCCGCTGAACGAGCCGCACTGTGTTTCCTGCGTGGGTGATGATCACATCGGCCGCGCCGATCCGCTCCTGGACCTCGCCGAAGGGCACAAACGGGCGGTGCGGGCAGGGCGGCCGGACCGTGGCGGTTCCCGTCTGCGCGAACACCTCGTGATCGGTGCAGAGCGGTGCGATCGCGCCGATCAGCCGGTCAAAGGGCCACGGGCCCATCCCCACCGTGACAAGGATTCGTGCCATCAGTACAGTTCGCCGAGGAGAACCGCCCTTGGCCGCGACGCCAGCAGGGCTGGCCGCTGGACCAGCACCGCCGCAGCCAGCTTTCCGCACACCCTGCTGGCGATCCCCGGTCTGTCAACGATGTTCAGGGTTTCCAGCCACAGTGCCGGGACGCCCAGTAGCCGTGCCGCAATGAAGACCCCCACCGCGACGCCGGAACCGGCGGAGACGATCACGTCCGGGTGCTCGGCGCGGAGGATCCGCACCGCGCGGACGACGGCGGCCAGCATGGGCAGCGGCCTGCGGGCGGACTGCTCCGGCTCCCAGTGGACCCGCTCGTTTTTCAGCAGCGCGGTGGTGTCCGGCGCCGGCACGGCGATCCAGAAAACGCCGTGCCGACACCACCACGGCCTGAGCGCGAAGAGGTCAAGGAGCACGCCACCGCTGCTTGAGACCAGCAGCACCCGGTACCGAGAGTCACCCACCGCATCACGCCCCCTGCCCATGTCAGGCAACTCGTGTTGATCCAGTCACTGCGGGGTGTTAGTCACCATACGGAACAATCGGCCCGGGCGCTAGCTGAAATGTAGCGGCGAAGTCTCAGCAGTTAGCAACCCCCAGGAAGTGGTGACGGTACCACTAGTCCTGGTAGGGCGGCGGGACGGGCGTTGCCTGGCGCTGGCCCGAAGCGGCGAGGCTGGCGAGTCTACGCGCGCCAGCTTGGCTCGTGGCCGAGCCACTTGGCGAGGCGCTCGTCGTATGGGCGGTAATGCTCCTTCAGGGCAGCCCGCACGTGCTTGTGCATAGGGGCGGAGCGGGGGCGGGTGTTGCGGCGTTTGAAGTTGGGATAGCCGACATGAGGCAACCCGAGGAACTCAAGGACCGTGTCATAGGCAGGCTCGGGGCTAGTGAAGAACGCCTGGCTCTCGACAACGTGGATCCGGTCGCGGCCAAAGAGACATTCCAGACGCTCCAGCTGCTCGGCATACTGTCCACGGGTACGGTAGGCGTGATGCTGGTGGCTGTGGCTGGCGTATCCAGGGTCGGCCACGATCCGTTCGGCCGCACCTGCCAGCCGCGTGGACTCAAGTTCCAGCGCTCGCTCGAACGGTTCGCTCTCGTAGCCGAAGAACGTCTCGTGGGCATGGGCAGAATAGGCACGCTCTACAGGGTCGCGCACCAGCACGAGCAGCTTCACCTCGGGCAGGTCGCGCGAGATTCGCTCGGCAGCAAGCGGATGGAACATGTAATAGGGACTGGTCTCGAAGGTCACCGGGGGTGATCCCGCCGCGCGCGCCACCCACCGCGCCCATGACCGGAATGGGAAGTGGCTCTGGTACCAGCTCACGCCGCGATCGTAGTGAAGGTCGAAGTAGTGCACTTCCTCGCGCAATATGCCGCCGAACACGGCCGGATGCTGGCGCAAAGCACGATCCATCGACACTGTGCCGGACCGCTGAGCGCCAACGATCAGAAAGCCGGGCAGCATCCCCGCCCCGCCGGTCAACATGCGCGCGGTCACCAGGTACGAGCGCACCGTCGGCTTGGCAGTTGCAACCACGAACCTGTTACCACGCAGGGTTGCAAGGCGACCCTCAACTGACCTGGCTTGCGGGCTGGATCCAGCTCCGGAGGTTCCCCCGCCACCGTTACGCACCGACTTCTGATTGTTTGACGTCATGGTGAGAACTCCGACTGGTAGCAGAAGCTCATTCCGCAGGGTTATCAAAAGATCATACGCCGGTAGTCAGTCCACATAGCCGGTGCCCACCACCGCGATCCTGCGGGCAGCGGCGGCTCCGGCGGCGATGGCCCGCGGACGCTCAGGTAGACCTCGGGATGCAGCGCCGTCGTCCCATGCAGCCAGGTGGAGCCGGGCTTGCCCGACCCGATGTAGAGGAAGGCCGGGAGTCTTGTCACCATGAACCCCTCCGCCCGAGCACCGAGGGGATCGTCTTCGCGAGGATGATCAGGTCACCGCGCAGGGACCAGTCCTCGATATAGGCGAGGTCCAGCCGGACGCAATCGTCGAAGCTCAGCTCAGAGCGGCCGCTGACCTGCCATGCACCAGTAAGTCCCGGGCGCACAGCGAGCCGGGCAAGCTGCCAGCTCTCATAGGCTTCGACTTCCGATGCCAGCCCCGGACGCGGGCCGACAAGGCTCATGTCTCCGCGCACGACGTTCCAGAGCTGCGGCAGTTCGTCCAGCGACCACCGTCTGAGCCACCGGCCGATTCCGGTGATGCGGGGGTCGTCGTGGAACTTGTAGAAACGCTGGTCGGCGCCGCTTTCTTCGAGCAGCCCGACAACGAGCCGATCGGCGCCGTCAACCATCGTCCGCAGCTTCAGCATGGTGAACGGCTGCATCCCCCTGCCGATCCGCTCCTGGCGGAAGAGCCCGGGCCCAGCCGATGAAACCCTGACCACCAGGCCAAGCACGACGAGCAGTGGCGAAGTGACGAGGAGGGCGGTGCCGGCGAGGATCAGATCGATGAGCCGTTTGCCCTGCCCATTCGCCTTGATGCGCTCGGCGCGGCCGGGTCGCTGGCTGGTCATCATGGCCGGGCGCGCCGTTGGGCCCGCCCTGCCAGGCAGCGCCGTACCGCGATCACGACCTGCTCCGCGTCTTCTTCGGTAAGCCCAGAGGACATGGGCAGCGCCAGTACTTCGCCGTCCAACCGCTCGGTGACCGGCAACCACTCGCCATTGCCCAACCCCGTCATGTACGGCGCGCGGAAGTAGGGCTTGGTCTGCACGCCACAGTCACCGAGAGCCCGCCGCGAGGCTTCGCGACCTGGCACGCGTGGCACCCTGGCAACTCCGTGGACATAGGAGTGGGTGTCGCCCGGTGCACCTCCTGGGCGGTGAGCCTGTTCACCCACGTCTGTACGGGGCAGCCCAACCATAACTCCGGGGGCACAGTCTGGGAATGGCCTCGTAACTCTGATCCATCTCAGTTCTAGGGCCAGCGCAGCGCCGTCACCGCCGGTGGTGGTGGTGGAACTCTTTGACCTTGCCGGGTACTTCGATGCCGGGGACCACGATGAGGTCGGCGCCGAACAGGTCCACGAACGCCTGGTGATGCTGGGCGAGGATGTGGCGGGCCTCGGCTAGTTTGGCAGGATTGCGGAAGACCGCTTCGGGGTGGCGCATCGCCTGCTCGGCGGCGGCGGTCTACCTGCTGCTGGCAGCCACGCTGTTCGAGGAGTCCGGCTATCCGGCGGTATGGGCCAGGCTCACCGCCGCGCTGGGTTCCCTGCCCCTGCCGCACATCACCGCAAACCGGGCTGTGGTACGCCCGCACCCGGCTCGGAGCACGCCCGCTGCGCGCCCTGTTCGACTTACTGCGGGGCCCGGCGACCGCTATCCGCACCGCCGGAGCCCGCTGGGCCGGCCTGCCGGTGGTCGCGATCGACGGCACCAGCCTGGATGTCCCCGACGACCCCGCCACCCAGGCCCGCCCGGGCAAGGGCTCCAACCAGCACACCGCCGTCTCCGGCTACCCGCAGATCCTGCTGGTAACGCTCGTCGCCTGCGGCACCCGTGAAGACGTGACCCGGCCCAGTGTCCATGAGGGCCGTCCCCGCCTTGGCGTGCGCCGCGGGTAACCGGGCCTTCGAGGTTAACCGAGATGGCGTTGCAGCGTGACTACTGTCCGCGATCGGCGGTGGCTGCTGGACGTGCACGGCTCACGGGACCCGGCCGCGGTTTCCGGGGGGCCCGGCGGCGGTAAGCGGCGCGCCGTCGTGATCAAGAGGCCCGCGGTCCCTAGGATCATGGATCTTCTGAAGGAAACATGATCGTCAGGGAGCCGCGGGCACCGTGGTCCAGGAGGCCGACGGCAGCATCACTGTCCGGGTGGTCGCCGAAAGCCGGTGAACCAGCGGCGCCGGGTCCGCATGGCCTGCACGCGTGGCACCCGGCGGTCACACAATGCGACTACCCGGCGATCACACCTGGTAACCGGCAGGAAACACGATCCGGTTAACTTCGAAGAGCCAGGAAACCGTATCCGGGCTACGCCATCGCCCTCGCCGAAGGCCGGCCCATCGCCACCGGGGTCATCGAGGGAGCATGCCGCCACCTGGTCAAAGACCGCATGGACATCACAGGAGCCAGATGGGGACTGGACGGCGCCGAAGCCATCCTCGGAATCCGCGCCCTCACCGCCAACGGCGACTTCGACCAGTACTGGCGCTACCACCTGCGCAAAGAACACGAACAAGTCCGCAACGCCCGCTGGCGCCAAGGCTTCGCCCTCGCGGCGTGATCAGCTCACTCCAGCGGAGCCGCACCCGTAAGCTATGATATATACCGTCTGAAAAATTGCTGCTACCGGTGAATTGGAGTAATGCCAGAAGGCCGCCAGTCCGGTTGCCTGCCCGGTGTCCGGGTCTCGTCCAGACAGGATCTTAGCTGGATGCACAGGCAATGCCGAGACATGCGGTTCGATGAGACTTGGATATTGGTTCATGATCGGCAACGGGATCATTAGGAGGTTACCGCCGCTGCACATTGATCAGCCGGGGGAGGGGTTTGACGTGGTGGTAGCGCTGGATGACCACGTCACCAGGACCGGCATCTGCACCATGCTTGAGCAGGTGCCGGTCGTCCGGACGGCAGTGAGCTGCCAGAGTCTGGACGAGGCGATCCAGGCGCTGGCCGTCTGCGGTTCGTGCGTCCTCGTGTTGCCCTGCGTCGAGCCGGAATCCCAGGTTGAACGCCTCGCCGACCTCGCGTCTGCCAACGGAACGAGAATCCTGATCCTCTTGGAGGACGGGGACCTGGAATGTATCGGCAGGTCGATGAGCATTGAGCCGGACGGTTTCCTGCTGCGCTCCGAGCTGACCCTGGAGGTGCTATGGGACACGCTAGTCCGGCTGGTCCGGCATGAATTGCCGGTTCCGCGGGTCGTCGTGCGCTCATTGTTAACCAGGGAACGTATGCAGTGTTCGCCGCATCGATCGCGGGTGCTGCTGACCGGACGCGAACGGCAGACACTGGAACTACTCGTGGAAGGTTTCAGCAATAAGCAGATCGCGCGTCGACTGGGGATATCGGACAACAGCGCGAAACGG
This sequence comes from Streptosporangiaceae bacterium, assembly GCA_052143655.1. Taxonomy (GTDB): domain Bacteria; phylum Actinomycetota; class Actinomycetes; order Streptosporangiales; family Streptosporangiaceae; genus CAVSUR01. Next base: position 43,182 of record JBKQSL010000466.1, on the reverse strand, counting down.
TACGTGGCCAATGTGCTAGCGAAACTCAACTGCCCGAATAGGACGTCGGCGGTTGCCTGGGCGCTGAAGAGCGGGCTGGTCGACGAGGCCTGACGAGTTCGGCTCGCCCGATTCGCCGACACCGCCATTCCCCGGCTACCCGGGACGATCTCGAATCATGAATCAGCCTGTGCCGGGCCGGACCATGCCGGTCTCGTAGGCGATCACGACCAGTTGCGCCCGGTCGCGCGCGTCGAGCTTGGCCATGGCCCGGTTGACGTGGGTCTTGGCGGTCGACGGGCTGACGACCAGGTGACTGGCGATCTCGTCGTTGGACATTCCGCTCGCGACCAGGGCAAGCACCTCGCGTTCCCGGCAGGTGAGGACAGCGAGTCGTTCGGTGGACGGAGGCCGCGAGTTGTCCGGAGCTGCGAGGAACCGGGCGATCAGGCTCTTGGTGGCCGCGGGGGAGAGCAACGCGTGGCCACGGGCGACCGTCCGGATCGCATCGAGCAGTTCATCGGGTCCGGCGCCCTTGCCGATGAAGCCGCTGGCCCCGGCCCGCAGCGCGCTGAACACATACTCGTCGATCTCGAAGGTGGTCAGGACCAGCACCCGGACGCCTGCAAGGTTCTCGTCTTGAGTGATCATGCGGGTGGCGGCTATGCCGTCCGTGCCTGGCATTCGGATGTCCATGAGCACGACGTCGGCGCGGGTCAGCCGGGCTAGTTCCACGGCTTCCCGCCCGGTGGCCGCCTCCCCGGCCACCTCGAGGTCGGCCGTCGAATCGATCAGGACCTTAAAACCAGCCCGAAGCAGCGTCTGGTCGTCGGCGACCAGTACCCGGACGGTCATTCGTTACCGCCTGTGGGTATCGTCATCCGTTACCGCCGGCAGGCAATGTCATCCGGCGCTGCCATCGGACAGCGGAAGCGTCGCGCTGACCAGGAAGCCGCGGTGCGGCTTGCGGCAGACGATCAGTTGGCCGCCGGAGGCCGTGACGCGCTCCCGCATTCCGGTGATGCCATGGCCGACGCCGTGCTCGGCGCTGCCGGGCGTGGGCGGGACGCCATTCCCGTCATCTTCCACGACGATGCGCAGCGCGGCGTTCTGGTAGCTGAGCCAGACCGTCGCGGTGGCGTCGGCGGCGTGCTTGCTGACGTTGGTGAGCGATTCCTGGATGACGCGGTAGGCGGTCAGGTCGGCGGCGGCCGGGATCGGGCGCACCTCGCCGTCGATCTGGTGACCGACCCGTAGCCCGGACCGGACGAATGAGCCGACAAGTTCCTCAAGCCCGGCTAGCCCGGCGACAGGTTCAAGTGGTGCGGCCGCCTCGCCGGGCTGACGGAGCAGCCCGACGGTGTCCCGCAGATCGCCGAGGGCCGCGCGGCTCGCCCGCCGGATGTGGGTGAGCGCCTGCCTGGCCTGGTCCGGCTGGTTCTCCAGAACGTGATCGGCGACGCCGGCCTGCACGTTGATGAGCGCGATATGGTGGCCGATCACGTCATGCAGGTCGCGGGCGATTCGCAGCCGCTCCTCGGTGACCCGGCGGCGGGCTTCCTGCTCCCGGTCGCGCTCGGCCCGCCGGGCGCGTTCTTCGACTTCGGCGATGTAGGCCCGGCGGCTGCGCGAGGCGTCGCCGGCCGCGACGGCGAGGCCGCCCAGCGAGGCGAGCACGAGGTTCTCGGGGCTGAGCCACTGCGAGGGATGCAGGACCGCGTGGACCCCGGCCAGCGCGAGCACGATCAGCCCGCCGACCGTCACGGCGCTGCGCCGGGCGCCGGCCGTGTCCGCGACGGTGTACAGCGCGATCAGGGGCGCGCCGAAGACCCCAACGTCCGCATGGGACAGCGCCATGTAGACCTCGGCGCCCGCCGCGGCCACCGCGAGGGTCAGCCAGGGCCAGCGCTGTCGCCACACCAGCGCGCCGTACGCGGCGCCTGCCGCCGCCACCGCGCCAAGGCTGAGCTGGCCGCGCCAGTTCGCCGGGCCGGTGGCGGTGGTCAGCAGCGTGACGGCGAACAGCGCGGCGGCGATGGTGACGTCCGCCACTTGGGGGTGACGCCGGGCGCTGCGGCGCAACCAGCCGAGTGCGCTCATGCGAACCAGCGTAAACGCACGGGGTACGAGGCGACATCAGCCAACCGCGGTAGCGCGGCGAGGAGACACGTCGTCCGCATACTGCGTCCGTGGTACGCGGAACTTGCCGCGCCAGGCTGACGACGAGAGACCGGCCGCAGGCCATAGTCGGTCGGGTGTCACGCGCTGTCGGTCGAGCTGCCCCCTGCCCGGGCTCTCGGCATCGGACCTCATCACCTGACGAATGCGAGGAGCATCGGTGAGCGCAGTCTTCGCCGCCATCGGCCGGTTTGCCGTGCGGTTCCGCTGGTTGATTGTGGTCGTGTGGATCGCCGGAACGGTGCTGGCGGTCAACCTGCTGCCCACCCTGGCGAGCGCGACCCAGGAGAACAACGCGAGCTTCCTTCCGAAGAACGCGCCGAGCATGCGGGCGGCCAGGCTCGCCGAGCCGTTCGGCGCGGTGACCCTGACTCCGATTCCGGTGGTCGTGGCGCGCCCGGGTGCTCCGCTCACCGCCGCCGACGCGGCGGCCATCGTCCGGCTGGAGGCCCGGCTTCGCACGGTCGCGAACGTGGCGCAGGTTCGCGATCTCGGCAGATCCCCGGATAGCCAAGCCGACGAGCTGGAGGTTCTGGCCCGCGGGCTCGGCGGCGGCGGGCTAGACCTGAAGTCGGCAGGGGTGGTTCGCGCGCTGCGCGCGCAGTTCGCGCGCTCCGGGCTGCCTGCCGGGCTGCAGGCACACCTGGCGGGCGACGTCGCCACCCAGGTGGACAACCAGGCCAGCTCGGGCGTGAACATGATGATGAACGCCTCTGTGCTGCTCATCGTCGTGCTGCTGCTAGTGGTCTTCCGCTCGCTGCTGGCGCCGGTCCTGACCCTGGTTCCGGCCATCATGGCGGTGGCCCTGGCCTCGCCGCTGATCGCCGAATGGGGACATCACGGGCTGCTGGTGTCGCAGATCGCGCAGTTGCTGCTGATCGTGCTGGTGCTCGGGGCGGGCACCGACTACGGGCTGTTCCTGGTGTTCCGAATGCGCGAGGAACTGCGCAGCGGACTTGAGCCGCACGACGCGATCGTGCGGGCGCTCACCAGGGTCGGCGAGTCGATCACATTCTCGGCCGGGACGGTCATCGCGGCCCTGCTGTCGCTGCTCGCCGCCAGCTTCGCGTTCTACTCGAACCTGGGGGTGCCGCTGGCGATCGGCATCGCGCTGATGCTGGTCGCGGCGCTGACCCTGCTGCCCGCACTGCTGGCGATCTTCGGGCGGGCCGCGTTCTGGCCGAGCAAGACGCAGCCGGGGAACGAGCACGGCGGCCTCTGGGGCAACGTGTCCGCGCGGCTGGTGCGCCGCCCGGCGATCACGCTGGTGGTGGGCATCATCCTGTTCGGCGTGTGCGCGGTGGCGGCGGCCGGGTACGTGGCGGGCGGGTTCGGCGGGAAGACCACGGCGCCCTCCGGCAGCGACTCCGCGGTCGGCGACGCCATGCTGGCTAAGTACTTCCCCAGCTCGTCGGCCAACCCGACCAACATCTTGTTCCGGCTCCGGGTCCCGGTGTGGCAGGATTCCCAGCCGGCGTCTGCTGCCGCCAGGCGGCTAACCGCCAGCGGGCTGTTCTCCCGGGTGGCTGGCCCGCTGAACCCGGCCGGGGCCCCGCTGACCGCCACTGAGCTCGCCACATTGCATGCCGAGCTTGGACCGGCCGCCGCGCTGTCGGCCGTGCCGCCGTCGGCCGGGACCCGGGTGCCGCCGGCCCTGTACCAGATCTACCGGGCGACGGCGAACTACATCAGCCCGGACGGCCGGACGATCCAGTTCACCACCGGGCTGGTCGCCGGGGATCCGCAAGGCAGGCTGGCGCTGGACGCGGTGCCGGCGATCCGCGCGACCACGGCGGCTGCGGGCCGGGCGATCGGCGCCACGTCCTGGGGCGTGGCCGGCGCCGCCGCGGCCGACTACGACATCAGCAGCGCAGCGAACAGCGACCTTCCCCGGGTGATCCCGATCGCCATCGTGATCATCGGCCTGCTGCTGGCACTGGTACTGCGCAGCCTGGTTGCGCCGCTCTACCTGATCGCTTCGGTGGCGCTGTCCTTCCTGGCGGCCCTCGGCCTGTCCGTGCTGCTGTTCATCAAGCTCCTCGGCGATGGCGGGATCACGTTCTTCCTGCCATTCCTGATGTTCATCTTCCTGCTGGCGCTCGGCGAGGACTACAACATCCTGGTGATGACCCGGATCAAGGAAGAGCTGCACCGATATCCGCTGCGGGAGGCGGTCTCGCGCGCCCTGACGGCCACCGGCACGACGGTGACCTCGGCCGGCCTGGTGCTTGGCGGGACCTTCGCGGTGTTCGCGGTGGTCGGCTCGCGGTCGATGGGCAGCGACGCCACGAATGTGGGCGCTGGCCTGGCGATCGGCATCCTGATGGACACCTTCCTGGTCCGGACTCTGCTCGTCCCGGCAACCGTTGTCTTGCTTGGCCGCTGGAACTGGTGGCCGTCCAGGCTCGGTCGGCTGACGGCGGAGCAGCTGGCGGCGGACCAGCTGGCGGCGGACCAGCTGGCGGCGGACCAGCCAGTTGGCACCGGGTCCGCCCTCGGCGGCGTGGGCACCAGCAGGGAGCCGGATCATGCCGGCGCCGCGGCCGAGATCGCACCGGGGGAGTCCGGCTGAATCCCGGCTCGCTGGGCTGCCCGGCCTCCTCAGCAGGCCGGGCAGCTCGGCGGGTCGGCCTGCTCGGCGGGTCGGCCTGCTCAGCGGATCGGCCAGCTCAGCGGGGAGCGGGTCCGGCGTCCGGGGCCATGCCCGCGACCAGAGCGGCGGCGATCACCCGCACCCGCCTGCTCAGGTCGGGGTCGCTGGCCCGGCCGGTCAGGAACAGGTGGTGCACCGTCCCGACCAGCGACAGCGCCAACGTGGCTGTATCCGCCCCAGCTGCGACCCGGCCGAGCTTCTTCTCCGCGTCGAGGTACGCCGCGAACGCCGCCTCGATCTGGTCCAGTCCGGGACCGCCGTCGGCGACGGCCCGGCGCATCACCCGGCGGGCCAGCGACGGCCGGGACACCAGCAGGGTCGCGATCGCGAACCCCTCCGGCCCGGGCAGTGCCAGCGCGGCGGCCGCCAGGTTCCCGGCCACGGTGCCCTGGCCGGCGTGCAGCGGCAGCTCGGCGGCCTTCCCCGCGATCAGGCGGAACCGGTCGACGGCGAGTTCTTCGAGAAGGTCGTCGAGATCGGCGAAGTAGTTGTAGATGAGCCCTTTGGCGCACCCGGCCTCGCTGGTGATCGCCCGGCTGGTGAGCCCGGCCGGGCCTTCCCGGGCGAGCACCCGCTCGGCGGCGCGCAGCAGCTGCTCCCGGACCTGTGGAATCGCTACGCCGCGTGGTGACATGGCCGAACCCAAATCTACGTGATCTTCGCTCAGCGGGGACACTCGACGCGGTCGGGGTACCCGGCTTGCGACTATGGGCATTTGCCCATAGTCTAATGAGCAGATGCCCATACTTGCCAGGGGAGACGCCTGATGCAGTCGGCTGACACTGATAGCCGCGACGCGCATCCGCTGACCCGCGATGCCGGCGGTCGGCGGACTGACGGGACCGGCGGTCCCGCGATCGAGGTCGAGGATCTGCGCAAGGTCTATCCGGGCGGCACCACCGCCGTGGACAGGGTCTCGTTCGCGGTCGGCCGCGGCGAGATCTTCGGCCTGCTCGGGCCTAACGGCTCAGGAAAGACGACCACGGTCCGGATCCTGGTCACGCTGCTGCGGAAGACCTCGGGTGTCACGCGGGTGGGCGGCTTCGACACCAGCCGCCAGGCGCCGCAGGTCAGGGAGGTAATCGGCTACGCGGCTCAGGCCACGGGGGTCGATGACGACATGACCGCGCACGAGAACATGGCGGTCGCCGGTCTCCTGCACGGCCTGCCGCGCGCCGAGATCCTGGCCCGGATGGAGGAGCTGGCCGCGGCGTTCTTCCTGACCGATGTGCTCAACCAGCGGGCGAGCCGGCTCTCCGGCGGGCTGCGGCGTCGGCTCGACCTCGCCGTGGCGCTGATGAGCCGGCCCCCAGTGCTGTTCCTCGACGAGCCGACCACGGGGCTGGATCCGCAGTCCCGCAACGCCCTGTGGGGGCAGTTGCGAGCGTTCAGCCAGGACGGGATGACGGTCTTCCTGACCACCCAGTATCTGGAGGAAGCCGACCGCGCGTGCGATCGGGTGGCCATCATCGATCGGGGCAGGCTGGTCACCGTGGGTACGCCGACCGCGCTCAAGGCGGAGGTCGGCGGGGGTCGGCTGGCGCTGACGATCCCCGATCAGGCGAGCCGGGACGCGGCGGAGCGGCTGCTCGCGTCCTTCCCCGGGGTGGCCAGGGTCGAGGCTGGCGACCCGCTGGTCGTCTACGTCCACGATGTCACGTCCAGCCTGGTTCCGGTCCTCCGGCGGCTCGGCGACGAGGGCATCGAGATCAGCTCCGCCGAGCAGGCGAGCGCCTCGCTCGACGACGTGTTCCTGCGCTACACCGGCCAGCGCCCCCGTGAGGAGACGGCGCCCGAGCGCGGGGCGGTCAGCAGCCTGTTCGCTGCTGTTCATGGTCGGAGGTCACGGTGACGATGACGCATAGCATGGCCCGCGACTCGGTGGCGGTAGGCATCTTCGGGGTCCGCAATATCGCCCGGAGCTTCCGCACGCCGATGCTCATCATGTTCTCGCTGCTGCAGCCCATCATCTGGCTGGTGCTGTTCTCGCAGACGTTCCGTGGCCTCGGGGCCACGCCGCAGTTCCAGGCGCTGGGCTACCGGTCGTACCTGACCTTCTTTGTCCCGAGCATGGTCGTGCTGTCGGTGCTCTTCACCGCCCTGCAGTCCGGGCTGGCCACCATCACCGACGTCGATACCGGCATGCTGGACAAGTTCCTCACCAGCCCGATCCGCCGGTCGAGCATCCTGCTCGGCCGCTTCGCGGCCGATGCCGTCGTCATGACGGTCCAGGGCGTCATCGTGCTCGTCCTAGCCCTGCTGATGGGCGCGCACCTGCAGACAGGATGGCTGGGCGCGATCGCGCTCCTGGCGTATGCGGTGGCCTTCGGCATCATCTGGGCCTCCCTGTCCAACCTGATCGCGCTGCGCACCAGGAACTCCGAGCTCACCATGGTCGCCGGCCTGTTTCTCACCCTGCCTGCCCTGTTCCTGTCCTCCGCCTTCTTCCCGATGCCGCTGCTGCCGGGCTGGCTGCAGGGGGTCGCGAAGGTCAACCCGGCCGCCTACGTGATCCAGACCGGGCAGCGGCTGATGAGCCTCGGCAACAACTGGGGCCAGGATCTGCGCACTCTGATCGCGCTGGCCATCGTCGGCGTCATCCTGATACCCGCCGCGATCACCGCCTTCCGCGCGACCACCAACTAGGTCGGTCGGTAGTTGTTCTCCAGTCCGAAGCGCAACGAGCGCTCGGTGGTCTCCTGCCCCAGCGGGCCGAGCGTGGTCACTGGGTCGGGGAGTGGTTGGCAGCGGTTACCCGCCTCCCGGAGACGGCGTGGACCCCGGCGCTGGACGCCGACGGGGAACCGCGGCCGGACGCGCCAAAGCCGTGCCGAAAACGCTCCGCTACGGAACCCGCCAGCGAGATAGTTCCTCCGGCCAGGGCGGCCGGGCTCACCGATCCGACCGTGGGCTGCCGCCGGTCCCGGACGGGACGGTCATGGTGACCGAGCTCAGCGACGACGAGGTCGCGGTGGTGAACGTATAGGTGTAGCGAGTGCCGGTGGCGCCGGTCGTTGACTTGGGCGTCGACCAGGTGACGCCGGTGAGGCTTGCTGCCGCCGCCGGCGGCGCCTGGGTGGGCAGCGTGGCCGTCACTGACAGTTACTGAAAGGGTCAGATCGTCAGCGTCTCGGTGTCCTCGGCACTCACGTCGGAATCCGAGGCAATCACGCTCCGGAGCGCGAGTTGCTGGCAGATCAGCTCCACGACGTCGGCCACCTTGTTGCCGCCGAGCAAGTAGTGCGGCGGCACGTCAGTGGCCAGATCAACGAGCAGCCGATTGCGCAGCTGGACCGCCATCAGCGAGTCGATGCCGAGTTCGCTGAGCCGGGTCTGGGCAAAGGTCGGCCGGAGTTCGTCACACTGCGCGAGATCCAGGCCGAGCACCGCAGCGACCCGGTGCAGCAGGCCCGCGAGCACTGCCTGTTGGGCTTGTTCCGGCTCCGCCAGCACCAGGCGCGTGAGCTGCTCCGCCGACGACCCCGCATCGGCTCCGAACCCGGCCCGGCCGGACGGCTGGTCCGGGGCTAGCTGGTCCGGGGCTAGCTGGTCGAGCGACGGGTACGGACAGTGTCCGTCGGACCTGGCCAGGAACCGCGACCAGTCCACCTTCGCCAGGCCTACGTGCGGGGCCGCCGAGCCCACCAGCCGATCCATGGCCGCGACGGCCTCGTCGGTGGTGAGAGCGTGGACACCGAGCCGTGCCAGGCTCGGCAGCAGTCCGCGGCGCAGCGCCATCCCGGTATCCGCCCAGGGGCCCCAGCCGAGGCTGACTGCGGGAAGCCCCCGCTGCCTGCGGTAACGGGCCAGGGCATCGAGGAAGGCGTTGGCGACCACGTAATTCGCCTGACCTGCGATGCCGGCCAGCGCGGCCATCGAGGAGAACAGGACGAAGAAGTCGAGCTGAGCCCCTGCCGAGAGCCGGTGCAACTGCCAGCCGCCCCGCACCTTCGCATCAAGGACGCGCGTGAAAGCGGGCCAGTCGAGGTGCTCAAGCGGCGCGTCGGCGGTCACCCCGGCAGCGTGCACGATTCCCCGCAATGGCGGCAGCCCGGCCAGCGCGGCGGCGATCCGCGCGGCGTCGGCCTGCTCCGCCACATCCGCCGCGAGCAGTTCGACTCGCACGCCGAGATCCCGCAGCGCCGCGATCGACGGCGGCTCCTCGGCGGGCACCACCCGGCCCACGAGCAGCAGAGTCCGCGCGCCCCGCTCGGCCAGCCAGCTGGCCGTCGCGAGGCCGAGACCACCCCAGCCGCCGGTCACCAGGTAGGTGCCGGCCGACCGCACGGTCGGCGAGGCGCCGGGGTCGGGAAGCTCGCTCTCCCGCAGGCGCGCCTGGTACCAGTCGTCGCCCCGCTGCGCGAGGTGGCCCGAGCCGGCTGCCTCGGCAACCCGGTCAAGCACGGCATCGGGCGACGCCGGCCGGTCCGGGTCGAGATCTACCTGCACGCACAGCAGATCCGGATACTCGGCGGCGACCGCAGTCGTCAGGCCGGTCAGAACGCTCTGCGCCGGGTCCGGGGGCTGCCCCTCGGGTACGGGGAGGTGCGCGCCCGCCGAGCAGATCACGACCGGAACCCGCCGCGCCGCATAGCGCTGCAGGACCTGCTGGAGCAGCGGGACGGTACGCCGGGTTAGCTCGTACGCGCGCTCGGCCGGCTTCTCGCCAGGAACGGCTCCGGCCAGGCCGCCGTGCAGGACAACACCGCCGATCTGGATCTGCTCCGCGTCGACACGGGAGAACAGGCGCGCGACATCGGACTCGACGGTGGGATCGACCGACCACGCGGCGTCGCGGCTGCCGGGCGACACGGCTACGCCGGGCGACACGGCTACGCCGAGCGACGGCCGGCTCAGCAGCCGCGGCCAATCCCGCAGCACAGCGGGATCGGCGCTGAAGATCAGCCAGCTGCCGCTGCCCGACCGGACCGCCCCGTTGCCTCGGCCCACCTCGGGTAGCTGCCGCCACACCAGGTCATACTGGCGCAATCGCGGCACGCCTGTCCCGTCGGACGTCTTCGGAGTGACCTGCCGCAACCGCAGGCCCTGCAGACTCGCCAGCGGAGCGCCGCTGTCCGACCGCAACTCCAGGTCGACTACCCGGTCGCCGGACGGCTGGCTGCCGTGCCAGCGCGCGTAGCACCACACCCGCGACGGCAGCTGAGCGTGCACGCTGACCCGGTCCACCGCGGCGGGCAGCCACAGGCCATCTTCCGCGGTCAGGAACGCCGCCGCGACGTGCAAGCTGGCGTCCAGCACCACGGGGTGCAGCAGATACCCGTCGTCGCCAGCGGCCGACGCCACCTCGATCAGCCCACGCGCCTGCGCCCCGTTCCGCCACAGCCCCCTGACCGCCCGGAAGTCCGGGCCGTACTCGATGCCGACGGCGGCGAGCCGCTGGTAGATGTCGGTCACGTCCAGCTCGGTCAGGCCGTCGCGCGGTTCGGCCGCAGCAGCAACGGTGGGCGGCGCCACCCCGGGCCGCGCGGCTGCCACGGTCACGTGCTCGGTCCAGGCTTCGGCCGGCCGGCCGTGCGGACGCCCGAAACAGCGCACCCGGCGGTCTCGGCCGACCTCTGCCTGGACAGCCACCGAACTGTTCTCCGGCAGCCGCAGGAGTTCGTTGAAGGTGACGTGTTCGAGGGTCCACGCAGGGCTCGGCGGGTCGGCCGCGGCCCGGGCGGCGGCCAGCGCCCATTCGAGCATGGCGGCAGCCGGCAGGACGGGCTGGCCGAGCACCTGGTGCTGGGCGGCGAACCAGGGCCGGTCCGCGCGCAACGTATGGGCGAACCACCGGCCGGGAGCGTCGGCCAGCTCGATCGCGCTGCCGAGCAGCGGGTGCTCCCCCGGTGCCACCGCCTGCCCCGGGGCATACCGGTATTCGACCTCAGCGAGTGGATAGCCAGGCAGCCGGACCTGCGGCGCTGGGCGCGGGTCGGCACCGTGCCGCTCCCTGGCCAGCCCGGCCCAGTCCATCGACCCGCCATGCACCGCGTGCTCGGCCAGGCTGAGCAGGAAACGGCGGTCATCGACGTCATCACGGTGCAGGGTCGCCAGCCATCGCGCGTCGGGCAGGCAGGCGGCCCCGATCGCGGTCAGTACCGGATGGGGGCCGATCTCCACGAAGGTTCGGCAGCCCGCAGCCTTGAGACAGTCAAGCCCCGGTCCGAACAGCACTGGTTCCAGGATCTGCCGTGACCAGTAGTCAGACCAGCCGATCGAATCGTCGGCGAACCGGCCGGTCACGTTGCTGACCAGACCGATCTGTGGCGGGTGGTACGTCACCGCCCGGACATCCCGCTCGAACCGCGCAGCCGCTTCCCGCATGAGCGGTGAGTGGAATGCCCGGGTGACGGCGAGCCGGCTGACCCGTGCGCCGCGGTCCGCCCACGCACTGGCCAGCTCCGCCACCGCGGCCTCATCGCCCGAGATGGTCACGTTCTCGCCGCTATTGATCGCGGCAATGGCGACCCGGTCAGAGCCCGCCGCGCGCAGTTCCGCGGACAGCTCATCGAGCAGTGCGGCCGGTGCCTGGACCGAGTACATGGCCGCCGGCGTAGAGCACTCCTGCATCAGCTCGGCCCGGCGGAGCAGCAGATGCAGGGCATCGTCCAGGCTGAGCACGTTGGCAAGGCAGGCTGCGACGTACTCGCCGAGGCTGTGGCCGAGCACGTAGTCCGGCGTTACCCCGCACGCCTGCCACATCACGGCCATCGCGTACTCGACGGCGAAGAGCGCAGGCTGCGCCCACTGGGTCTGGCTCAGGTCGACCTGGTCGCCAGCGGTGCCGCACAGGGTGGGCAGCATGGACCGGCCCGTCGACTCAGCGACGATCCGGTCACACCGGCCGAGGACCTCGCGGAACCCGGCATGCCGGGCGTACACCTGCCGGGCCATCCCCGGGTACTGCGCGCCCTGGCCGGTGAACAGAAAGGCGACCGGCGCGCTGCCGTGGTCGGCCGCCACCCCCGCTACGACGCCCGCTGACTCCGCACCCTGCAGGTGAATGCGGATCAGCCCGGCGGCCTCCGGGCAGGAGCGGGCGACGACGGCCATCCGGTGGCGGTAATGAGTCCGGCGACCGCCGGCCGCCGCACAGACCGTGGCGAACGGCGGGGCCGACTCGGACTCCAGGAACTCCGCGTAGTCCAGCGCCAGGCGGCGGAGCGCCGAACCCTGCTTGGCGGAGACCGGCAGCAGTTCCCAGCCGGCCTCGCCGGGTACACAGGGCACGCCGCTCTTGCCGGACACGTCGGGCGCTCCGCTCTCGCCGGACACGTCGGCCTCCGCCAGTATCACGTGCGCGTTGGTCCCGCCGAAGCCGAACGAGCTGATGCCGGCTGCCCGAGGGTACCGGCCGGCCGGCCACTGCTGCGTCCGCACCGGGATCTGGCAGCGGCTTCCGGCAAGCGAGATGTACGGGTTCAGCTCGCGCAGGTGCAACTGCCCCGGGATCGCCTGGTGCTGGAGGGCGAGCACCGCCTTGATGAATCCGGCGATGCCGGCCGCCGCCTCCAGGTGACCGATGCTGGCCTTGGCCGAACCGATCCACACGGGCTCGCCCGGCGAGAGCTCGCCGTACACCCGGCGCAGGGCGGCCACCTCTATGGGATCGCCGAGGCTGGTGCCCGTACCGTGCGCCTCCACGTAGCCGACCTGGCCGGGCTCCAGGCCTGCAGCCGCCAGGGCCTGGGTCAGCACAGCCTCCTGGGCCAGGCCGTTCGGCGCCGTCAGGCTGTTGCTCTGGCCGTCCTGGTTGACCGCGCTGCCGCGCACGACGGCGTAGGTTCGGTCGCCTGCCCGGCGGGCCGCGGCCTGCCGCTGTAGGATCACCACCCCGCACCCCTCGCTGCGGACATAACCGTCGGCGCTGGCATCGAACACCTTGCAGCGGCCGTCCGGCGCCATCATGTTGGCCTGCGAGAACACGACGGTCAGGTCCGGGGAGAGCAGCAGATTCACGCCCGCGACGATGGCCAGGTCACATTCGCCCTGCCGCAGGCTGCTGACCGCCTGGTGGATTGCGACCAGGGAGGACGAGCAGGCGGTGTCGATGGCCAGGCTCGGGCCGTGCAGGTCGAAGGCGAATGAGAGCCGGTTGGCCGCCACGCTGAACGCGTTGCCGGTGCCGGCGTACGGGTCGAGGCCGGCCTGATCGCGGATCTGCAGGCGCCCGTAGTCGTTGCTCGCGATTCCGACGAACACCCCGGTGTCGGTTCCGGCGATCGCGTCGGCGGCGATACCGGCGTCTTCCAGCGCGCGCCAGGTCAGCGTGAGCAGCAGCCGCTGCTGTGGGTCCATGGCCCGGGCCTCTTGTGGCGAGATGCCGAAGAAGCCGGCGTCGAACCGGTACTCACCGCCGATGAAACCGCCCCACCGGGTAGTGGTGTGGCCGGGCACCGGCGGGCCGGCCCGGTAGTACTGGTCGGCCGACCAGCGGGAGTCCGGGACCTCGGTGATCGCGTCCCGCCCCGACCGGAGCAGATCCCAGAACTCGTCGACCGAGTCCGCGCCGGGGAACCGGCACGCCATGCCGATCACGGCGATCGGCTCGGCCGACTGCCCGCCCCGGCGCGGCACTGCCCGCGACATCGGGTCGTCGCCGCCGCTCAGGGCGCGGGCCAGCCGGGCCACGGTCGGATGCTCGTACAGCAGAGTCGGGTCGACCGGCCGGCCGAGCGCGACGCCGAGGTCACCGGAGATCCCGACCAGCGTCACCGAATCGAGTCCGAACGCGCTGAACGGCGCGTGCACGTCCACCTCTGCGGCCGGCTGCCGCTGCCGCTCGGCGACGCGGGTGACCAGCCAGTCGACGATCGACTCGTACCCCCACGCAGCGGCCCGCGCGGGCGCCGACGACGGCGCCGGGACGTCGGCAGGCGGCGGCGCCGGGACGTCGGCAGGCGGCGGGACGTCGGCGGGGGGTTCCGAGGTGTAGACCGCGGCGAGTTCGCCCCGAAGGTACATGCCCTTGCAGTGCTGCCGCCGCACCTTGCCGCTTGAGGTGATCGGCAGCGACGCCGCGGGCAGCAGGACAACCGTGGCCACCTCGACCTCGTGCTCCTCGGCGATCGCTTGCCTGATTGCCGCCTCGATGTCGCGCGGACCGGCGGCGCCGTGCCACTGGCGGTCTAGCTCATGGACGATGACGAGCTGATCGGTGTCCTCGACCTCCACCGGGAAGGCCGCGCCCCGGTCGGGCGCCAGCGCGGAGTGCGACCTGGCGACGGTCAGCTCGATATCATGCGGATGCAGATTGCGGCCGCGGATGATGATCACGTCCTTGCGCCGGCCGGTGACGTAACACTGGCCGTCGGCCAGCACGCCGAGGTCCCCGGTGCGCAGGAACGGGCCCCGGCCGTCGGCCAGATGCGCGCCGAAGGTCCGGGCAGTCTCCGCCGGGCGTCCCCAGTAACCGGCCGCGATCGTCCGGCCACGGACCCACAGCTCGCCCTCGGCGCCGTCCGGGCAGATCAGTCCGGTGTCCGGGTCCACGACCAGCAGTTCGGTGTCCTGCCAGGCATGCCCATTGCCCACCAGCCGCCGGCTCCGCTCACCGGGCGCGGCGGGGCGGAGTTGGCCACGGGACAGCGCCTCCGCGCTGACCGAGCGGACCACGAACGGCGTCCCTGGAGTCTGGATCGTCAGCGCCAGCGTCGCCTCGGCCATGCCGTAGCCCGGCCCGAATACCCGGACGCTGAAGCCAGACCCGGCGTATGCCTCGGCGAAGCTGTGCAGCGTGTCCGCCCGGACCGGCTCCGCGCCGGTTCCGATCACCCGCCAGCAGGACAGGTCCAGCCCGGCGCGGTCCTGCTCGTCGACCCGCTGACAGCACAGCTCAAGAGCGAAGTTCGGCCCCCAGCTCGTGTTGCCTCGGTACCGGCTGATCGCGTTCAGCCACCGAACCGGCCGCTGAGCGAACGAGACCGGCGGCATCAGCACCGTGGTCGCGCCCAGGTACAGCGGGTTCAGCAGCCCGGCGACGACGCCGAAGTCGTGGAACAGCGGCAGCCAGGAGACGTTCATGTCCTGTCCGGACAGTCCGAAGCCCTCGGAAAACAGGGCGACCTGGGACATCAGGCTGCCGTGCGTGATCATCACGCCGCGCGGCTCGGCAGTCGAGCCCGAGGTGTACTGCAAGTAGGCGACGTCAGCGGCGGCGAACTCGGGTTCGGTCCACGCCGGGTCGTCGTCCGCGGGCTGATCGACGGCCCACAGATCGAAGCCGGCCGACTCGCTGGCGAGCTGATCGAACCGCGCTCGCAGCGCGTCGAGCTTGGCCGTCGTGGTCAGCGCCAGCCGGGCGGCACAGTCCGCGACTATCCCGCTGAGCCGCTCGGCGTGCCGCCGGTTACCCGGCGGATATACCGGCACCGGGATGGCCCTGGCGTACAGGCAGCCCAGCATGCCCACCGCGTACTCCAGGCAGGTGGGCATCGGCAGCAGGACCCGTTCACCAGGCAGCCCCGCCGACTGCAGCCGGCCAGCCAGCGACCGGGCCCGCCGGTCCAGCTCGCCGTAGGTCAGCCGGCCGGTCTCCTCCTCGCCCGAGGCCAGCAGGATCAGCGCCGTCTTGTCCGGCTGGTGAACCGCGTGGGACCGGATCACCTGAATGATCGATGGTGCGTCACCGGGCAGGGTCACCGAATCTCCTCTTTCTCAGCGGCTGACGCCGGCTCCAGCCCGTTGCCCGCGAGCCATTCCTGAACGGCGCTGGCAATCTCGGCGAGCCGGCTGCTGGTCACGATGGAGTGGTGGTCAGCCGACCACACCCGCGCGGTGAGGCCAGGGCTGACCGCCCGCCACGCGGGGACCGGGTCGGGCCGGTCGACCTGGTCGGCGACGAAGAGCAGGGCTGGCCCGTCGAACCGCCCGGGCCGGTAATCGGCCAGCGCCGCCAGGTTGGCGGCATGGACCGCGACCAGCCGCTGGTACTCCGCGACCTCGACCTCGGCCGGAAGCAGCCGGTGCTCGACCGCAGCCGCCAGACCCGTCGGCGCCAGCGCCTCGGGCTGCGCCGCCGCCAGCGCCGTGGCAATCCCGGCAGGAAGCCGCCCGCCAGCCAGATCGCTGAGGAATTCGAGGTGGCGAGCCTGGTCGGTGGCGGGCGGCGGGGACTGCCGCAGGTCGCTATCGATCATGAAGGGGTAGGCCGGCTGGCCGAGCTCGGCCAGCTGCCTGGCGACCTCGTAGGCCAGCACCCCGCCCATCGACCAGCCACCCAGCAGGTACGGCGGCGGCGCCAGGCGCTGCAGCTCGGCGCGGTAGCCAGCGGCCATCGTGCCCAGATCGGCTGAAACGGCCACGGCGGACCGGTCGGCGAGCGCCCGGCTCTGGAACGCCCGAACCGAGCCGTTCCAGGCCCGCGCCAGCGGCGGGTAGCCGGCCACCGAGCCGCCGACCGGATGGAACAGGAACAGCTCCGGCCCGGAGCCGGCGGACAGCGTGACTGCGCAGCTGGCGCCGCCTCCGCCGCGCCGCACGCAGCTCGCCATGGCCCGCACTGTCGGCGCCTCGAAGACCTGGCCGAACGGAAGGTCGACGCCCAGCTCCGCGCGAACCCGGTTGACCAGCCGCAGGGCGAGCAGGGAGTTCCCGCCCAGGCTGAAGAAGTCCTCGTCCGGCTCGACTAGTGCCACGTCGAGCAGGTCGGCCCACAACCCGGCTAGCTGCTTGGCCAGTTGGTCCGGCCCGCTGCCGCCGCCGGCCGCCACTGCCGCCGCCGGCGCGCCGAGCATCGCCAGGGCGCGGTTCACGTCCACTTTCCCGTTGGCGGTCAAGGGCAGCCGCGGCACCACGTGCAGCTGTCCGGGAATCATGTAGTGCGGCAGCTGGGCACGCAGGTGGGCGAGCAGGCGGGCGGGCAGTTCCGCCGAATCCGGCAGCCCCGGCTGCTCGGGCACCACGAGCGCCACCAGCCGCCAGGCACCGCCGGGCGCGGTCTGCGCGCAGACCAGGCAGTCGCGAACCGCCGGATGGCTGCGGGCGACCGCCTCGACCTCGCCCGGCTCGACCCGGAAGCCCTGGATCTTGAGCTGCCGGTCCTCCCGGCCGAGGAACTCGATCGTGCCGTCCGGCCAGTACCGGCCAAGGTCCCCGGTCCGGTAGAGCCGCTCACCGGTCCGCGGGAGCCGGATGAACCGTTCGGCGGTGCGGTCCTGGTCGCCCCGGTACCCGCGGGCCAGCCCGACCCCGCCGATATGGATCTGGCCCACCGCCCAGGGCGGTCGGATCTGCAGCCGGTGGTCGAGCACCCGCATGGTCTGGTTGCTCAGCGGCCGGCCGTAAGGAACGCCGCGCCAGCCAGCGTCGACGGCGTCCACCTCGTACACGTTGGACCAGATGGACGCCTCGGTGGCGCCGCCCATCGCGACGATCCGAGCGCCGGCCCACTGCTCGCGGAGCCGCCCGACCAGGGCCGGGGAGATCCAGTCACCGCTCAGCAGGACGGCGCGGATCGGCGGCCGGCCTAGCTCCGGCCGTTCCGCCACGACCTCGGCCAGCATCTCGGCCAGCGCGGGCACCGAGTTCCAGACGGTGACGCCGCTGCGGCTGGCCGCCGCCGCCCAGCCTACGGGGTCGGGCCACGGCGCCGCATCCGGCAGGACCAGGGTGGCCCCGGCCGCGAGCGTGCCGAAGATGTCCCAGACCGACAGGTCGAAGCTCAGCGAGGAGATGCCGAAGACCCGGTCGCCCGGCCCTGGCCCGATCCGGTTGTTGACGTCGAGAATGGTGTTCACCGCGCCCCGGTGCTCGATCTCCACCCCCTTGGGCTGGCCGGCGGAGCCCGACGTGTAAATGACGTAGGCCAGGTCGGACGGGTCGCCGCCCGGCGGGTCGGCGGCGCCCGGCGGGTCGGCGGCGCCCGGGTGCGCTGGCAGCACGGGCAGGGTCGCCAGCTCATCGGGGCCGGGCGCCTGGCCGGGCTGGACGACAGCCACCGGCGCCGAGCACTCGCCGACCAGGTGCGCGATCCGCTCGGCCGGCAGGCCGCTGTCGACCGGGCAGTAGGCCGCCCCGGCGCGCAGCACGCCAAGAACCGCCACCACCTGTTCCCAGCCCTTGGCCATCACCACCGGCACCACGTCCGCCCGGCCCACGCCGCGCTCGCGCAGCTGGTGGGCGAGCACCCGGGACTCCGTCTCCAGCTCCCCGTAGGTCATCGTCCGGCGCGAGGTCAGCACCGCGACTGCGGCCGGCTCGGCGGCCGCCCAGCGCAGGAATCCGTCGCTCAGCAGGTCGGCCGAGAGCGGCGCGGCCGTCCGGTTGACCGCCGCGACGACATTCCGGTGCGCGGTCGGCACCAGGTCCGGGTCGGCCGTTATGCCGGAAGATCGCGACAGCCCGTCGAGCGCGGTCCGGTATGCGCCGAACATCGCGTCCGGCAGGCCCGGCGGGAACGCCCCGTCCACGACATCCCAGACGCACTCGACGGCCCCGTCTGGCCCCTCCTGGATCTGGTTGTCGATGAGCACCTGCGGTGTGCGCAGGCAGCTGTCCACGATCCGGCAGGCCGGGCCGGGCGGCGCAGCCTCGCGCTCGCCGTGGTCGAGCATGCTGGTGAAGACGTACGGCAGCGCCGCCCGTGGCGTCCAGCCGCGCCGGGTGGCCACCTCGCGCATCACTCGCACCGCGCTGACCTCGGCGTGCTCAAGGTCCTTCCACAGCTGACGCTGCAGCAGCTGACCGCGGGTCCAGAAATCGGCGTCCCCGCGCAGGTCCACCTCAAGCGCCAGGGTCGCGCCGAACTGGCCCACCGTGGCTGCCCACTCCGGGTGGCCGTCCGCCCAGGTCTGGTGCAGAACGTTGAGGCAGAACCGCGGGCTGGTCGCCCACTGGCCGAGGATCTCGGCGAACACGTGCAGCAGCGCGCCGGTCGGCAGCATGCGATGCCGGCCGAAGACGGCCCGCAGCCGCTGCCAGGTTGCCGGGCTGAGCCGATGGGTCCGCCGGGTGAACCGCACCGGGTCGACGGCCGCCAGCTGACCGGCCAGCGGGAGGGCGGGCGCTTCGGGCAGTGTGTCCAGCCGCGCGGCCCAGTACCGCCAGTGCTCCTGGTACGCCTCGGAGTGCTCGCGAGCGGCCAGGGCCAGCCGGGCCTCCCGGTAGGTCACCGGCGCCGGCGGCAGCGGCGCCGCGAGATCCCGGTACAGCTCCTGCCATTCGCGGATCAGCTGCCGGATGCCGCGCCCGTCCAGCAGCAGCAGGCTCTGCGCGAGATGGATCCGGACCCGGTGCGGCCTGACCCGGTGCGCGAGCACGTTGAACAGCGGCCAGCGGGTCGGGTCGAGTCCCTCGTCGCGCATCCGGCGGCGGGTCCGCCGCAGCTCGGCGGCGCGGTCTTCCCGGCTCATTCCCGCCAGGTCAACGACCGGCAGCCGGACCGGCCCCGGATGGTCGAGAACGCGCTGCCCGCCGTCCGCGAGCACCACGGTCCGCAGCTGCTCGTGCCGATCGACGAGCAGGTTAAGCGCGGCCTCGGCGCGGCCGGTGTCGAGGCCGACCACATCGATTTCGAGATAGTGATTGGGCCAGAACCCGCCGAGCTCGATCAGGCGGCTCGACCCGACCAGGTACGCCTCCTGCAGGTCGGTTAGCGGGAACGGGGCGAGGGCGGGTTCCGATCCGGTCACGACGAGTGTCCCAGGTCGCCGGCGATCAGGGCGAGCACCGGCTCGGGCGAGCTGTGCAGGAAGAAGTGGTCACCGCGGAGCACCCGGACCGCGCAGCGCGCGTTGGTGTGCGCCTGCCAGGCGTGCAGTTCCGGAATGGTTACGAAGGGGTCGTCGAGGCTGCCGAAGACGGAGATCGGGCAGTCCAGCGAGGGCGCTGGCCGGTACGCATAGGTCTCCACCGCGGCGAAATCCGCGCGCAGCATTGGCAGCAGGCTGGCCAGCGCCGCGTGATCCGCCAGGATCTCCGGCGGAGTTCCGTTCAGCTCCCGCAGTCGGCCGATGAACTCGGGCAGCGGCGCCTGGTGCACCGGGCGGCTCCGGGCAGGCAGGTGCGGCGCCTGCCTGCCGGAGACCAGCAGGCGCACCGGCTCGGGCAGTCCCGCCCGGCGCAGCGCCTGGCAGGTCTCGAACGCGGTCACCGCGCCCAGGCTGTGCCCGAACCAGGCATGCGGCCGGTCTAACCACGGCTCGACGTCGGCCGCCAGAGCGGCCACGATGTCCGGCACCTGGCGCAGCGGCGCCTCACCCAGCCGGCTCTCCCGGCCGGGCAACCGGATCGCGACAACCTCGACGTCGGCGGCCAGGCGCTGGGCCCACGGCCGGTAGACTGCCGCACCACCGCCCGCGTGCGGGAGGCAGAACAACCGCAGCCGCGGCTCACGTACCGGCCGCCACCGGACAAACCAGCGGTCGGGCCCGGTCAGCGCGGCCTGCCCGGGCCGCGGCCGGGCTGGCGGCTGGACTAGCTGATCCATTCCGCCACCTTCTCCGCGAGCATGACGCAGGTCAGGTTCGTCGGCGCGGCCGGGATCGATGGCATCACCGAGGCGTCCACAACCCGGAGGCCGTCGGCCCCGTAGACCCGGCAGGACTGGTCCACCACCGCCGCCGGGTCGCCGGGCGGCGCCATCCGCGCGGTCCCGACCGGATGCCAGAGCGGACTGACGAACCTGGTGACCGCGCTGCGCAGCAGCGCGTCGTCGGCCATCATCCGGTCGGTCCAGACCAACGGCTCGCGCACCAGGCCGGCCAGCGGCGCGGCGCGCACCAGCGACCAGGCCTGCCGGGCGCCAGACATCAGCCGGTCCACGTCCGCCGGATCGGCGGCCAGGTTCAGCACGATGACCGGGTCCGCGTCGGGGGAGGCGTCGGAGAGCTGGACGGCGCCGCGTGAGGCCGGGGTGCCCAGGACGGCCGACACCGCGATCCCGGGCTGCCCGCCCAGCATCGCGCCGATCACCGGGATCCGTGCGGTGGGCAGGTTGTTCGCCAGGAACAGCATCAGGTCGGGCGAGCCGTCGGGGCTCGTCGTCCGGGCCATCACCTGGTGCCGCACGCCGTCCGGGTGGTCGACGCTGTCCCGGGCCACGGTCCAGATCGCCACGACCGGATGATCGATCAGATTGTGCCCGACTCCGGGCAGGTCGATAACGGGCTTGATGCCCAGATCGGCTAGCTGCCGACCATCTCCGATGCCGGACCGCTGCAGGATGACCGGGGTGTTGATCGCGCCTGCGCTCAGCGCGACCCGGTCGGCGGCGACCCGGCACGGCTGCCCGTCGCGCAGCGCCTCCACCCCCACCACCCGCTGGCCGCTGAGCAGCAGTCGGGTGACGTGGCAGCGCCCCCACACGGTGAGGTTGCTCCGGCGGCGGGCACCAGTCAGGTGCGTGTCGGCGGAGGACATGCGGCGCGGACCGAGCCGGTTAGCCGGCACCGGACCCACGCCTACCTGGGCGCCGCCGTTCAGGTCCGGCAGGTCGGGCAGGCCGATGGTGCGGCACGCCTGGACGAAGCCGCCCGACACGGCGTCGAACTCCTCCGGCCGGGGGCGGCTGATCGGCACCGGGCCGCAGGCGCCGTGGCCCGTTCCGGTGATGTCGGCATCCGCCTCGATCTTGGCGAAGTAGGGCAGCACCCGGTCCCACGCCCACTCGCTGTTGCCGGCGGCGGCCCAGCTGTCGAAATCGGCCGGCAGCCCGCGCAGCGCGATCGCCCCGTTGATCGCCGACCCGCCGCCAACCACCTTGCCCATCCGGTACGGGTACTGCCTGCCGCTGGCCGTCGATCCGAGATAGGCGGAGTAATCCCAGTTGTGGCTGGCCAGCGACGGCGTGCCGAGGCCCTGGCCAGTCTCTTGCGACTCGTCTGGCCCCGCCTCAAGCAGCAGGACCCGCCGGCCCGGCTGCTCGGCCAGGCGGCTGGCCAGCACGGCGCCGCTGGTGCCGGCTCCGACCACCACGTCATCCCAGCCCTCGCGCTGTGCGCCGGTGTCGATCGAGATCACGCCCCTTCCCGTTCGCTCAGTTCCCTGGCCAGCTCGGCGATGGTCGGGCTGCCGAAGAGGATCTGCAATCCTTCGTCCGCGCTCTCCCGCAGGCCAAGCTCGTCGCGCAGCCGGCTCAGAATGCGCAGCGCGTGCAGGGAGTCGCCGCCGAGCTCGAAGAAGTTGTCCTCGACGCCAATGTCGTCGCGGCTCAGCGCCTCGCGCCAGATCCCGAGCAGCTGCCGCTCCAGGTCGGTCTGCGGGGCGATCCGCTCGTCGGACTCGGTCCAGTCCCACGGCTCGGGTAGGGCGGCGCGGTCGACCTTGCCGTTCGAGTTCAGCGGCAGCCGGTCAAGCAGCAGATAGTGCTGGGGCACCAGATAGTCCGGCAGCAGGCCGGCCAGCTGCTCGCGGAGGGCAGCCGGGTCGAGGCGGACCGGGCCGGAGGCGGGCGCGGGCGCCTCGGCCAGCAGCACCTGCTGGGTCATCACGTCGGCCACCGCGTCGCCATCCGGCACCGCGGCGAACCTTCCGAAACCGGCCGCGGTCAGCTGCTTGCGCCACTGCTCGGCCGACAGCAGGGGCAGCTGGCGGTGACCCTGATAGCTGGAGAAACCCTCGATGAAGCCGACGGTGAGCAGCTGCAGCAGCGAGTTCGCGGTGCCCTCGATCAGCAGCAGCAGCCCCCCGGGCGCCAGCGTCGACCGCAGGTAGCCGAGGCTGCGCTGCAGGTCCTTGGCGTCGTGCAGCACGTTGGCCCCGATCACGACGTCGGCCGAGCCGGGCGGGTATCCCTGGCTCGCTAGGTCCCGGTCGATGTCGAGCACGCCGTAGTGGACGAACGGGTAGCTGGCGAAGCTGCGCCTGGCCCGTTCGGTGAAGAACGTGGAGACGTCGGTGAAGTCGTAGCTGACCTGGCCGGCCAGGAGGGCCGGCAGCACCTGCGCGGTGGTTCCGCCAGTGCCCGCGCCGACCTCGAGTATCCGGACCGGCCGGGACGGCGAGGTGTCCGCGAAGCGGCCGACGACCTGGGCGGCGATGAGATTCTGCAGCCGGGAGACCGGGTTGCTCGCATACAGCACGTCGGTGACCCGCCAGTCGCCGCCCGGCAGCAGCAGCTCCAGTGGGCTCAGCTGCCCGGTCAGCAGCTCCACCTGGTGCTCGACGCAGCTGAGGACGTAGTCGATCAGCACCCGGTGGGGGCCGGCGCCGGGCGGGCGGAGGGCGTCGAGCGCCGCCCGTTCCCGCTCGACCTGGCGGTCCAGGGCGTCGAGGTCGAGCGCCGCCGCCGCGGCCCGGTATGCGCCGGGTTGCCCAGCCGTCGCCAGCACGCCGGCGTCGGCCAGGGCGGTCAGCCACTGGTCCAGCAGGCCGCTGTACCTGGGCCTCAGGCCACAGCGCGGCACGATCTGCGCCGCGGTGGCGGTGTCCTCCGGCGTGCTGAAGACACCGAGCCGGGCCAGCGTGCGCGCCATCACCGGCAGGCAGAGCCGCTCCATCGCCCGCCAGGCGTCCCGGTAGCTGGCCAGCTCCCCGGCCAGCTCGGGCGCGTGCCGTCGGCGCACGGACTCGCCCGCGCCCACCAGGGCTTCCCAGTCCTTGCCCCCGGATTCCGGGCCCGCCTCCGGGCCCGCGTCCCGGTCCGGTTCCTCGTGCTCGCCGCCGGGCACGACGTAGGCGATGAGCTGCCGCCGCCCGGTCTTCGGGTTGGCGCCCACCGTGGCGAGCGCGCCGCTCACCCCCGGCAGCCGACGCAAGGTCGCGGCGATCTCGCCGAGCTCGATCCGGTAACCGTTGATCTTGACCTGGAAGTCGGCCCGGCCAAGAAACTCGATGTCACCGCCGGGCAGATACCGGCCGAGGTCGCCGGTTCGGTACCGCCGCTCGCCCGTCTCCGGGTGGCTCAGGAAGCGCTCGGCGGTGCGATCGGGGTCCGCCCAGTACCCCTTGGCGACCCCGGTCCCGCCGATGTAGATCTCTCCGACGGTCCAGACCGGGCACGGCCGCAACTGCGCGTCGCAGACCTGCAGCGTCTGGTTGGCCAGCGGCTTTCCGTACGGGATGCGGGTCCACTGCGGCGGCAGCTCGCCGATCGGGTAGCACACTGACCAGATGGACGCCTCGGTTGCCCCGCCGAGGCTGATCACCTGCGCGTGCGGGTAGCAGGCGCGGATCGCGTCCGGCAGCGAGACCGCGATCCAGTCGCCGCTGAGCAGGACCAGGCGCAGGCCGTCGGCCGGGCTGGCCGGGCCGTCGGCGGCGGGTCCGCCCGACTCCAGCCACGCCTGCATCAGCGCGGGGACGGAGTTCCACACGGTCACCCGGTGCCGCCGCACCAGCTCGGTCCAGTGCGCCGGGTCGTGCTCGGCGCGCGGGCTCGGCATGACCACCCGGCCGCCCGCGGCCAGCAGACCGAAAATGTCGTACACGGACAGGTCAAAGCTAAGTGCAGAGAGGGCCATAACGCTGTCGTCCGGGCCGATCCGGAACCGCTGGTTAATGTCCGCGATGGTGTTGACCGCGCCCCGGTGGTCGATCATCACTCCCTTCGGCTGCCCGGTCGAGCCGGAGGTGAAGATGACGTAGGCCAGGTCGTCCGGCGACGGCGCGACCGGCAGCGGGCCATCGGCGGCGGCCGACACGTCCGGGTCCTCGACGGCGACGACTCGCACGCCAGGCGGCCAGCGCAGCTCGTCGCGCAGCCGCGCCGTGGTGACCGCCAGCCGGACGCCGCCCTGACCCATCAGCTCCCACCGCCTGGCCTGCGGCCACTGCGCGTCGATCGGCAGGTAGGCCGCGCCGGACAGGCACACGCTGAGCACGGCGGCGACCTGCTGCCGGCCCTTCTCCAGCACGACGGCAACCAGCGTGTTCGGCGCCGCGCCGAGCTCCGTGAGCCGGCGCGCCAGCTGGCGGCCCCGGGCCGCCAGCTCGCCGTAGCGGAGCTGGCCTTCGTCGTCGACCACCGCCACCGCGTTGGGCTGCTCGGCAGCCCGCGCCTCGATCAGCCCGCCGAGCGTGCCGACGGGCAGCTCGGCCGCGGTGTCGTTGGCCGCGCGGCGCTCCTGCGCCTGCCAGTCGGGCAGCTCGGGCAGCGGCGCCGGTTCCTCCCAGGCGTCATCGCGCTCGCCGAGCCGCTGGATCAGGGTGCGGTAACCGTCGAACATGTCGTCAAGCAGGCCGGCCGGGAACAGCGCCTCGACCGCGTCCCAGTTGAACGCGAGGTCCCCCGCCAGCTCGCTGACCTGGTGGTCCAACCACACCTGCGGGGTCTGGCTGATGCCGTCGACGAACTCGCCGAAGAAGGCCATCCCGGCCGCCGGATCCTGGCCGGACTGCAGGGCCAGCGCGCTGGTGAAGACCACCGGCATGGCGGCAGCCGGTCCGCCGCCCAGCCGGCGGGACCGCTCCCGCAGCACCCGGACCCCGCCGAAAGCGGCGTTCGCCAGGTCCTCCATGAGCTGCTGCTGCAGCCGCTGCGCCCGGTCTACGAACCGATCCCGCGGCTCGGCGCGGGCCGCCAGCAGCGTGACCGACGTGAAATCGCCGATCAGCTGGGCGATGTCCGGGTGCAGCTGCGGCCGGTTGAACAGGGTCAGGCTGAGCGTCAGGTCCGGCTGGTTGGCCCAGCGCCGCAGCACGTCGGCGAAAGCGGTCAGCAGCACGGCCGACGGGGTCAGCCCGCGCTGCCGGGCCGCCCGCTTGATCCGGTCCCAGCGCATCGCGGGAAGGCCTGCCGCCCGGCGGGTGAACCGGCCCTGCCGGATCTCGGCCGGCGCCACCGCCAGCGGAAGCGCCGGCCCGGGCGGCAGCTCGTCCAGCCGCCCCAGCCAATAGCGCTCCGCGTCCCGGTAGCCGGCGCCGTCCCGCAGCGCCACCTCGGCGAGCACGTAGTCGCGGTAGGAGAGCTGCAGCGGCGCGGGCGCCCAGTCGGGCGCCTCATACCATTGACGCCACTCGTTGAAGAGCAGGTACAGGCTGAAAGCGTCCATGATCAGCAGGTCCAGGCTGACGTGCAGGCGCAGCCTCCCGGCGGCCAGCTGGGACGCGCGGATCTCGAATAGCGGCCACTGGTCGGCGGGCCGGACCTGGTGGCCCATCTCCTCCTTGATCCTGGCGAGCTCGTCCAGCTGCCGCTGCTCCGGCAGGGACCGCAGATCGGCGACGGCGATCTCGTAGCCGGGCACCTCGGGCAGAATCCGCTGCTGCCCGTCCGGCGTGATCACCGCGCGCAGCATGTCGTGCCGGTCGATGACCTGCCGCAGCGACCAGGCCAGCCGGGCCAGATCGAGCCCGGTGCGCTCCAGCTCCAGGTAGAAGTGGGTGGAGACGCCGCCGAGCTCGACCGCCGACTGGCGGCCCACCCAGTACGCGTGCTGCATGTCGGTCAGCGGGAACGGCTCGTACCGGTGCTCCGGGTGCGGCTGGATCATCTGCAGGCTCTGACCCGCCTCGTTCCGGCGGAGCATCTCAGCCAGCCAGTCTCGCCGCAGCCGCAGATCCTCGCGCAGCTCCGCGGTCAGCGCGCCGGGCGGCGCCAGCACGTCGAGCCGGTCGTCGACCAGCCGGAGCCTGACCCCACGGCGTCGTAGTTCCGAGATCAGATCTTGTGGCATCAGTATCTCCCCGTTGCCTGCCGGTCAGGCGATCCGCTCGGCGGACTTGCTCCGGTCAAGCGCCTCGGCCACCGCGCCGACGTGGTCGCCGCCGAGCAGCGTGTGGTGCGTGCTGCCGGCCACGGTGCCGGTGGTCACTCGCCCGCTGGTCAGCGCTGCCCAGCCCCAGTCCGGTGTCGGCGCGGACGGATGCTGCTCGAATTCGGTCACGCGACCCGTGCCGGCCCGCAGGACGGTGATGTCGGCGGCGATGGCGCCGGGCCGGTAGCGGTGGCAGGCCCGGACCACACTGCGGAAGACCGCGTAGTTTGGCGCCAGGCTCGCCGCGTCCAGGTCGGCCGGGAGACCGTGCTGAGCGCCGAGTTCCAGTGCCCGGGTCAGCTGCTCGGGCCCGTCGGCCCCGGCCAGCCCGGCCAGCCCGGCCACCGCGGCTAGCTCGGCGACCTCGGCGCTGCTCGGTCCGGTCGGCCGGAAACCCAGGTTCAGGTCCTCCAGGTACCACAGCAGCGAGGCGACCTCGGGGACGTCCTGCGACCCGCTCGGGGCCGGCGCGTCCATGACCACCAGCTGCCGCACCGGCTGGCCAGCCAGCTCAAGCCGCCTGGCCAGCTCGAACGCGATCACCGCGCCGGACGACCAGCCGCCCAGCAGGTACGGGCCGCTGGGCTGGACCGCCAGCAGCTCCCGCAGGTACCGGCCGGCCAGTTCCCCGATGCTGCCCGCCAGTTCCCGCCCGGCCGCCGCCCTCGCCGCCTGGAAGGCATAGCAGGGCGCGCCCAGCCGGGCCGCGAGTTCTCGGTAGCACATCACATCGCCGCCGGCCGGGTGGACCAGGAACCACGGATCCCCGGCGTCGGCGCCCGGCAGCCGGACCAACGGCGACCATCCGGCGTCCGGCGCCTGCACCAGTTCGGCCAGCCGTGCGACCGTCGGCCCTTCCAGCAGTGCGCCGAGCGGGATCCTGCGGCCCAGGCCCTGCGCGATCAGGCTGATGACCCGGAGCGCCGCGAACGACTGACCGCCCAGCTCGAAGAAGTCATCATGCACGCCGATCGGCCCGGTGGACAGCACCGATTCCCACAGCTGGGCGAGCTCCGACTCGACCGGGTTCCGGGGCGCCACGAACTGATGCCGGGCGCGCTGCTCCGGCGCTATCGTCTCCAGCGCCCGGCGGTTCAGCTTGCCGTTGGCGGTCAGCGGCAGCCGGTCAAGTACGGCGATCTGGTCCGGCACCAGGTAGCCGGGCAGCCGGTCGGCCAGAAAGCCGCGCAGGGCGGCCGGATCCGGGCGGTCCACGCCGTCGGCGGCCACCACGAAGGCGGCCAGCTGCTTGCCGGATCCGGATCCGGATCCGGCTGCGCGCGCGATGACGGCGGCCTGCCGGACGCCCGGGTGTTCCACCAGCGCATGCTCAATCTCGCCGGGCTCGACCCGGAATCCCTGGATCTTGACCTGGAAATCGGCCCGCCCGAGAAACTCGATGTCGCCGCTCGGCAGATACCGGCCGAGATCTCCGGTGCGATAAAGCCGTTCGCCGGTCCGCGGGTGGGTGACGAACGCCGCAGCGGTCATCTCCGGGTTGTTCAGATAGCCAAGCGCGACGCCGACGCCGCCGATGTGGAGGTGCCCGGGGACCCAGTCGGGGGCGTCGCGGCCCAGGCCGTCCAGCACGTGCCAGGCCTGGTTGGCCAGCGGCTGGCCGTACGGAATGCTGACCAGATCCGGCTGGTCCCGATCCACCGGGTGGAAGATCGACCAGATCGAGCCTTCGGTCGCGCCGCCGAGCGAGATCACCCGCGCGTTCGGCGCGATGGCGCGGATCTGCCCGGGCAGCTTGACCGGAATCCAGTCACCGCTGAGCAGCACCGTCCGCAGCGTCGGCAGCTGAACCCCGGCCGCCGCGGCCTCCTCGGTGAACAGCTGCATGACCGCGGGCACCGAGTTCCAGACGGTCACCCCGTGCGCCTGGACCAGTTCGATCCAGGCGGCCGGGTCGGATCGGCGCGGGTCCGGCAGCACCAGCGTCGCCCCGGCCGCCACGGTCCCGAAGATGTCGTAGACGGACAGGTCGAAGCAGAGCGAGGAGATGCCGAACAGCACGTCGCCCGGGCCAATCCCGAAGCGGCGGTTGACGTCCGCGACCGTGTTCAGGGGGCCTTTGTGATCAAGGACCGCGCCCTTCGGGCGCCCGGTGGTGCCCGAGGTGTAGATCACGTACGCCCGGTCATCCGGCGCGATCCCGGCGTCCGCCCGAGCCGCCGGCTCCCCGTCGCCTGCCGGCTCCCCGTCGCCTGCCGGCTGGCCTACCGCCAGTACCGGCGTGCCGACCAGCCCGGCCAGCCGCGCGCGCAGGTCCTCGGTGGTGACCACCGCGCTGGCCACCGTGTCCCCGACCAGGTACCGAACCCGGTCGTCCGGCCAGTCCGGGTCGACCGGCACGTAGCCCGCCCCGGCGCTCAGCGCGCCGAAGACCGCGACCACCTGCTCCCATCCCTTGGCCGCGACGACCGCGACCAGATCGCCGGGGCGGGTGCCGCGGCGGCGCAGCCGGCCGGCTAGCTCGGCGCTGCGCTGGTGCAGGTCGGCGTAGGTCAGCGTGGCAGCGGGCGAGATCACGGCCGGCTGGTCGGCGAGACCGGCGGCCCGCACCGGTAGCTGGTCATGCAGCCGCCCGCCCGGCCCCGCTGCCGTCGTTCGGTTGACTCGCTCGCGGCTTGCCCGCTGCTCGTCGGGGAGCAGATCGAACGATGGCTGTTCCCACCCGTCGTCCTGTTCAGCCAGCCGGATCAGCAGCGACCGGTAGCCGACGTGCATGGCGTCGATTAGCGTGCCGGGGAACATCGCCTCGACGACGTCCCAGACCACCCACAGGGCGCCGCTGCGCAGCTCGAACAGCTCGCAGTCGAGCAGCACTTGCGGGGTCTCCAGCAGGCTGGAGACCGGGCGGTCGAAGGCCCCGGCCGCCAGCGCGCTGCCGGTGGCGAACGGGCAGACCGCCCGGCCTGGCGTGCGCCGTTCGGTGTTGAGCGCCTGCAGGACCTTCACGCCGCTCCAGTACACGTGCTCCATATCGGCCATCACCTGGGCCTGGAGCCGCCTGACCCGCTCGCGGAACGGTTCGTCGTGCCGCCAGTCGACTTCCAGCGGGTACAGCGACGCGAAGTTGCCGACCACCTCGCCAATCTGCGGATGCAACGGCAGCCGGTGGGTGATCATGTTGTTGATCAGGAAGTGCCGGGAGCCGCTCCAGTACGCGAGCACCTCCGCGTACACCCCGTAGAGGGCGCTGGTGGGGGTCAGGCCATGCCTGGCGGCGCGGCGCTTGAACGCCGACCACAACGGCGGCGGCAGCTCCAGCTCGCGGCGGTCAAGCCGGGACCGCCCGCGGGAATCGGCGCCGGTGACCAGCGGAAGCGCGGGCGCGTCGGGCAGCTCCGGCAGCCGGTCGCACCAGTACTTCTGGGCGGCCCGACCCAGCACCGAATCTTCGAGCTCGGCCAGCGCAAGCACGCAGTCCCGGTAGCTGATCTCCAGCTCTGGCGGCTGCTCGCCCGGGTGGTGATAGAGGCGCAGGACGCTGTCGAGGAACCGCCGGGTTCCCAGCGCGTCGCTGAAGAAGTTGTTGTTGTTGTAGTGCAGCCGGGCCCGGCCCGCGCCGTACTGGCTGATCCGCGCATCCAGCCACGGCCACCGGTCCAGCGGCAATTCGGCGCGCTGCATTGCGGCCCGGGTTGCCGCTATGGCCGCGAGCGCCTCCGGCTCCGGCAGCTGACGCAGATCGACGGCCTGCACCCGGACCGGCCCCGGATCACGGACGGTCTCCAGCAGCATGTCCGGCCGGACCACGACGATGTTCGCCCGCTGCCGCTGAAGGGCGGCGTTCAGCGCGGTCTCGAACCGCCCAGGGTCCAGCTCGGCGAAATCCAGTTCCAGGTACTGATGCGGCCTGACGTGATATTCCAGTCCCTCTCCACTGCCCACGAGGAAGGACATCTGCAGGTCGGCGGGGGGAAACGGAGCGAACAGCTGCTCGGGGTCGGGGACGATCGTGGGCATCGCCGACCGGCCGGATCCATCGGGCGCGCTGCTGGCTAGCCACTCGATCAGCTCCGGCTTGTGCTTAGCGATCCGGTCGCGCAGTTCCGGGGCGAGCCGACCGGCCGGCGCGATCACCTCTAGCCGCTCGCCGTCGACTAGCCGCAGCCTGACATCGGTCCGGGCAAGCTCGGCGAGCAGCGACCGCAACGCTGTCTGCCGGGGCATCATCCGGTGCTGTGTGCTGAGGCGCTGCCTGCCCGGGCCGCCAGGGCCGCGCGCATGTCGGCTAGATGCTCAGCCTGGTGCTCGACCATGTCACTGATGACCTGGAACAACGTCCGGGTGCCATCCGTGATCCCGGCGGCGGCTGGCGGCGTCCGGTCCAACTGCTCGTCCGTGAGGCTGCTCAGCAGACCGACCATGACCGGCTTCCCGGCTCGCATCAGCTCGATCATCGCGGCCGGGTCAAGCTGCGCCACCTGCTCATCGTGGCCGGCGCCGTCCGCGTGCTCGCGGCTGTGCTCATGATCGTGATCATGAGCGTGGTCGTCCATGGCCGACGGCGCGGGATCGGGGCTGGCGGTGCCTTCGATGACGCTGGTGAGCCAGCGGAACACCTCCGGAGAACCCTCGCCGACATGAGTCACGATCGCGCCTACCGTCGGCCCGGCCGGATTGTCACACGGCGTCGCCAAGTCAGCGTCGGTTAAATGAGCCAGGAAATCGATGAGCTCGGAGTTCACCCGGTCCACGTTGCTGATGATCTGGTCGGTGCGGTCCCTCACGGAGTTACCTCGTCATCGGTAGGTGGCGATGCCGTTCGAGTGTGCGCTCCACGCAGCGGGATGAACGAGCCCCGGACGGGGCGGACAATCCGCCTACCTGAGGTACCGGCCCGGCTGACCGCCCATCCGGACCACGGTAAGACCCGAATGGGTGAGCCATCTGGGCTGTCCGTTCGGGCTACCCATATGGGCAGCCCGAATTGCGTAGCCAGCGCCGCTAGTATCCAGCCGCTCCTGTTAGATAACCTGTTGCAGTTACCTCTTAGTCGCTGTTGCAATTTAGTGGCAATAAGCTCGCCGGCGGCAACCGCTAGCGCAGCGCTCTCCCAGGGAAGGTGCCTCCGATGGCTGACTACCGCACCGGCTACGCCAACCGCAGCCGCTTAGCAAAGATCCGGGACGCCCTGAGCCCGCGTGAGTGGACCGGCGTCGGCTCGATGGTGCTGACCATCATCGTGCTCAACGTGGCGGGGTGGACGATGCTCGCCGCGGCGACTGGCGGGCACCACCACCTCAGCAAGACGGCCGTCTTCGGTTTCGGTACCGGGATCCTGGCCTACACCCTGGGTATGCGGCATGCCTTTGACGCCGACCACATCGCCGCGATCGATAACACCACGCGCAAGCTCGTCAACGACGGCAAGCGACCGCTGTCCGTCGGTTTCTTCTTCTCCCTCGGCCACTCCTCGGTGGTATTCATTCTGGCGATGCTGCTGAACTTCGGAATCCGCGCCATTGACACCAGCGTGCGGAACTCAAGCTCGCATTTCCAGTACACAGCCAATATCGTTGGCACGCTGGTGTCGGGGACTTTCTTGTTCCTGATCGCGGCACTCAACATCGTCATCCTGGCCGGAATACTCAAGGTATTCCGGGAAATGCGGTCAGGCAAGTACGACGACCAGCAACTGGAGCAGCAGCTCGCCACTCGCGGATTGATGAACCGGTTCCTCGGCCCGCTCGCCCGCAAGATTGACACTCCGTGGAAGATGTATCCGATCGGGCTGCTATTCGGCCTGGGGTTCGACACCGCTACCGAGGTGGCGCTGCTGGTCATGGCGGGCTCGGCCATCGTCGGCGGGCTGCCGTTCTACGCTATTATTTCCCTGCCGATCCTGTTCGCCGCCGGAATGAGCCTGCTCGACACGGCCGATGGGTGCTTCATGAACTTCGCCTATGACTGGGCCTTCGCCCGCCCGGTTCGCAAGGTCTACTACAACATCACCATCACCGGGCTCTCCGTATTCGTGGCCCTGTTCATCGGCGCCGTCGAGGTGCTCGGCCTGCTCGGCCAGGACGGCGACCTTACCGGCGCTGGCTGGACGTGGCTAGAGGACTTCAACATCAACAAGGCAGGGTTCGTTATCGTCGGCGTCTTCGTCCTTACCTGGGTCGTCGCCCTGTCCGTCTGGCATTTCGGCAAGGTCGAGCAGAGATGGGATCAGGCCGCCGCCCGGGCGGCCGCCCAGCCAGTCGCCGTCGACGGTGCCGAGATATCAACCGCGGATCCGTCGGCGGTTAGCTGGGACTGGGACGCCGAGGTCAGCGCCGACCCGCCGCTACCGCAATCCGACCTCACCTGAAACCCCGACAGGCGGTTGCCGACATGCTGCGACGCCACGTCCTCAGCCACGATGACGATCCCAGCCACGATGACGATCCCAGCCACGACCACGACCACGGCCACGACCGGCACCCGCACGGCCACGGCCATGGCCACTCCCACGGACCAGCGCGAGGGCGGGTGAGCCGGATCTGGCATGCGGCCGGCCCGCATTCCCATCAGGCGACCGGCAAGGTCGACGCCGCGATGGAGGGCAGCGCGGAGGGGATGCGGGCGCTGTGGATCTCCCTGGGCGTGCTCGGCCTGACCGCGCTGATCGAGGCGGCGGTGACCGTGGCCTCCGGCTCGGTCGCACTCCTGGGCGACACCCTGCACAACGCCGTTGACGCGCTCACCGCCGTTCCGCTCGGCATCGGGTTCGTCCTCGGCCGCCGGCCGCCAACCCGCCGCTACACCTACGGCTACGGCCGGGCCGAGGATCTGGCCGGAATCGCGATCGTGCTCGCCATCGCCGTCTCCTGCGCGCTCGGCGGATACGAGGCGGTCAGCCGGCTGATCCGCCCGCACCAGGTCTCCGACCTGATCGCGGTCGCGGTCGCGGCACTGGTCGGGTTCACCGGCAACGAACTGGTCGCCAGGTACCGCATCCGGATCGGCCGCAAGATCGGCTCCGCGGCGCTGGTCGCCGACGGCATGCACGCCCGCACCGACGGCTTCACCTCACTGGCCGTGCTCTTCGGCGCGGGCGGGGCGGCGCTGGGCTGGACCTGGGCCGACCCGATCGCCGGGCTGCTCATCACCGTCGCGATCCTGGCCGTCCTCTGGCACGCCAGCCGGGAGATCTACCGGCGCCTGATGGACGCAGTCGACCCCGAAATCGTCGACCAGGCCGAGCGGACCCTGCGCGACACGCCCGGGGTACTCGACGTCGGCCAGGTCCGGCTGCGCTGGATCGGCCACCAGCTCCGCGCCGAATGCGAGGTGATCACCGAGCCCGACATCAGCGCCATCCAGGCCCACAACGTCGCGATCAACGCAGAACACGCCCTTCTCCACGCCATCGGGCACCTGTCCGCCGCGCTCGTCCACGCCGATCCGCAAGCCAGGGATGGCGCCGACCTGCACCGCATCCTGGCCAGTCACCGCCAGATCACCGGACTCTGAATAACCCTCAAGGTCTCAGGCGGGCAGGCCGAGCAGCCGGGCGCGCAGCGCGGCGGCCTCGTCCGCGCCGAAGCCGTGACCGGCGAGGAACGACAGCGGGCCGCCGTACCGGGCGTCCACCTGCTGCAAGAACGCCGTCATGGTCGCCGCGCGCGGCTTGTGCTCCTCGTCGGGGCCGTCGCCCAGGTCGGCCGCGTAGATCGGCGAGGCCCGCAGCCGGGCCAGGATGGCCGGGGTCCGCTGGGCAGTCGCCGCGTAGTCCGCCGCGATCTCCTCCGGCAGCACGCCGGCCACGCTGAGCGCCAGCGCGACGATCACGCCGGTCCGGTCCTTGCCTGCCGCGCAGTGCACCAGCGCCGTGCCTGCCGTCGCGCTGACGCTGCGCAGCGCGGCCACGACCTGGTCCGGCCGGTCCTCCAGGTAGCCCAGGTACCAGCCGCAGACCGTGTCCGCCGGGAACCGCTGCCGGGCAGTATCCCGGCTGGTCAGCAGCAGCGCCGCCGCGGCATCGGTCGCCGTGCCGGCCTCGGGCATCATCGAGTGGTTCACGTGCGCCACCGAGGCAACCCTGCTCAGCGGGCCGGGACCCAGCGCCTGCACCTCGAACGGCGTGCGCAGGTCGACCACGGTGCTCACGCCCAGCGTGCCGACCAGCAGGCTGATGTCAGCGGCCGACAGGTCCTGCAGGTTGTCCCCGCGCAGCAGCCTGCCCTCGGCGGTGCGCAGGCCGTCCGCGGCCGGCAGGCCGCCGACATCCCGGACATTGACCGCACCCTCTAGCTCAATCCATCGCACCCTGCCATTGTCGCCGGCCGGAAGACCCGAGCTCCCGGCCCGGCGGGCCGGACGGCCCAACGTTCCCCGCCCCGCCGGCCAGCGCTTACCCGCTGTTTCCCGGGCCGTCCCGGCTGCCCGCCGGTCCCGGGCCGGGCGCCTGCCGCGGCGGCATCCGGCCGGGGCGGCCCGCGCCCCGCTACGCTGTGCGGGTGCCTACTGCGCCCGATCTTCGCCGTATTGACCTGCGCGGCACCGCGGCGGCCGCGCTGACTCGCCCGGCCCTGGCCGGGGTGCTGCCCCGGGCCCGCCTCGACGTCGAGGCCGCCATGGCCGTCGTCCGGCCAGTGTGCGAGGACGTCCGGCTGCGCGGCGCCGCGGCGGTCGCCGAGTACACCCGCAAGTTCGACGGCGTGGACCTGGCCGCGACCCCGGTGCCGCAGCAGGCGCTGGAGCGCGCCCTGGCCGAGCTCGCGCCCGATGTCCGGGACGCGCTGGCCGAGGCCGCGCGCCGGGCCCGGCTGGTGCACCAGGCGCAGCTTCCCGCCGAGACCGTGACGCAGGTCGGCCCGGGGGCGCAGGTCACCGAGCGGTACGTGCCCGTCGGGCGGGCCGGGGTGTACGTGCCCGGCGGGCTGGTCGCCTACCCCTCGTCGGTCGTGATGAACGTCATCCCGGCCCAGGTCGCCGGGGTCGCCGAGATCGCGGTCGCCTCCCCGCCGCAGGCCGAGTACGGCGGCCTGCCGCACCCGGCGATCCTCGCGGCGTGCGCGCTGCTCGGGATCACCGAGGTGCATGCGGCCGGCGGGGCGCAGGCCATCGCGATGCTGGGGTACGGCACCGCCGACTGCGCGCCCGCCGACGTCATCACCGGCCCCGGCAACGTGTACGTGGCGGCGGCCAAGCGGCTGCTCAGCGGCACGGTCGCGGTGGACGCCGAAGCCGGCCCGACGGAGATCGGGATCGTGGCCGACGGCAGCGCCGACCCGGAGTTCGTGGCCGCCGACCTGATCGCCCAGGCCGAGCACGACCCGCTCGCCGCCTGCCTGCTGGTCACCACCGATGAGAGCCTGGCCGACCGGGTTGACACTGCCGTGGCCGCCCAGGTCGCGACGGCCAGGCACCGGGACCGGGTGCTTGCCGCGCTGGCCGGCCAGTCCGCGTGCGTGCTGGTCGACGACCTGGACGCAGCCCTCGCCGTCTCCGACGCCTGGGCCCCTGAGCACCTGGAGATCCAGGCGGCGGGTGCGGCCGGGCTGGCCCGCCGGGTGCGCAACGCCGGGGCGATCTTCACGGGCCCGTACGCGCCGGTGTCGCTCGGCGACTACCTGGCCGGGTCCAACCACGTGCTGCCCACCGGCGGCACCGCCCGGCACTCCGGCGGGCTGTCGGTGCTGTCCTTCGTGCGCCCGATCCACCTGGTCGAATGCAGCCAGGATGCGCTCGCGCAGGTGGCCGGGCATATCGATGCGCTCGGCGGGGCCGAGGACCTGGCCGCGCACGTGGCGGCCGTCCGCACCCGGGTACCGCGGCCCGCTAGCCCGCAGGCGGCCGACTGGCCCGGCGATCCCTACTAGGCTGGTCGCGTGAACACGGGTCAGGGACTGCCGCTGCGGGCCGACCTGGCCGGGGTGCACCCCTACGGCGCCCCGCAGCTGGACGTCGCGGTCCGGCTGAACACCAACGAGAACCCGTTCCCGCCGTCGGCCCGGCTGGTGCGGCAAGTGGCCGCCGCGGCCGCGGCCGCCACGTCCGAGCTCAACCGCTATCCCGACCGGGACGCCCGCGCGCTGCGCGCCGACCTGGCCGGCTACCTCGGGCACGGGCTGACCGCCGACGGCGTCTGGGCCGCCAACGGCTCGAACGAGATCATCCAGCAGCTGTTCCAGGCGTTCGGCGGCGCGGGCCGCAGCGCCCTGGGATTCGAGCCGTCCTACTCGATGCACCCGGTGATCGCGCGCACCACCGGGACCCGGTGGGTCGCCGCCGCCCGGGAGGACGACTTCAGCGTCCGCGCCGACCGGGCGGTCGCCGCCATCGCCGAATCCCGTCCCGATCTGGTGTTCCTGACCTCGCCGAACAACCCGACCGGCACGGCCATGCCGCTGGCGGTCATCGAGGCGGTCGCCGCCGCGGCGCCGGGCATGGTGATCGTGGACGAGGCCTACGCGGAGTTCGCCCGGGACCCGGCCGCCACCGCGCTGGCGCTGCTGCCGCGCTACCCCCGGATGGTCGTGCTGCGCACCATGTCCAAGGCGTTCGCGCTGGCCGGGGCCCGGGTCGGCTACCTGGCCGCCGCGCCGCCCGTGGTAGCGGGCGTGCAGCTCGTCCGGCTGCCCTATCACCTGTCCGCGCTGACTCAGGCCGCGGCCCGGGTGGCGCTGGCGAACTCCGCCGACCTGCTGGCGGCGGTCGGCCAGCTGCGCGCCGAGCGGGACGCGCTGGTCAGCTGGCTGCGCGGGCGCGGCCTGGCGGTGGCGGACTCCGATGCCAACTTCGTGCTGTTCGGCCGGTTCGCCGACCGGCGGGCCGTCTGGCAGGGCCTGCTCGACCACGGGGTGCTGATCCGGGAGGTCGGCCCGCCGCAGTGGCTGCGGGTCACCGTCGGGACGCCGCACGAGATGGCCGCGTTCCGCGCCGCCCTGGACAAGGTGCTGTCCGAGCACGACAGGCAGGAGACTTTGTGACCGACGAGCAGCGCCGGCCCCGGCGGGCCAGCCGGACCAGCCGGGTCGAGCGGATCACCAAGGAGACCCAGGTCCTGATCGAGCTGGACCTGGACGGGGCCGGGGTCACCGAGGCCGACACCGGCGTCCCGTTCTTCGACCATATGCTGGCTCAGCTGGGCAAGCACGGCTGCCTCGACCTGACCGTGCAGACCACCGGCGACATCCAGATCGACGCGCACCACACGGTGGAGGACACCGCGCTGGCACTCGGCCAGGCGCTGCGCGAGGCACTCGGCGACAAGGCCGGCATCGCCCGGTTCGGCGACGCGCTCGTGCCGCTGGACGAGACGCTGGCGCAGGCGGCCGTCGACCTGTCCGGGCGGCCGTACGCGGTGCACGCCGAGCCCGACGGCATGCCCCCGGTCATCGGCAGCTACGACACGACGCTGACCCGGCACTTCTTCGAGTCGCTGGCGAGCACGGCGGGGATCTGCGTGCACCTGCGGGTACTAGCTGGGCGCAACCCGCACCACATCGTGGAAGCCCAGTTCAAGGCGTTCGCCCGCGCGCTGCGCGCGGCGGCCGCGGCCGACCCCCGCGCGCCGGGCGTGCCCAGCACCAAGGGCGTGCTGTGACTTCTCGCCGTCCGCGGGTGGTGGTGCTGGACTACGGGTCGGGCAACCTGCGCTCCGCGCAGCGTGCGCTGGCCCGGGCCGGTGCCGACGCGGAGATCACCAGCGACGGGGCGGCGGCGCTGGCCGCTGACGGCCTGGTGGTGCCCGGCGTCGGTGCGTTCGCAGCCTGCATGGCCGGGCTGCGCGCGGTCCGCGGCGAGATGATCATCGGGCGGCGGCTGGCCGGGTCGCGGCCGGTGCTGGGCATCTGCGTGGGCATGCAGGTGATGTTCGCCGAGGGGGTGGAGCACGGCCAGCGCACCGAGGGCTGCGGCGAGTGGCCGGGCGTGGTGGAGCGGCTGACCGCCCCGGTACTCCCGCACATGGGCTGGAACACCGTCAGCCCGCCGGACGGGACCGCCCTGCTGGCGGGCATCGACGCGCAGACGCGGTTCTACTTCGTGCACTCCTACGCGGCCCGCGCACTGCCGCTGGAGCCGTCGCCCCGGATGCGCGCGCCGCTGATCACCTGGGCGACGCACGGCGAGCCGTTCATCGCCGCGGTGGAGAACGGGTCGCTGTCGGCCACCCAGTTCCACCCGGAGAAGTCCGGCGATGCGGGCGCGCTGGTCCTGTCGAACTGGCTGGAGCTGCTGACATGACATCACCCGGGGAATCCCCCGACGGGCCAGGCCTGGTCCTGCTGCCGGCCGTCGACGTGGCCGGCGGCCAGGCGGTCCGGCTGGTGCAGGGCGCCGCCGGGACCGAGACGGACTACGGGGACCCGCTGGCAGCGGCCCTGGCCTGGCAGGAGGCCGGAGCGGAGTGGATTCACCTGGTCGACCTGGACGCCGCGTTCGGCCGCGGTTCCAACGCCGCGCTGCTGGCCGAGGTGGCCGGCCGGGTGGACGTGGCGGTCGAGCTGTCCGGCGGCATCCGGGACGACGCGTCGCTGGCCGCGGCGCTGGCCACCGGGTGCGCCCGGGTGGTGATCGGCACCGCGGCACTGGAGCAG
This sequence comes from Streptosporangiaceae bacterium, assembly GCA_052143655.1. GTDB lineage: Bacteria > Actinomycetota > Actinomycetes > Streptosporangiales > Streptosporangiaceae > CAVSUR01. The sequence continues at coordinate 4,192 of JBKQSL010000466.1, read as the reverse complement.
CCCGGCTGGGTGCGCACGGTGATCGCCGAGTACGGCGACAAGGTCGCAGTGGGGCTGGACGTGCGCGGCAGCCGCCTGGCCGCCCGCGGCTGGACGTCTGACGGCGGCGAGCTGACCGAGGTGCTGGACCGACTGGAGGCCGACGGCTGCGCCCGGTACGTCGTCACCGACGTGAATAAGGACGGCATGCTGGCCGGCCCGAACCTGGACCTGCTGCGCCAGGTGTGCGCCCGGTCCAGGGTGCCGGTGATCGCCAGCGGCGGCGTGGCCGCCCTGGCCGACCTGGACGCGATCGCCGCCCTGGTGCCGCTGGGCGTCGACGGCGCGATCGTCGGCAAGGCCCTCTACGCCGGGGCGTTCACGCTCCGGCAGGCGCTCGCGCAGGTCAGCGCCGGGGCGGGCGGCGGGGCCGGCGGATGACAGGAGAGCGCCGATGACCGTGGCGATCCGGGTTATCCCGTGCCTGGACGTGGACGCCGGGCGGGTGGTCAAGGGGGTCAACTTCCGCGACCTGCGCGACGCCGGGGACCCGGTCGAGCTGGCCGCCGCCTACGACGCCGATGGCGCCGACGAGCTGGTTTTCCTGGACATCACGGCCTCCAGCGACCGGCGTGACACGATGATCGACGTGGTGGCGCGGACTGCCGAGCAGGTGTTCATCCCGCTCACCGTCGGCGGGGGAGTGCGCAGCGTCGCCGACATCGACCGGCTGCTGCGCGCCGGAGCGGACAAGGTCTCGCTGAACACCGCGGCGATCGACCGGCCGGAACTGCTGGCCGAGACCGCGGGCCGGTTCGGCTCGCAGTGCATCGTGCTGTCGGTGGACGCGCGCCGGTGCGCTGACCCCGGCTGTGCCAGCGGATTCGAGGTCACCACCCACGGCGGGCGGCGCGGCACCGGGATCGACGCGATCGACTGGGCGCAGCGCGCCACCGGTCTGGGGGCCGGCGAGATCCTGCTGAACTCGATGGACGCCGATGGCACCCGGGCCGGGTTCGACGTCGAGCTGATCCGCGCCGTGCGGGCGGTGACCACCGTGCCGGTGATCGCCAGCGGCGGGGCGGGCGAGGTGGGGCACTTCGTGCCCGCGGTGCAGGCAGGCGCGGATGCGGTGCTGTGCGCGAGCCTGTTCCATTTCGGCGCGCTCACGATCGGCGCGGTGAAGCAGGCGCTGGCCGCGGCCGGCTACCCGGTGCGCGCGCCAGAGCCGGGGACGCCAGAGCCGGGGACGCCAGAGCCGGGCCAGGCCGCCGGCCTGCCGCCCGCCGGCCAGCCGCAGACGGTGGAGGTGGACAGGACATGAGGATCGACGCGGAGCAGTCCGGGCTGGACCCGGACATCGCCGCCCGGCTCAAGCGCAACGATGACGGCCTGGTCGCGGCCATCGCCCAGCAGTACGACACCGGCGAGGTGCTGATGCTCGGCTGGATGGACGACGAGGCGCTGCACCGCACCCTCACCACCGGCCGGTGCACTTACTGGTCGCGCAGCCGCCAGGAGTACTGGGTCAAGGGCGACACTTCCGGCCACCAGCAGTGGGTGAAGTCGGTCGCGCTCGACTGCGACGGCGACGCGGTCCTGGTCAAGGTGGATCAGGTCGGGGCGGCCTGCCACACCGGCGACCGGACCTGCTTTGACGCCGGCCAGCTCAGTGCCGAGGCGGCGAGCCGGCCGCCCGCGCCATAGTCACCGCTTCGGCCGGAGCTTGACCCGGGTCCCGCCCAACCGTGCGCAGACAGTGCAGCGGAGCGACAATGGTGCTGGCGACAGGGCACGGAGGTGCGGCGATGGCCAGCGGCAAGAAGGCGGCGGGCGCGGCCAGGACGGGCGCGGCCACCGCGCGCCGGGCCGGCGGCAAGACCGCGGCCGGGGACGGAGACGGCGGCGTTCCGGCGGGAGCGGTCAACGGGCAGGCGGGCCGGGTGCCGGCGAAGGACGACCCGGTCAAGCGGATGCCGAAGAAGCTCTACGAGACCGAGCTGTACCGGCTGCAGGCCGAGCTGGTCAAGCTGCAGGAGTGGGTGCGCACCGAGCGGGCCCGGATCGTGGTGATCTTCGAGGGCCGGGACGCGGCCGGCAAGGGCAGCACGATCAAGCGGGTGACCCAGTACCTCAACCCCCGCATCGCCCAGATCGCGGCGCTGCCCGCGCCCACCGAGCGGGAGCGGACCGAGTGGTATTTCCAGCGCTACATCGAGCACCTGCCGGCCGGCGGCCAGATCGTCCTGTTCGACCGCTCCTGGTACAACCGGGGCGGGGTCGAGCGGGTGATGGGGTTCTGCGCGAAGGAGGAATACGGCCGGTTCCTGCACCAGTGCCCCATCTTCGAGCGGCTGCTGGTGGAGGACGGGATCCTGCTGCGCAAGTACTGGTTCTCGGTCAGTGACGAGGAGCAGGAGCGCCGGTTCCGGTCCCGGCTGGAGGACCCGATGCGGCGCTGGAAGCTGTCGCCGATGGACCTGGAGTCGATTTCCCGCTGGGAGGACTACTCGCGGGCCAAGGACGAGATGTTCGTGCACACCGACATCCCCGAGGCGCCGTGGATGGTGGTCGACAGCGACGACAAGCGCCGGGCCCGGATCAACATGATCGCGCACCTGCTGACCACGATCCCCTACCACGACGTGCAGCGGCTGCCGCTGACGCTGCCCGGGCGGCCGGCCTCCGGCGGCTACGTGCGGGCGCCGAAGGAGTCCCAGACATTCGTCCCCGACCACGCTGCCGAACTACTACGGGCCAGGCACTAGCTGGACCGTTGAATTCTCGTGATCTAGGCGACTTTTCCGCGTATAGACCTGAGAAGTCTCCTAGATAACTCGTCGGTGGTTTTGCCGGCAGTATCCGGCCGTACGGTTACAGCGCGACTGGCCCGGGCGGGGGAGCGGCAGCGTCGATGATCTGGCGCAGGCCGGGGTCGCCGGGCGGCAGCGCCACGGCGGCGCGGGCGAACTCGGCGGCCAGCCGGTGCCACAGCCGCGCCCGGCGCAGCATCGCGTGCTCACCGCCCGCTATCTCGACCGCCGTCACCGAGGTCACCGCCTGTGCCCGCCGGGCGTAGTCCCTGGTCGCGACCGGGCTGGTGACGGTGTCCGCGGTGCCGTGCGCGAGCATGATCCGGCGGCCGGCCAGCTGGCCGGCCGGCTCGCCCAGCGGCAGCCACGGCGCCAGCCCGCAGACCGCCGTCACCAGCGGATGGCCAGCGGCCCGCAGCGCGGCCCGTGCCCCCATCGAGTGCCCGACGATGATCACCGGGATCCGCCCGAACCGGCCTGGAACCTCCGCCAGCAGCCGGTCCAGGTCGCCGACCGGGGAGGCCTGCGAGCCGTTCCAGCCCCGGACGGCAAACCGCGGCCGGGTGACCGTGGCCCCGCTGCCGCGCACCGCGTGCCGGATCGCCCCGGCGACCGGGATCATGCGCAGCACGGCGGGCTGGACCGCCGTGGTCGGCTCGGTGCTGGCGGACCTGCCGCCGTGCAGCACGACGACCAGGGCGCTGGTGCCCGCGGTCGTGCCGCGGCCGGCGGCCCGCACGGCCGTGCCGGGGTTCACCATGGATATCTCCGCTCCGTGGAGGCTCGATGGACGATCCCTACGATCTGCAACGCTTCGTGTCCGCTCAGGATGCCGCGGGCACCTACGACCGGGCGGTCGCCGAGCTGCGCGCGGGCCGCAAGACCAGCCACTGGATGTGGTTCGTATTCCCGCAGGTCGCCGGCTTGGGGTTCAGCCCGGTTTCCCGCAGGTACGCGATCTCGTCGCTGGCCGAGGCCCGCGCCTACCTGCGCCACCCGGTGCTCGGTCCGCGGCTGGTGCAGTGCGCGCAGATCGTGGCCGGTCACCGGGACACCACTGCCGGGCACATCTTCGGGGCCGTGGACGTGATGAAGCTGCGCTCGTCGATGACGCTGTTCGACCGCGCTGATCCGGCCGAGCCCGCGTTCGGCGAGGTACTCAGCCAGTTCTTCGGCGGCGAGGCTGACCAGGCCACCCTGGGCCGGCTGTGACCGGCGGCCGGACGGCATACGATCGACCGGTGAGCCTGGAGTGGGAGCAGGTAGTCGTCGACGCCCATGACCCGGTGGCGCTCGGCCGCTGGTGGGCGGGCGTGCTGGGCTGGGTCGTGCTCAGCGAATCACCCGGCGAGGTCGAGATCCGCCCGGCCCCAGACCGGCTGCCCGGCCTGATCTTCGTG
>JBKQSL010000465.1:0-8430 GCA_052143655.1 Streptosporangiaceae bacterium | reverse complement strand
CCGCTCGCACTGCCGGACCCGGATGCCGGGCCTGGCTGCCCGGAAGGGCTGCGAGAGCGCAAGAAGCTCGCCACCCGGCACGGGCTGGCCGTCGCGGCGATCCGGCTGGCCGTCGAGCGGGGCCTGGACAATTTCCTGGTCGAGGACATCGCAGCGGCGGCAGGGGTATCGCCGCGCACGTTCAACAACTACTTCGCCAGCAAGTACGAGGCGATCTGCGCGCTGCCGGCCGACCGCGGCCGGCTGATCGGCGCGGCGCTGCGCGCCCGCCCGGCCGGCGAGCCGCTGTGGCAGGCGATCACCCGCGCGGTGCTCGACCAGCACGCCGCGGCTGACCGGGCCCCCGACCCGGAGTGGATCGCCGGGGTGCGGCTGGTCATCCGCTCGCCCGCGCTGCAGGGCGAGTTCCTCAAGAGCCAGTACGTGATGCGCGAGGCCCTCGCGGCGGCGATCGCCGAGCGGACCGGCACCGACGCCGAGCGCGACATGTACCCGAAGATCGTCGCGGGCGCCGTGGTGGCAGCGGCGGGCGTCGCGATGGAGCAGTGGCTGCGCGCTGAGCCGCCGGTCCCGCTGGCGCCGCTGATGGCGCAGGCACTGCGGCAGCTCACATCGGGCCTGCCCAGCGAGCCGCTAGCGCCCGGGCCGCCGCCTGCTTGCGGCCCGCCCACTGCCGCCCCGCCTGATCCCGCCGAGACCATACCCGCCCGGCCGGCCGTTCCCGCCGCGTCCGCCAGCCGGACCTGACCTAGCTGCGAGCCCCTCATGCTGCTGCGACTCCTGCGGACCTACCTGAGCCCGTATCGCGTGCCGCTCACCGGCGTCGTGCTGCTCCAGCTGGCGCAGACGCTGGCGACGCTCTACCTGCCCACGCTGAACGCCGACATCATCGACAAGGGCGTCATCACCGGCGACACGCACTACATCCTGCGGACCGGCGGGGTCATGCTGATCGTTGCGCTGGCGCAGATCATCTGCTCGGTCGGCGCCGTCTACCTCGGCGCTCGCGTCGCGATGGCGGTCGGCCGGGACCTGCGGCAGAGCCTGTTCCGCCGGGTCGCCGGATTCTCCGCCCGCGACGTCGGCCGGTACGGCACCCCGTCGCTGATCACCCGCACCACCAACGACGTGCAGCAGGTGCAGATGCTCGCGCTGATGACCTTCACGCTGATGGTGTCGGCGCCGATCATGTGCGTGGGCGGCATCATCCTGGCACTCAACCAGGACGTGCCGCTGTCCTCGCTGCTGCTGGTCGCGGTGCCCGTGCTCGGCATCGTGGTCGCGATCATCATCTCCCGGATGCGGCCGCTGTTCCGGCTGATGCAGGTCCGCATCGACCAGATCAACCGGGTGCTGCGCGAGCAGATCACCGGCGTGCGGGTGATCCGCGCGTTCGTGCGGGACGAGCACGAGCGGGACCGGTTCGCCGGCGCGAACACCGAGCTGTTCGATGTCTCGCTCGGCGTCGGCAAGCTGTTCGCGCTGATGTTCCCCTCGGTGATGCTGATACTCAACCTGTCCAGCGTGGCCGTGCTGTGGTTCGGCGGGCACCTGATCGCCGAAGGGACCATGCAGATCGGCTCGCTGGTGGCGTTCCTGGCCTACCTGCTGCAGATCCTGATGTCGGTGATGATGGCGACGTTCATGTTCGTGCTCGTGCCGCGGGCCGAGGTGTGCGCTGACCGGATCGTCGAGGTTCTCGACACCGAGCCGGACGTGGCGCCGCCGCGGCGGCCGGTCTCGCTGCCGGCCGCCCGGGACGGGCATGCCGGGTGGGGCGGCGCGCTGGAACTGCGGCACGCCGAGTTCCGCTATCCCGGGGCACAGCAGCCGGTGCTGCACGACATCAGCCTGGCGGCCCGGCCCGGCGCGGTGACAGCGATCATCGGCGGCACCGGCAGCGGCAAGACCACGCTGCTCGGACTGGTCCCGCGGCTGTTCGACGTCACCGCCGGGCAGGCGCTCATCGACGGGGTGGACGTGCGGGACCTGGATTCGGCCGACCTGTCGGCGGTGATCGGCCTGGTGCCGCAGAAGCCCTACCTGTTCACCGGCACGGTCGCCTCCAACCTGCGCTACGGCCGGCCGGACGCCAGCGACACCGAGCTGTGGCGGGCACTGGAGATCGCCCAGGCCCGCGACTTCGTGGCGCAGATGACCGGCGGGCTCGACGCCAAGATCGACCAGGGCGGCACCAACGTGTCCGGCGGCCAGCGGCAGCGGCTGGCCATCGCCCGGGCCATCGTGCACCGGCCGCGCATCTACCTGTTCGACGACTCGTTCTCGGCCCTGGACTACGCCACCGATGCCGCGCTGCGCGCCGCCCTCGCCGCCGAGACCGCCCGGGCCACCGTGCTGATCGTGGCCCAGCGGGTGGCCACCATCCGCGGCGCCGACCAGATCGTGGTGCTGGAGGCGGGACGGATCGTGGCCACCGGCACGCACCATGAGCTGATGCGCGGCAGCGAGACCTACCGGGAGATCGTGCTGTCCCAGCTCACCGAGCAGGAGGCGGCATGAGCACCGTAACGGGGCCGGCGGCCGGGCCGCAGGACGGGCAGTCGGCGAACGGGCAGTCCCCGGCCGTCCCGGCGGACGGCCAGCCGGGCGCGGTGCAGGCCGGGCCGGGGGAGCGGGCCGTCCCGCGCCGCGGGCCCGGCCCGGCTCCCGGCATGGCGCACGGGCCGGCCCGGTTCATGGGCGGCATGTCCACCGAGAAGGCGCTGAACTTCCGCGGGTCCAGCCGGCGCCTCCTGCGCACCCTCGCGCCGCAGCGCCCGCTGATCATCGCCGCGCTGGCGCTCGCCGTGGCGAGCGTGAGCCTGTCGGTACTCGGCCCGCGGATCCTCGGCGACGTGACCAACCTGATCTTCACCGGGGTCATCGGCAGCCGGATCCCGGCCGGGGTGACCCAGGCGGAGATGGTGGCCCGGCTGCGGGCCGAGGGCAACTCCAACCTGGCCGCGATGCTCAGCGCGATGCACGTGGTGCCCGGCCAGGGCGTCGACTTCGGCCAGGTGGGGCGGACCCTGCTGCTGCTGACGGTGATCTACCTGGGCGCGGCGCTGTTCGGGCTGATGCAGGGCCGGGTGGTGGCCACGATCGTGCAGCGCGCGGTCTTCGGCCTGCGCGAGCAGGTCCAGGCCAAGCTGGCCCGGCTGCCGCTGAGCTACTTCGACCGGCAGCCGCACGGCGAGATCCTCAGCCGGGTCACCAACGACATCGACAACCTGTCCCAGTCGCTGCAGCAGACGCTGAGCCAGGTGGTCACCTCGCTGCTGACGATCATCGGCGTGCTGGCGATGATGTTCTGGATCTCCTGGCTGCTCGCGCTCATCGCGCTGGTCACCGTGCCGGTGTCGGTGTTCCTGGTCGCCCGGATCGGCAAGCGGGCCCAGCCCCAGTTCGTCCGGCAGTGGGGCATCACCGGGCAGCTGAACGGGCACATCGAAGAGATGTATACCGGGCACTCGCTGGTCACCGTGTTCGGCCAGCGCCAGCAGTCCATCGCCACGTTCGACGGGCACAACGGCGGGCTGTTCGAGTCCAGCTGGCGGGCGCAGTTCATCTCCGGCACGATCCAGCCGGCCATGATGTTCATGGGCAACCTGAACTACGTGCTCGTCGCGGTCGTCGGCGCGCTGCGGGTCGCCACTGGCGCGCTGTCCATCGGCGCGGTGCAGGCGTTCATCCAGTACTCGCGCCAGTTCAGCCAGCCGCTGACCCAGGTCGCGTCGATGGCCAACCTGCTGCAGTCCGGGGTGGCGTCGGCCGAGCGGGTGTTCGCGCTGCTGGACGCAGACGAGCAGGAACCGGACCCGGCTCAGCCGGTCCGGCCGCAGCAGCCGCGCGGCCGGGTGGAGTTCCGGGACGTCTCGTTCCGCTACGCCCCTGACGTGCCGCTGATCGACGACCTGTCGCTGACCGTCGAGCCGGGCCAGACGGTGGCGATCGTCGGCCCGACCGGCGCGGGCAAGACCACGCTGGTGAACCTGCTGATGCAGTTCTACGAGATCGACAGCGGGACGATCACCGTCGACGGCGTGGACACCGCGGCGATGTCCCGGGAGGAACTGCGGTCGCTGACCGGGATGGTGCTGCAGGACGCCTGGCTGTTCGGCGGCACGATCGCCGACAACATCGCCTACGGCGCCGAGTCGGCGACCCGGGAGCAGATCATCGAGGCGGCCCGGGCCACCTACGTCGACCGGTTCGTGACCATGCTGCCCGACGGCTACGAGACCATGATCGACGAAGAGGGCTCGAACGTCAGCATGGGGGAGAAGCAGCTGATCACGATCGCCCGCGCGTTCCTGGCCCGGCCCGCGATCCTTATCCTGGACGAGGCGACCAGCTCGGTGGACACCAGGACCGAGACGCTGATCCAGAAGGCGATGAACTCGCTGCGCCAGGGCCGGACCAGCTTCGTGATCGCGCACCGGCTGTCGACGATCCGCGACGCCGACCTCATCCTGGTCATGGAGGCCGGGCAGATCGTGGAGCAGGGCACCCACGAGGAGCTGCTCGCGGCCGGCGGTGCCTACGCCCGGCTGTACGCCGCGCAGTTCGCCAGCGCCCTGGCCGAGGTGGAGTAGAGCTGCCGCCGGCCGGGACCTGCGCCCCTGGCCGGCCGCGGCCGGGATCCGCCTAAGATCCCCGTCGTGACCTCAGATGTGCAGGATGCGCGGCTGGCCGGCGGGCTGGTGATCCGCGGCGGCCAGGTGCTGACCATGGACGGCGTGCTCGGCGACCTGGACGGCGGCGACGTGCTGATCGGCGCCGGCGGCGCCATCACTTCGGTGGGCCGCGACCTGGCCGCCCCCGGCGTGCCCGAGATCGACGCGCGCGGCATGATCGTGGCGCCCGGCCTGGTGGACACGCACTGGCACATGTGGAACACGCTGCTGCGCGGCATGTCGGGGGAGCACCCCCGGCACGGCTACTTCCGGTCCTGCGCTGGCTACGGGCGCTGGTTCGGCCCCGAGGACATCTACGCCGGGACCCTGCTGGCCTGCGCCGAGGCGATCTACTCGGGCATCACCACCGTGCACGACTGGTGCCACAACGTCCGGACGCTGCCGCACGCCCAGGCCGGCCTGCGCGCGCTGGCCGAAGCCGGGCTGCGCGGGCGGTTCTCCTGGGGCTACCCGGCCGGCCAGCCCGGCAGCCAGCCGGTCGACCTCGCCGGGCTGGCGGCGCTGCGCGCGGGCTGGGCCGCCTGGAGCGCCGGGGGACTGCTGTCGCTGGGCATGGCCTGGCGCGGCACCGGCGGCAGCGACCCGTCTATTGCCGTGCCGCCCGGGCTGTACCGGGCCGAGATCGGCGCCGCCCGCGAGCTGGGCCTGCCGGTGACCGTGCACGCCTGCGGCCCGCGGACCGCGGCCGGGCAGATCGCCACCCTGGGCCGGGCCGGGCTGCTCGGCCCGGACCTGCAGATCGTGCACGCCAATGCCGCGACCGAAGAGGAGGTCGCGCTGCTGGCGGAGGCGGGCTGCCCGGTCAGCATCTCCCCGTACACCGAGCTGCTGATCGGCTACGGGATGCCGCGCACCGCCGAGCTGGCGGCCGCCGGGCTGCCGGTCGGGCTGTCAGTCGACACCACCATGCTGTCCGGCAACGCGGACATGTTCGCGGTCATGAAGATCACCCAGGGAATCGCTAATGCACTATCCGAACATGAATTCGAGCTGACCGCCCGGGATGCGCTCGCGCTGGGCACGATCGAGGGCGCCCGGTCCCTGGGACTGGACGCGGTGACCGGCTCGCTGACGCCCGGCAAGCGGGCAGACGTGATCATCGTGGCTTGCGGCGCGCCGAACATCGGCGTGCTCACCGACCCGGCGCAGCTGCTCGTCACCGCCGCCCAGCCGGCCAACGTGGACACCGTGATCGCCGACGGCCGGGTGCTCAAGCGCGGGGGCGTGCTGACCAGCCTGGACCCGGCGGAGGTCAGCCACACGGCCCGCGCCGCCCTGGCCGGCGTCCGGGCCCGTGCCGCCGCGCCCTGACCCGCCGCGGCACCGGCCGTGACGGCGCATTACATCGGTGTGATTCCAGCGGGGCGCAGCAGGCTGCGGGTCGGCGCCGGCGCCGGGAGCGGCGCACGGGACACTACGAACGCCATCTGCCGCTCACGCCGGGAGTGCCGTGATACCGCAGTTCATCCTGACCCTGACCTGTCCTGACCGGCCCGGCATCGTGCGGGCGCTCGCCGACGGCATCGTGGCCGTCGGCGGTAACATCCTCGACAGCGCGCAGTTCTCCGACCCAGCGACCGGCACGTTCTGCGTCCGCACCCAGTTCGAGGCGCCGCAGCCGGATGCCGCCGCGATCAGCCCGGAGATCGAGGCCAGGGTCGGCCAGTTCGGGCCGGCGCTCTCGGTGCGCCCGGCGGCACGGCGCTGCCGTGTCCTGATCATGGTGTCCCGCCTGGACCACTGCCTGGTCGACCTGCTCTACCGGTGGGAGATCGGCGAGCTGCCGGTCGACATCGTGCTAGTAGTCTCCAACCATGAGGACACCCGGCCGCTGGCGGAGCGGCACGGCATCCCGTTCGCCCACCTGCCGGTCACCCCGCAGGCCCGGGCGACGGCCGAGGCGCGGCTGCTCGAGCTGGTCACCGAATATGAGATTGACCTGGTAGTCCTGGCCCGGTACATGCAGGTGCTGTCCGACGACTTGTGCCGCCGGCTGCCCGGGCGGGTGATCAACATCCACCACTCGTTCCTGCCGGGATTCAAGGGCGCCCGGCCCTACCACCAGGCATACCAGCGCGGCGTGAAGCTGATCGGGGCGACGGCCCACTACGTCACCGCGGACCTCGACGAGGGGCCGATCATCGAGCAGGATGTCGCCCGGGTCAGCCATGCCCAGGACGCGGCCGCCCTGATCGCGATCGGCCGGGACATCGAGCGCGTGGTGCTGGCCCGCGCGGTCCGGCTGCACGCTGAGGACCGGGTCGTGCTCACCGGTGCCCGTACGGTCGTCTTCTGGCGCTGAGATGACGGCCGGCAACAGCCGGCGGGCTCGCTACGGCTCCTCGGCCTGGCCGGCCGGCCTGCGGTTGCTGAACAGGCTGCCGGGCTGCGACTGGTGCGCCGGGCCGGACCCGTTCGGCGCGGCCCGGCGGTCGGTCAGCCCGTACGGGTCGAAGTGCGACCGGCTGGTGATCCGCTCCATCAGCTCGGCCTCCGCGCACATCTCCGCTGCGCTCGGCGACAGGGCGATTACCGCAGAGAAGATGAAGCCGATCATGCTGATGCCGAGGATAAGCGGAACCAGGAAGGCCTCGGCGCTGGCGGTGGCGGTGCTGCTCACGGCCAGCCCGGGGGCGGCGCGCACCTGCAGGGCCACCATGCCCGTGTAGTGCATGGCGCTGACCGCGACGCCCATGATCATGGACGCCACCAGGGTGGACCAGACGGTATCGAGCCGCAGCGCTGCCCACAGCGCCGCGGTGCCGGCGATCACCGCGATGACCACCGAGCCGGCGACGAGCACCGGGTTGTAGGACACCGAGTCGGGGATCCGCAGGCCGGCCATGCCGATGTAGTGCATGCTGGCCACGCCCAGCCCGATGATCAGGCCGCCCAGCAGCAGCGGCCGGATGCCCTCCCGGCTGAACCCCACGATGAACGTGCCGATGCCGACCACGATCACCGCGATCAGCATGGACAAGATGGTGATGGGCACGCTGTAGCGGATCGTCTGGCCGGGAATGGTGAACCCGAGCATGGCGACGAAGTGCATCACCCAGATGCCCGTCGTCGCTATTGCGAGGGCGCCGAGGACCAGCCAGCGCGCCCGTTCCCTGCCCGCTGCGGCGCGGGCGCGGGTCATGCACCGCAGCCCGATGAAACATCCCATGCAGGACGCCAGGTAGGCCAGAACGGGGTTCAGGGCCCCGTAGGAGAAGTTGTCCACGTGCAGCATGTGGTGGGCCCCGTATGCTCGGTGGAGTGACCATGAGCGATGAGAGAGGTACCGGCAGTGACGATAATCGGGTAATAGCAGAATTCACGTGACATGGCCGGACTGTGCCCCCGGGCCTGCCGCTGAGATCGCCGTGCACAACGACCTCGGCGATGTGCAGGCCCGCCCGAGGTCGCCGAAGCCTTCCTGGCAGAACGCGCGAGAGCACAGCGCGCGGCCCCCTTCCGGCGTGGTCGCGAGAATCCCGAGATGCTTCATAGTGGCTCACAGCAGGCCAGGGACCGGGTGTCCGGCAAGCACCGCCAGGACGGCCCGGCCGATCTTTGGCTATTGTCAGCTTCAGGCTACCGGGAACGGCCGCGTACCAGGTATTACAGTCGGGGTTTCACCGTGGGTTCCCGCTTGCGCCTGATGAGTAGTTGCCCGCGCCCGGTTCGCTGCTGCGCAGGGCAACGTCCTTCGGGATGGCTGGCGCCTGGGTTGCAGGTGTGATCGGGG
>JBKQSL010000464.1:0-2793 GCA_052143655.1 Streptosporangiaceae bacterium | reverse complement strand
CACATGACCGCGTTTTATGACGCTGAACTCGCCGCCGTGGACGGGCTCGGCCTCACTGACATCGACATGGACCTCATCGTCAGCCTCCTGGACGACTACGTCCGCGGCGCTGCCCGGGGAGCCGTCGCGGCAGCCGAGGCCCTGGCCCGCACCGGCATCTCTGACCAGCAGTGGTGGCAAACTTACGGCCCCCTGCTCGCCGATGTCCTCGACCCGGCCCGCTACCCGACAGCAATCCGCGTAGGTGCCGCCGCAGGCGCCGAGTACGGTGCCGCCCACGACCCAGCCCGCTCCTTCAAGTTCGGCCTGCAACGCATCATCGACGGTATCGAGACCTTCATCACCGAAGCGTCCCGCTGAGGCGATCCGATCACCGGGGCCCGGCGACGCCACTTCCAGCACGTCATGCTCAACGTGCCACTAGGCCACTCGCTGCCGCATTAGGTGAACTGACGTTCGGCCGACCCCCGCGGGGCCAGCCAGCGCAGCAGCGTGATCGCGATGAAGTACAAGACGGGCGCCGAGGCGTAAACAGCCAGGCTGGCCTGCGGCGAGACCCGGGCGATCACGAACGCCACCACGTAAACCACCACGGGAAAGACGGACAGCGCCAGCCCTGACCAGAATGACGCCCGGTCGAGCGGCTCATGCACCAGGGACGGCTTCTGCGCCGCGTAGACCCAGATGACGGTCCGGGCCAGGGATGTGCCCATCAGGATCAGGCCGAAGAGGCGCAGCGCGAGCGGGTCTTCGTAATGGCGGCTGAGCAGCGACGACCCGAACGGCAGCAGGCACACCGTGAACAGGGTCAGCAAATTGAGCCAAATAATGCCACGGTCGGTGTACCTGATCAGCGTGAAAAGGTCTCGATGGCCGACCCACTGCATCGCCGCCACGATGAAGGCGAGCACAAAGCTGATGAAGCTGGGCCGTATGTCCGATATCGCAACCCGGAGGGTGTCGTGCGAGGTGAGTTCCGGCACGTGAATGTCGAGCACGAGCAGCGTGATGATTATTGCGAAAACCCCGTCAGTCAGCGCCAGAACGCGCGAGGGATCCCTGCGCCGCTGCTCACGAGTCGTGCCGCTGCCTGGAGTGACCTCGTCGTCTTCCCGCATGGAGCGCGCGCTCAATTACGTTACCGCCTCGGTTGCTGGCGCAGCGTCCACGAGCCGTCCACGAGCCCGTTGTGCAGATGGAACGCTGCCAGCCCGGCTGGCCAGCGACTCACTCGGCCCGCGAAGCTTCTGGAGGTCGCGGGGCAACTGGTGATAGCTCAGGTCCGGGTTGTCGCCGCAAGCCGGGCAGATGACCTCATACTGGCCCGTGTAGCCGCAATCAACATGGCCGTCGATCACGCGGCCGGGCTGCGCCCGGAGAATCGCGGTGCCGTTGTCGTGCCCAGGGACGCCGTTACGGATCGCCATGAAGTCATTGTGCATTGCGAGCAGAATGCCCGGTACAGAGGCATATGAACTTCAAGCGGCTAACTGGTTACGTAACAGCGAACGGCAGCAAGATGCGAAGTTCTACGAGCCGCAGAATATAATGCATCGCCAAGCTGATCCCTGGCGGGCAATGTACTGCTCGCGGTCCTGCCGTGCCGCCCTAACCGGGAGGCGAGTCACTAAGTGAGTAACTAGCCAGCCCGCCATCAGCCCGACGGCTCAGCAGCACCCGCCGCTAGCTGGCCGTCGGTTGCCCAGCTCTAGGCCTGCGGATCCTTAGCTTTGCCTATGCAGTAAGGCGCCGGGCCTGCCGTTCAGCTTTGCGCTCAAGGCGGCTAGCTTTGCGCTCAAGGCGCCGGGCCTGCCGTTCAGCCTTGCGCTCAAGGAGCTGGACCTGCCGTTTATTCCAGGCAGCCAGGCGCTCGAAGGTGCTGGCCCGGTTCTCCTGGCCCAGCCCTCGCAGTGCCCCCAGCACGATGGCGCCAACGATCACCCGCTCATAGAAGCGGCGGCTTCGCAGCACATGACCCACCGCGCCCAGCCCGACCAGCCCCAGCGCCGCTTTCCCGGCAAAGCCCGAGTCCCCCGGCTGCGCCGCCGACCTGCTGCTGCCCGCCGCGGTGATGGCCAGCGGCGGCCTCCCGGCCCCTTGTCCTGATCTCGTCATGTCGCCTCCCGCCCTGAACCGCCCGCGCACACTGCCAGCGTGCCGCGCGATGAGGTTCCTGGCATCACCCCCGAGCGGGTGACCTAGTTCCTGGGCGGGCGAGGTTCACTCCTGCCTCGTCTTCCCGACAGGCGCCGATCCCTTGCGAGCTCGCGGTGAAGATGACCGGGGATGTTCGGCGGCGGGTCGTACGGGCCAGGCACGGGCGGCGCGGCCGGTCCGGCGACCCGGAGTACGGGGTCAAGGGCCTGCTGGTCCGCAACCTGGAGCACCTGCGGCCGGAGCAGTTCGCCAGGGTCATGGACACCCTCGGCGGCGACCGGCGCGGCCAGGAGATCCTGGCCGCGTGGATCGCGAAGGAAAAACTCCGCGACGGGCTGAACCTGCGGGCACGGATCACCGGCTCGACCCCGTGCGAGCGGGACGTCCGCGGCCGGCTGTTCCGCTTCTATGACTGGTGCGCGCAGCACGACGACATTCCCGAGCTGGTCACCCTGGCCCGGACGATCTCCCGGTGGGAGGACGAGCTGGTCGGCGCCGTGCTGACCGGGGTGACGAACGATCTGGCTTCACACTGCACCTCGCGTTGCTGATCCGTTTCCGGGTGTGGTGATCGGGGGTGTTCTGCCTTCTGGGACTGATGATGGCACGGGGGTCTGACAGTTTGCGGAGGCGTGG
>JBKQSL010000463.1:0-3550 GCA_052143655.1 Streptosporangiaceae bacterium | reverse complement strand
CTCCGGCGCCGCCGTCTGGGCCGCGGTGCAGCAGGCGCACCGGCCGGAGAACGCTGGCCGGCTCATCGTGGTCATCGTGCCGGACTTCGGCGAGCGCTACCTGAGCACGGCCCTGTTCGCCGACCTGAATGGCTAGCCGCCCGGCGGCGGACGCTCGCCCGGCCAGGGCACTAGCGGGTACCGGCCCGGCTGGCGCGATGACGCCGTCCGCGGTCTAACGCAGGGTCGATGGTGCCGCGGTGCCGCTGGCGCCTTGCTGGCGCGCGGGCTTCAGGTGACGGCCGACAGCCGGCAGTAGCAGGAAGCGCTCACCGGGACGTCGGCCTGCGCGGCGGCCAGCCTGAGCTGCTGGCCGATGACCGCGGCCAGCTCGTGCTTGCCCAGCCGGGTGAGGCACTCGTGGTAGCCGTGCAGGCTCCAGACGTTGCCCGGGTGCTGGCACGGCCGCGGCAGCGTGTCGTCGAGGCCAAGGTCAGCGCGGTAAATGGCCTCGGCTTCGGCCACCCTGTCCTGCTCCAGCAGCAGTGCGCCGTAGGCGTGCCGGGCGGGCTGCATCCACGCCCACGGCTCGTCGTAAGGCAGGCCGTCGTCGAGCTCGATCGCCCGGCGCAGCCGGGCGAAAGCCGCGGCGTAGTGGCCCCTGCGGTACTCCACCTCACCGTCGAGCATGGCCGCGGCGACCGCCAGGATGTCCTGGCAGCTGTTGTTGAAGATCGTCCGCGACTCCGGGACCCGGCCGGCCGCGGTGGCGAACAGCGCGCGCTGCTGCTGTGCCGCGCCGATGTCGTCAACGGCCGCATGCGCGATGCCCTTGGCGTAGTGCGTCAGGGCGGTGGTGACCCGGTACAGGTCGCGGTCGGCGGGCAGCGGGGCGGCGATGATCTCCTGCCAGCGGCCGAACCGGATCAGCGCGTGCATCTTCATCGGCACGAAGCCCTCGAGCCAGTCCGCCATCGGCGGGCTGGCCACCTCCAGCAGGCTCGCGGGGATCGCCGCGGCGAGCTGGCCGGCGGCGGCCAGCGCGGTCTGGGCATGGCCGAGGAACATCGCGCCGTAGATCTTGAAGTGGTAGTTATGCGCGCGGTAGAGCGTGTAGAAGTTCATCGGCCCGCGCTCGGCGACGAACTTCTGGTCCGCGTCGATCGCGGCGCTGTTGCTGGCTACGACCCGGCGGTAGTCGCCGCACAGGACATCCAGGTGGGTGGGCATGTGCCGCAGGTGGCCGGCGTCCGGGGCCAGGTCGCGCAGCAGGTCGCCGGCCCACAGCGTGTCCTCGGGGTGCGCGGACATCTCCATCAGGTGGATGTAGAAGTGCAGCAAGCCGGGGTGGGCCCGGCCGCCGGGGGCGGCGAGCGCCCGCTCCAGTACCGCCCTGATCTCCGTGGTGGCTGCCCCGGGGGCCGGCTCCCCCGTCCGGGTGTCCCACAGCGCCCAGGGGGTCAGGTTCATCAGTGCGTCCGCGAACAGGGCCGCGACGTCCAGGTCACCGGGGTGCTCGCGGTAGGCCTCGCGCATGGCGGCCGCGTACTGCCGGTTCCGCGCAGTCCCGTCCCCGTCCGGCTCGGCCGCCTGGTACCGGTACGGCAGGGCCCGCACGAGCGCCTGTTCGGCGGCCGTGGCGCCGGGCGCGCACCGTGCGGCCGCGACGGTGGCGGCGCGGGCCCGCGGGCCGGCCACGGCAGCCTCGGCCGGATCGAATGCCTCCCAGGGCTTGTTGTAGTTGGGACCCAGCGCGTAGGCCAGCCCCCAGTGCGCGAGCGCGCAGCCGGGGTCGGCCTCGATCGCCCGCTCGAAGCAGGCCGCCGCCTCCTCGTGGTTGAAGGCGTAGGCCCACAGCAGGCCGCGGGTGAACCAGGTCTGCGCCAGCGCGGAAGACGTCGTCACCCGCCGTCCGTAGCCGCCGAGGTCGAAGTAGTCAGCCACCCGTTCCCTCGCTCACTGGCCCGCGGCCGCCCGCAGTCCGCGCTCGATGGCCGCCAGCTGGGCCTCGTCACCCTGTGGCGGTGCGGCCCGGCGAACCACTTGCGGGCCGAGAATAGCCACCAGGTGCCCGAAAATGCCAGCACGGCACCGACTGCGTCCGGCGCGCGGCTGAACGATCGGGCCGGGATTGGCTGCCGCCTCGGCGGCAGGCGGTGAACCAGGATGCGGCCGCAGCCGTGCCAGGGACATGAGCATCGTGCGCGCGGCCGTCCCGGCCCGCCGCCTGGCCTGGCTGGGCCCCCGGCTTGCCGGAGCGGCCCTGCTGGCGGTCACCGGCGGAATCCACCTCGACCTGTACCTGACCGGGTATAACTCGATCCCCACCATCGGCTGGCTGTTCCTGCTGCAGGTCATCACCGCCTTCGCGCTGGCGCTGGCGGTGGCGGCGACCGGCACCTGGCCGACCGGCAGCCGGCTCACCGCCGCAGCGGGCGCGGGCTTCGCGCTGGCCACTCTCGGCGGGTACCTGCTCTCGCTGTGGTTCAGCCTGTTCGGCTTCCGCGAGGTGCGCACCACCGCGGGGATCGTGGCCGGGCTGGTGGAGATCGCCGCGTTCTCGGTGCTGGCGGCCATTGCGCTGCTGCCTGGCGGATCCGCGCTGCCTGGCGGATCCGCGCGGTCCGGCGGATCCGCGCGGTCCGGCCGGCCTCGCGGCGAGCCGTGCCGCGGCCTGATGGACCGGCTTCAGCCGCCCGCGATGGTCAGCGCCGCCGGGATCACCATCGCCGCGGCGGCCGCGCTGGCCGTCCTCGGCGTCTCGGTGGCGCAGGCCGGCCGCCCCGCTCCGGCCGCCGCCGCCGCCGCAAGCAGCCAGGCCGACCTGCTGAAGACCATCCGGATCGGCGGCGTGAGTGTGCTCACCAACGCCCGGGGCCTGACGCTGTACTGGTTCGCGCCGGACACGCCGACCCGGTCGGCCTGCTCGGGGTCGTGCGCCGCGTACTGGCCCCCCGTCGCCGGCCCGGCCGCCGCCGGGCCAGGGGTGACGGGCAAGCTCAGCACGCTCCGGCGGCCAGGCGGCTCGCTGCAGGCCGTCTATGCCGGGCATCCGCTGTACACCTACGTCGGCGACAGCGCCCCCGGCCAGGCCCGGGGCAACAACCTCAACCTCAACGGAGGCCTCTGGCACGAGGTCACCGTGACCGGCTGAGCGCGCCGCCTGCCCTGCAGCTCAGCGGCGGCAGCTCAGCGGCGGCGCCATTCCTCGGCGAGCAGCTCGTAGGAACGGACCCGGTCGGCGTGCTCGTGGGTGATCGTGGTGATGATCAGCTCGTCAGCGCCGGTCGCCTCGCGCAGTTGCTCCAGCTGGGCGGCGACCTGCCCGGGAGACCCGACGAACTGGGTGTCCACCCGGTCGGCGACCAGCGCCCGGTCCGCGTCGCTCCACGCGTGCGCCCGGGCCTGCGCCGCGGACGGGAACGGGATCGCGCCCTCTCCGGTCCTGATGCTGCGCACCCACAGTGCGTATCCCGTTGCCAGCTCCCGGGCCGTGGCCTCGTCAGCGGCAGCGACCACGTCAGCCGAGACGCTGACATAAGGCCGGGCTAGCTCGGCCGACGGGCGGAAC
>JBKQSL010000462.1:0-5850 GCA_052143655.1 Streptosporangiaceae bacterium | reverse complement strand
CGCTTCACAAACTCCAGGTCCCGCTCAAACCACGGATGGAACGGGTGAACCACACGCACCCGCTCTGGCCCAGCCTGATCTACCGGTTCACGTGTAGTCGACGACTCAATCGAACGCCAGGAGCGAGGCCCTGAACCGGATCGCCAAGCTCGAGGCCAGGCTGGCATACGCCTTCCGGAATCCCGCGAACCAGCGCCGCCGCGTCCGGACCGCCTGCACCCGCGGCACCCGCCAGCGGAACATGCCCGCAAGGCGTTCACACCTGGTAACCGGCCGGCAACCCGATCCCGGCTAACATCGAAGAGCCCCTTACCGGCTCGGCATGAATCAGTATGCGGACCCTGACATGGGCGGCCGTTACGACGATCGCAACATGTGCCCGATTTCCGCAGCAGCAGCTTTATGCAGGGTCCGGGCCGGCGATGGCCCGGTCACCGGCCAGGGTCCTCACCGGCTGCCCGGGGCTGGCCCGCCAGGGGCGGCCAGGACCACGGGGCCCCCTCCAAGCTCATTATCTGCCCGGGCTGGACGGGATCGCTGCGGTCCTGCAGTCTGGGTCCCTCCGCGGCCAGCGCGGGCTGGCGGGCTGCGCGGCGCATGCGCCACTCGGCGCGGCGGTTCGTGAGCAGGCGCTGGGCTGGGCGCTGCTGGCTGGCATGAGCGAGCCGCTGGCGGTTGATTTCGTCGGCGAGCTGGGTGAGCTGGTACATGAGGGCCATCTCCGTTCCCGGCATTGGTGGCTGTCCGTTGAGCCCAGGGTCGCCAGCAGGCCGGCCGGTCACCATACGTAGCTGGGCACAGGAAAGGCACAGGATTAGGCTGGGATACCCGGCCGGCTCCGCAAACCGGGTGCAGGGCGCGGGCGGGCGGAGGCGTGTGGTGGCGGAGCGGGCTGCGCTGGGGTTCGGCGGGCTGCTGCGGCAGCTGAGGGCCGATGCCGGGCTGACCCAGGAGGAGCTGGCCGGGGCCGCGCAGGTGAGCCAGCGGGCGGTCAGTGACCTGGAGCGGGGCATCAACCGCACCGCCCGCAAGGACACCGCCGTCCTGCTGGCCGGCGCGCTGGGGCTGGACGGGCGAGCGCGCGGCCTGTTCGTTTCGGCGGCCCGCGGGCGGGCACCGGCCGGCGATGTGCTGGCGGCCGTGCACGGAAGGCCACCCGCGGCGCTGGCGGCAGTGACCGGGGCGCTGCCGGGCAATCTCCCGGCCCAGCTGGCGTCGTTCATCGGACGAGACCGGGAGCTGGCCGACATCCGGGCCCTGGCGGAATCCTGCCGCCTGGTCACGCTGACCGGGGCCGGGGGGTGCGGCAAGACCCGGCTGGCCCTGCAGCTGGCCGCCGGGCTGCTCGACGGGCCCGGGGATGGGGTCTGGCTAGTGGAGCTGGCCGCGGTCGCCGACCAGGATGCGGTGGCGGCGGCCGTCTGCCGGGCGCTGAGGATCGCCGCCCAGCCGGGCCGGCCGGCCCTGGACCTGCTGCTGGATGCGCTGGCCCCGCAGGAGATCCTGATCGTGCTGGACAGCTGCGAGCACCTGGTCGGCGGCTGCGCCAAGGCCGCCGAGGCCATCGTGCGCAGGTGCCCGAGAGTGCACCTGGTGGCCACCAGCCGTGAGCCGCTGGGCATCGGCGGGGAGGCCATCTACCGGGTGCCGCCGCTGTCGCTTCCCGGGCCCGGCGAGTCCGGCTTGCCGGCGGCTGAGTCCTCCGATGCGGTCGCGCTGTTAATCGAGCGGGCCAGCGCGCAGGGCACCGGCCTGTCGGTGGACGAGCGGACCGCTCCGCTGGTGATCTCGATCTGCCGGCGGCTGGACGGGCTGCCGCTGGCCATCGAGCTGGCCGCCGCCCGGCTGCGGTCGATGTCACTGAAGGAGCTGGCCGGCCGGCTGGATCAGCGGTTCCGGCTGCTCACCGGGGGAAGCCGCACCGCCCTGCCGCGGCAGCAGACCCTGGAGGCGACCGTCAACTGGTCCTATTCGCTGCTCAACCGCGCCGAGCAGGTGCTGCTGCGGCGCCTGCCGGTGTTCGCCGCCAGTTTCGATCTGGACGCCGCCGAAGCGGTCTGCGGCGTCGGCGACATCAAGGCGCTCGACGTCACCGGCCTGCTCGGCTCGCTGGTGGACAAGAGCCTGGTCGTGGCCGAGCCGGCCGGGCCATCCATGCGCTACCGGCTGCTGGAGACCATCCGCCAGTTCGCCGCCGACCGCCTGGCCGAGGCCGGCGACGATCAGGCCGCCGCCGTGGCAGCGGCGCACTGCGCGCACTACCTGTCCGTGGCCGAAACCGCGGCCCCGCACCTGACCGGGCCCGGCCAGGGCAGCTGGCTCACCCGGCTGGACGCCGACCAGGCGAACCTGCGGCGTGCCGCCGAGCACGCGGCCGGCGAACCGGACGGCACCTCGCAGGTCCTGCGGTTCGGCGTCGCGCTGCGGCCGTACTGGGCAGCGCGTCACCGGAACGAGGAAGCGGCCGGGCTGCTCGTGCCCGTGCTCCGGCGGCCCGAAGCCGCCGCCGACCCCGCGCTGTTCGCCGAAGCGCTGCTCACCGCCGCCTCCATCACCATGTTCACGGACCTGGCCGTAAGCCTGCGGCTGGCCGAGCAGGCGGACGAGGTCGCCGGCGGGCTCGGCGACAACCGGCTGCTCGCCCTGTCCCACGGCGTGCTGGGCTGGGCATATATCTGGGCCGGCGAGCTGGAGCGAGCGCGGCCGCTGGCACAGGAGGCGGTCGGGCGGGCACGCCAACTCGGCGACGACGTGCTGCTCGGCATGTGCCTGATGGTGCACGCCTGGGCCGTCGGCGCGGCGGCGTCCGGGCCGCTGTACGCCGAGGCCATCGCCTGCACCGAGCGTTCCGGCGACGTCACAACCAAGCGAACTCTGCACAACAATGCCGGCTGGGCTGCCCTGGGGATGGGCGACATCCCAGCTGCCCGGGCTCACCTGGAAGCCGCCATACGAGCCGGCGAGGCAATCGGCGACCCGCACCCCATCGAGTCAGAGAACCTGGGCTGGGTACTGCGGGCCGAACACGACCTCGACGGGGCCCGGTCCAGATTCGAGGAAGCCCTCCGGACCAGCCGCCGGATCGGCAGCAAGAGAGGCATCGGCAGCGCCATCAACGGCCTGGCGTCGCTGGCCACCGACCTGGGTGACTGGCACCGGGCAGCGGTCCTGCACGGCGCCGGGCAGGCCCTGTGCGACCAGACGGGAGTTCAGTGGGAAGGGCTGGATGACCGCTACCGCCGGGAAAGCCTCGGCCAGGCACGTGCGGCCCTAGGCGATGAGCAGGTCCAGCGGGCCTCCGCCTGCGGCATGGCGCTCAGCCTCGACCAGGCCATCGACCTCGCCCTCGGCAGAGTCCCGCCCGGCACCTAACCGGCTGTACTGCGCCGCTAACCGGCTGTTCTGTGCCGCTCTCAACCGCCACGCGGCCACCACCCACGAGGCGTGATCTCGGGGCCGGCGGCCTCGTACTTGAGCAGTGCCGCGGCGCTGTTCGAGCCGGGACATCATGGCGGAGAACCGCGCGCTTCAGATAGACCGCCAGATCGGCTCGCTCGGCTAGCGGACCGCGGCGCCGGCAGATTACAGTTCGCCGCCGGGTCATACCTGCGTGCAGACCACCGCACAACCTGTGGGTGCTCCTGTGGCCTTCCTTCATGGTGACTCCGGGCCTTAGTGCCTAGCGTCCTAGTTACCCCCCAGCCGGACCGCGCGACAGCGGCTCAGCGAGGCGGGGTTCAGCGGGAGGCGAAGGTCATGGTGCTGGTGCTGGTCGTCATGGGTGCAACCGTGCTGAGCGTGCCGATCCTCGCGGCCGTGCTGGTCGCGGTGGCCAGCAGGCGCGAGGACCGCGCCTGGTCGCTGTCCGGACCAGCCCGAGGGCCGCTTCGGGCCGCCGCACGGCGCATCGTCGGCTTTCACAGCGAGGGCATCGAGTGGCTGCAGGAGGTCCATGGGATCCCGTCCCAGCAGGCTGCCGCGCCGCTCGCCGCACACCGCGTGATTGTCATGTCCGAAAGGTCAGATGCCGCGATTGCTGCGCCCGATCAGCCGCGCGCGCCGACGCTCTTTGAGCCACACGGCCCGCGCGACAGTCATGGATGCGGTCAATGCCGAAGCGCATGCGCCACGTCATCACCGGACGAGGATCTCAGCCGCGCTTTCGAGGACGACCCGCCAGACCACATGCCCCGCACCGAAGGGCCGATATGTACGCCCCGTCCTGCATAAGTCGACCAGACCCATAGGAATCCATATTCGGCGCTCCGGCGCCTTTGGCTCCCGCGAGTCCGTCACACTCCGTGACCCTGCCGCGATGTCTTCGGAGCGCCCACTCCCGCCGTTCGGTGCTACCGGCCGCGACTCCGGTCGGGCACCGTTTCGCGCGCATAAGTGTTTGATCTGCGCGCCAGGCAGAGGGGAACTCGGCTCCGGGATGCGCGGCCCTGCCGCCGAGGGTAGGGGCAGGTGGGTGTGAAGAACGGCAATCCGGCAGCAGGAACCGGCCGGGCCGGTAAGCGGCGATGCGGAAAGCGCCGGATCGTGGTCCGGGTGACGGCGGCTACGCCTGCTGGACGAGTCCCAGCAGGTTGCCCTCGCTGTCCTTGAACCAGGCCGCGCGGACCCCGCCCGCATCGGCGATGCTTGTCGAAGCCGGAGAAGTCATACTGCGCGAACTGCACGCCCCGCTGCCTGAGGTCGCGGACTTCAGCGTCGATGTCGGCGACCATGAAGCCCATCTGACTGTGCGAGCCGGACGCGCTGCCGCTGCTGGGGAACAGGATGAACCTGGTCCCGTCGCGTCCCTCGTAGAAGGCCCCGGCCGACTGCTCGCTGGCCGGCGTGAGCCCGAGCTTATCTGCGTAAAACGACTTGGCTCGTTCCAGGTCGCTGCACGGCAGGGAAGGCTGGCATCAGACAGCATTGGATTCTCCTCTTGTCGAGGCCGATAGGCACCGGCGCGGTGATCCTAGCGGCGCGGTACCTCCTTTGCCGGGAGATCGGACGCCACAGGTCCGGGCGCTGGCCCTGGCATAAGCAATAATCCGCCTCTGTTCCGTTGTCGATCACCTGGCACGACCTCTGCGCCATCATCATCAAGGCCGTGACGGCAACGACCTGACCTGGAGTCGGGAGAGATGGGTCCCGCATCCGGCTCACGTTGCGTAACCAGAATCTCCCCGGCAAGGCGCCCATTCCCGCCGATCTGCGCGACCCGCGGCTCGTACAGCATGAACCCGGACACCGCGCAGAAGAGTCAATCTGCCGCCGAGTGTTTGTGCCGTTGACGCGCTTGATCGTGCCCGATAGGCGCCCGAATCGGCGTCTGGTGCTGTGTCATGTCAGTTCAGGGCGCGGCTGATCGTCCGCCTGCTCGTGAACCACTCGCCCTTAGCCTGCGACAACTTTCTCTATGGCTTCAAGGGCACACCGTCGGCGCGCGCCAGCCGGACGGCCTCCGCCGCGCTCCGCCGCAAGCCGCGAGGCACCGGGCAGCAGATCCGGCGCAGCACCCGCAGTCAGCGGCTCGCGCCTATGAGATTCCGCCACTGCTGGCGGCGGCAGCGCCGCCGCTTCCTTCGGGCGGTCGCCCTACGTCGCGGCGGCTGCCTTGGCGCGCATGGTGACGTACGTCACACAATGGCACACCTGCACATGCTTAAGGCAACGCCATTGCCCAATATGCCCATCTACCGACTTTGACCCGGGCCCTGTCTTTCGAGCTCTTGGTTTTCGTGACGGAAGTCCTGGCCAGAATGGGCCAAGGCCTCTTCCGTATCCCCCGCCAATGGCCTGGTGTGAAGTTAAGGGCATTGGTCAGCGGGGACGGGAAGCTGGTAAACCGTGTCC
>JBKQSL010000461.1:0-9833 GCA_052143655.1 Streptosporangiaceae bacterium | reverse complement strand
AATGGAGGCGGCCGTGGCTTTCCCTGATCGCATCGAGCGAACCGTCGAGATCGCTCACCCGCCGGCCACGGTATGGGCGGCGCTCACCACGGCCGGGGGACTGAGTGCCTGGTTCGGCAACGAGGCGAAGATTGACCTGCGCCCGGGCGGCTCGGCCTCGATGAGATGGGACAGCGGCCACACCGCTGACATGCGGGTGGAACGGGTGGAGGAGCCGGCGGTGTTCGGCTTCACCTGGCACATCTACGGGCTGCCCGAGGACGATCCGCGCCGCACCTACGTGGAGTTCACGCTGGAGCCGGATGGTGCGGGCACGCGGCTGACCGTGGTTGAGTCCGGCTTCGCGCAGCTTCCCGAGGACGCCCGCCGCACGGCCTACGACGGCAACACCCGAGGGTGGGCGAGCGAACTGGGCGAGCTCGCCGACTACCTCGATGCCGCCGCCTGACATCGAGGCAATCGCCGAGCAGGTCTTCGCCGCCCTGGCCGACCCGAGCCGGCGGGCCATCCTGGCCGCGCTGGCCTCGGGAGGGCCGGCTACCGCCACGGACCTGGCCAGCGGACTGCCGATCACTCGTCAGGCAATCGCCAAGCACCTGGCGCTGCTGGCCGAGGCTGGCCTGGTGACGGCCGAACCAGGCGAGCGGCGCCGGGTGCGGTACCGGCTGCGGTCGGCGCCGATGCAAGTGGCGCAGCAGTTCCTGGCTGCTCTGGCACGCGACTGGGACGGCCCGCTCGACGCACTGAAAGACCACCTCGACCAGCATGCCCGCGGGTCCGCGTGACGCAGATCGCCGCCGGGCTCACGGGTTCTTCGCCACCAGCAGCGATGTGACGCGGAAGACAAGAAAAGCGGAAGACAAGAAAAAAGGAGACAGCCAATGACCAGTCACAAGACCGGAACACGCGAACAGTGGCTTGCCGCGCGGCTGGAGCTGCTCGATGCGGAGAAGGATCTGACCCGGCGCGGCGACGAGGTGTCCCGGCGGCGCCAGGAGCTGCCCTGGGTCAGGGTCGACAAGGACTATCGCTTCGAGACCGACCAGGGCCCGGCGTCCCTGGCCGATCTGTTCCACGGGCGCTCGCAACTGCTTGTCTACCACTTCATGTTCGGACCCGACTACACCGCCGGATGCCCGTCCTGCTCGGCGATCGCCGACGGCTTCAACGGCTTCGCGGTCCACCTCGCCAACCACGACGTCGCGCTCTGCGCGGTGTCGCGGGCCCCACTCGCCAAGCTCCGCGCATACCGGCGGCGGATGGGCTGGAGCTTCCCGTGGGCGTCCTCTTACGGCAGTGACTTCAACGTCGACTTCGGGGTGGCACACACCAAGGAGGAGTGGGAGGCGGGAGCCGTTGCGTACAACTTCGGTGCGGAGGACCTGCGGCCGGCGGCTGGCGAAGAGGCCTCCCGCGACGCCTTCAGCGAGTCGATCGTCGGCACGGACTGGCAGACCTACCGGCGTGAAGGACCTGGAATGAGCGCTTTCGCCCGGCAGGATGGCACCGTTTACCACACCTACTCGGCGTACGCTCGCGGGCTGGACGGCCTGTGGGGCATGTACCAGTGGCTCGACCGCGCGCCACTCGGCCGCAACGAAACCGGCATGTGGTGGCGCCGGCACGACGAGTACGGCAGCTAGCACGCGGCGCGTCCGGCATGAATGACGGGAACGGCTGGACCATGACCGGCCGCCGCTAGCCCGGCGCCTTGTCGGCGGCGACGGCAATCAACGAGCGCGGCCGGGACTTCATCGTCGGCTGACCGCGCATGCGTTCAGTGCAGGGCCCGGCGGCGTGCTGCGGCCGCGGTTCTGCGTGCGTCCCGCCAGGCGGTCAGCGCTGTCCGGGTCCGGGGCGAGGCGACGTGGCCGCCTAGCCTGCGGGCGCGGAGCTGGTCTTTCAGCCAGGCTGGCGCGTGCGCCTGCTCGATGGCCTGCGTCTTGGTCAGGAGCTGGCCCGTGTCGAGGGCGTGGCGGCCGCGGGCCATGGACGTCAGCCCGAGGTCGGCGATCACCGTGCTCAGCCACAGCAGCGGCCAGCGCGCAGCCCACGCCCAGTAGCCGCACAGCTCGGCGCGCGCGGCGCGCCGGATGTCGTCGCCGGTCATGTCCGGGAGCACGGCGGCTGGCGGCCGGCCCATGACGGCAAAGCCGTCCGTACGAGCTCGGCTCGCGTCACCCCGGACAGGGCGCGGCGGACGAGCGAGCCGTGCGTCCAGGTGGGATGCAGCGCCCCGGTGTCGGCCAGCGTGCCCGCATCGACGCAGGCACACCCTCGGCGTACCTCTTCGTCGACGATGCCGACGGCCTGGCGGCGGCGTGGCGCTCCGCAGGCGTCGAGGTTCACTCACCACAGGACACAGAATGGGGCCAGCACGAAGGCACCATTGTCGACCCAGATGGCAACGTCATCCGCTTTGGCTCGCCTACAGGGTAAGGCGGCCGAGCGCTAAGCCCGTAGCAGCTGATGGAGCGTGGGCAAGTGGGGCGAACTTGATCCGGGCCCCCGGCCTGCAGGCGATGACGGCGATGGCCAGCCTCGGCACGATCCCCGCTGCTGACACCCGGGCCGCCAACTTCATGTAGCCCCGACCACGATCAACAACTTGATCAGGTCACGGGCTAGGAGGAGGCCATGTCGCCATGCCCGCAAGAGCCAGAACGACCGCAAAATATGCCATGCCGCACTCAAATCGGCCGATAGGGAGCGGGCTCGGTGGTCTTCTACCTAGGCTGTGGCGCGTGGAGGAACTGGGCGAGGAAGAACTGGACGCCCTGGTCGAAGAGGCCACGATCGACGCTTACGGCGACGACGAGCAACTTAGCGGCTTCGCCGTAATGATCGAGGACAAGCTGGAGATGCCCTTCGAGACCACGATCCTGGGCGTCACGGTAATCGTCAAAGGCGTCACCCAGACGGCAGCGGGCATCGTGGCCGACTGCGTCCGTGACGGCCACCACCAGGCGATCCATATCCTTGACCTGCCGCTGCCCGAGCCGCCGCCGAAGGGCGCCGAGTGGATCGCCGCATACCGGCACTGGGCGAGGTTCGCGTGAGTGAGTACCAGTACTACGAATTCCTCGCGCTCGACAAACCGCTCACCCACGAGCAGCGTTCTGAGCTGCGGAAACTGTCAAGTCGCGCGGAGATAACCGCCACCAGGTTCGTCAACGAGTACAACTACGGCGACTTCCGCGGCAACCCTGAGAAGCTGATGGAACGCTACTTCGACGCGTTCTGTTACCTAGCGAACTGGGGCACGCGTCGGCTGATGTTCCGCTTCCCGCGCGCCCTTCTCGACGCCGAAGCCGCCAGAAAGTATTGCCATACGGACGCCGCATCCGTGATCGTGACCGACGATCACGTGATCATCAGCCTGTACCTGGATCGCGACCCCGACGGCGACTGGGTAGAAGGTGACGGTCAGCTCGGGACGATGGTGCAGGCCCGGTCTGACTTGGCCGCCGGGGACCTTCGGCTGCTGTACCTCGCCTGGCTGCTGTCGGTCCAGTGGCTCGACGAGGACGACGAAGATAACGAAGACGAGATCGAGCCGCCGGTCCCGGCGGGCCTGGGTAATCTCAGCGCGCCGCTCCAGGCCATCGCTGATTTCCTGGAGATCGACGAGGACCTGATAGCCGTAGCGGCCGGAGCAAGCCCGCCCGCCGAAGAGCCGTCGGACGACGGGCTGGCCGGATGGATCGCCTTGCTCCCCGCGACGGAGAAGGACTCGTTCCTGACGATGGTCGCCGACGGCGAAGGCGCGCCAGTGCAGGCACTGTTGCTGCGGCGCTTCCGCGCGGATGCTGCAGGACCGGCCAGTCACTCCAGCCCGGGTCGGACGGTCGCGGAACTGCTGGAAGCGGCAGAGACCCGGGCGGAGGAGCGGAAGAAGGCCGAGGAACAGCGGTGCCGCGAGGCGCAGGCACGCAAAGCCGCCGCCAAGGCGGCGGCGTACGCCAAGCGCCTCGACGACCTCGCGGCAACGGGAGAAGCCGCATGGAAGCAGGTCGATGACATGATCGCGACCAAGAAGACCAGCGAATACGACCGAGCCGTGGCCCTGCTGCGCGACCTGCGGGCGCTCGCCGAACGCCAAGGCGAGGCCGGGACCGCGGCGCTCAAGAAGCGCATGCTGGATCTGCGCGCCCGGTACCCCACCAGGCCCGGCCTGCAGAGCCGCCTCGACGAAGCGGGCTTCCCTCGTTGACCAGCGTGGAGTTGTCCTGGGTCACTCTCGACAGGATCGTATCGAAGGAAGCCCTCAGCGATGAGGCCATCCGCCGCCAACTGGAGCAGAACGCGAGGCCGCTGCGGTCGCACACCGCCAGCATGGGCGACGAGGACCTGCTCGTGAAGCTCCGCGGCCTCGGCGTGGACGCGGACCGGGAGAAGCTGGCGAAGCTGTGCGAGGGGGCGCTGTCGGCCGAGGAAGTCGTCAGCGAACGGCTCAGGCTTCACGGCTGGGACGCTGACTGGGCATGGATCTGCCTGGTCGCGCTCTGGGAGCGCTGGTGGCCGGACAAGGTGTGCCTGGAATTGCTCGATGACAAGGTGCAGGCGGGTTACGAAGCCGATCAGCGCAACGATTTCGTCGCGAGCGGCAGGATCTGGTTCGATGCCTGGTCGGACGTGCTGCGGCTGTGCGACGCCGTCAGTGCCAGGTCGATCAGAGAGTTCGACGACCGCTTCCCGATGACGCAGTCCTTGTTCAATTGGTGCCAGGACCTCGAAATGGCGCTGCAGAATGGCGGGGAGCATGACCCGGAGCTGCGCATGGCACGGCTTGAGATGGCCGCTGAATGGCTCCGGAGGTTTCCCCGCGAAGACGGGCTGACCACCCGGAACTTCCGCAGAGCGCTGGCCGACTCGTACTTCGAGACAGGACAGCAGGAGACAGCGGACGAGCTGTATCAGTCGTGGCTGGAAGAAGACCCGGCCTGGGGATGGGGATGGATCGGCTGGGCAGACTGCTACACGCCGTTCGGCCCCGACAAGACACAGGATTATCCGCAGGCGGAAGAAATCCTGCACCGCGGCTACGCCGTTCCCGGAGTCCGGGAAGCCGAGCACATCGCGGGACGGCTGGCGCTCATCTGCGAGAAGACCGGCCGGCCAGACGAGGCCCGGGAACTCCGGCAACAGGCGGAACAGGCACAGCAGCGCGCCGGGCGGCGAGTACCGCGCGTCACGGCCTGGGCGGAGAGCGCCCAGGCCGGCGAGCCGCGCACCGCGAAGCAGCACCCAGCCGGTAAGACCGGGCGGAACCAGCCCTGCCCGTGCGGAAGCGGGAAGAAGTTCAAGAAGTGCTGCGGCGCCCCGGCGCAAAGCTGATCCCAGGCTCCCAATGCGTTTGAGCAGGTCACGAGCCAGGAAGGTGCTCCGCTGAACGTGCCGGCGGTGAGACGTGCTCAGCCCGCCAGCCCGCCCGCTCTGGCCTGCGGCGCCAGCTTGCCAGTGTAAGACATCCTGTCTTATGCTCGTGGTATGGCTGAGACAATCACGATCCGGACCGACGAAGAGACCGAGCATGCCCTCGACGTGCTGACCGGCGAGGGCATGTCGCGATCCGCGGCTATCCGGCAGGCGGTGATCCAGGCTGCCGAGCGCCGCGAACGTGCCGCGCAACTGCGCCGCGCCGTCCTGACGATGGACATCGGCGAGCCCGATGGCATAGACGTCGCAGCCAAGCTAGCACGCGACCGGGGCGACGAGCGCTGATGATCTACCTGGACTCGGCCGCCGTCGTCAAGCTGGTCCACGCAGAGCCGGAGTCCCCGGCGCTGCGGGCCTGGCTGGACGAGCGAGCCGAAACCGGGTGGATCAGCTCCGTCCTGGTGGAGATCGAGTCGTTCCGAGCCCTGGCCCGGTACGCGCCGGAGGCGGTAACCCGGCTGCATCCCGTGCTGGACCAGATCGGCCTGATCGACCTGAGCCCCGGCGTCCGCATCCTGGCCCGGACCGTCAGGCCCGTCACGGTCCGTTCCCTGGACGCCATCCACCTGGGCACCGCCCTCACCATCCGGCCCAGCCTGACCTCATTCGTCACCTACGACAAGCGACTGCTGGACGCCGCAACCGCAGCAGGACTGCCGGCCGATTCACCGGCATAACCTGCTCGCCTGATCGTGCGGGCCAGCTACGACAATCTGATAATCAGATACAATGCTGACATGAGGACCATGACAGCCACTGAGGCCTCTCGGAACTTCTCCGCCCTCCTCGATGCGATCGAGCACGGTGAGACAGTGACGATCACCCGCGGGCACCATGCGGTCGCGGAGATGCGGCCAGCCCGGCCCCGCACTGGAGCCGGCCTTCGGGCCGCGCTGGAAGATGTCCCGCCTCCCGATGACCGTTTCGCCACCGACATCGCGGACGCAGTGGCCCTGGTCACAAACGACGGGAACGATCCGTGGGTCGGCGCCTGATCCTTGATACGAACGTCCTGATCGCCTACGAGCGCGGCACAATCGACCGCGACGCGCTGGACGCTGACGAGCTCGCCGTCGCAGCGGTGTCGATCGCTGAGTACCGCGTCGGCATCGAGCTTGCCGATAACCCCGGCCGGGCCGCCGACCGGGCCCGCGCACTCGCCGCCATCGCCACGGCAGTCGACGTCCTCGACTACACCGAGACCACGGCAGCCTGCCACGCCAGGCTCATCGCGCACTCACGCCGGGCTGGCACCCCCCGTGGCGCGCATGACCTGATCATCGCCGCTCATGCCCTGCAGACCGACCGCGTCGTCCTCACATTCGACGCCAAGGCCCGCTTCGCCGATCTTCCCGGCGTCAGCGCCAGCACCCCCGAGAGCGGCAGGCGGAGCTAGCAACGCTCAAGGTTCTCCCGGAGCATCGCGAGCACCTTCTGCCGAGCCGCCTTCGCGGATGACCCCGGCAGAAGAACTGCCCGACCGGTATCTCAAGAGGTTGGCAAAGCGGCAGGATAGGGCCACCGCGCAGGGTACCGATGCTACAAGTGGTGGGCCGGCAGGGTCTCGATCCTGCCGTGGCCGGTGAACGCTCGCAGCCGGGGGTCGCGGGCCACCGCCTCGATGACAGCTGCCGGGTCAAGCTCGGGCATGTCCGCGTTATGACCCGCCAGGCCACCCTCCGTAAGTACCCTTCGCTGAATCAGCGACAAGCGCCGATTCGGCGTTCGCCGCGGCTTGGATCTTTGGCTCCGCAGCGTTCGACCCGAGCAAACGTTGCCTGGCACGGCACACGGCACTAGCTTGATGAAAAGCCGGGCTTGATCAGTGGTCGCCTAATGCAGGATCTCGATGTACCCGTCCGCTCCATGCACGCGGATCCGCTGCCCATCCCGGATCAGCCGGGTGGCATGCTCCACCCCCACGACGGCCGGCAGGCCGTACTCCCGTGCGATCACCGCGCCATGGGTCATCAGGCCCCCCACCTCCGTCACCAAGCCCTTGATCGCGACGAACGCAGGCGTCCAGCTGGGGTCCGTGTAGGCGGTGACCAGGATGTCGCCCGCTTCGAGATCGGCCTCGGCCATGTCCAGGATGACGCGAGCCCGTCCCTCGACGGTCCCGGCGGAGACGGGCAGGCCGGTCAGCGCGCCGGCCGGGACATCGACGCGTCGGTACGTGCCGGCGACGGCCTCGCCATCCGAGGTGAGCACCCTGGGCGGTGTGAGCGCTTGATACGACCTGAACGCGTCCTTGCGCTGACGGATGAGCTGGTCATCCACCCGGTTCGTGCGCACGATGTCGTGGAGTTCCCGGAACGTGAGGTAGAAGATGTCTTCCCTTTCACGAAGTACGTGGGCTTGCGCGAGACGCTCGGCGTCATTCAGCAAGGCCTGCTTGTAGACGAAGTAGCGGCTGATCATGTGGTACTTCGGATACTCCCGGTACCCGATGAAGGCCCGGATCCGGTCGATCATCCGCTTGGCCTCTTCGGCCTTCCGCTCCCCGTCCGGCAATGCCGGCAAGCGCGTCAGCAGTTCCTGCTCCTTCTTCCAGGCCTTCTGCCGGCCTTGCTCGAAGCGCCGCTTGCCGGCGCCCGGCTCGAAGTTCTTGACGTTGCCGAGGATCATGGGCACGAGCGTGGTAGGGCGTTCGCTCCAACGTGGCTTCGTGATGTCGATCTCGCCGACGCAGCGCATGCCGTACTTGTCGAGGTATGCCTGGATGGCGTCTCGGGCGCCGCGCCCGCCCGCGAGCGTGGGTAGCTCGTCCAGGAAGTTCTCGTCCTCGACGTGCTGCAGGAATGCCACCACGTCCGGATGCGGGCGGATCACGTCCGCGACGTCCAGGAGCGCCAGCCCCATTCCCGACGTGACGTTGCGGGGGACGGACTGCGTGAGCGTGTCGACCGCGTTCTTCTCGCCCAGCCACGCCTGCAGCTGCTCGTCGAGCCGCCAGGCGGCCTGCATCGCCGCCACGATCACCTGGAGGCTTTGCGGATCGAACAGGATCCGCTTCAGCTCCTGGATGTCCGCAAGGATGAAGTCGAGCAGCGCCGACCCGGACTTCGTCCGGATGTCGCGCTTCAACGTGGCGATGGAGGCCTGGCTGCGTTCGACCAGCCCGGCGACGATGGCCGGATCGGTCTCGATCGGAGCGGGCGCGCTGTCAGCCGGCGTCCTGCCCAGGCCCTCGTCCGGGAGAGCCGGAATGAAGTCGCCGCGTTCGAGGATGCTCTGCAGCGCGTCCCCGATCAGCGGATCGGATCTCCCCAGGGCCTTCAGGAGGCCTGCGCGACTCCTTGGCGAACCCAGCGCCTGGGTGACGTCGACGAACAGTCTCCCGCCGGCCTCGGACATGGGCCGCGGGGTCGTCAGCTGCCACAGGGAGAGCCCCAGGGGCTTCATGGGGTCGGTCATCATCTGCTGATGACCGACCGAAACGTAGACGTGGTTCCCTTGATCGCTGGTCGCGGGGATGGGGAACAGCGTGGTGATCGGCCGACTCTGGACAATCTGGAACCCATCGTCGACCAGGCACCATTCGATGTCCTGGGGGTGGCCGAAGTGCGCTTCGATCCGCCGACCCAGCTGAGCGAGCCGCACGATCTGCGCATCGGTCAGTGCTGGCTGCTCCTGGCTCTCTGGCTCGATCGCCAGTTCCTGAGTTCCGCCTGCAGGCCAGGCGTGGATGGCGAGCTGTTTGGTGGCGACTGCCCTGGCGACAACGTCACCGTCCCGCACCTTGTAGAGGTCCGCGTTCACCAGGCCGGCTACCAGGGCCTCGCCGAGGCCGAAGCTGGCCTCGATGGAGACGACCTTCCGGTTGGAGGTGACGGGGTCGGCCGTGAAGAGGATGCCGGCCGCCTGCGGGAAGAGCATCTGCTGCACGACCACGGCCATGTGGACCTTCCGGTGGCCGAAACCGTTCCGCAGGCGGTAGGTCACGGCCCGCTCGGTGAACAGGGCGGCCCAGCATCGGCTGACGTGCTGGAGGATCGCAGCCAACCCCACGACGTTCAGGTACGTCTCCTGCTGGCCCGCGAAGGAGGCCGTCGGCAAGTCCTCCGCCGTCGCGCTGGATCGGACGGCGTAGGCAGCTTGCCCGCCAAGCCGGGTGACCGAGCGGGTGATCGGCGCCGCCAGATCGTCAGGGATGGCGATCCCCTCAAGGCTCCGGCGGATCTCCGCAGTGAGCGTGCGGATCGCCTGCCGGTCGTCGGGGTCCAGGCGCGACAGCCGATCGAGCTGGTCGTCGATCCAGGGCACCGTTGTCATGATCCGCCGGAAGGCGTCCGTCGTCACGCAAAAGCCAGCCGGCACGCGAATGCCTTCGATCCGCGAAAGCTCCCCCAGGTGCGCGCCCTTGCCGCCAACGAGCGCGACCTGCGTCTTGT
>JBKQSL010000460.1:0-9882 GCA_052143655.1 Streptosporangiaceae bacterium | reverse complement strand
GCTGCCATAGACGCTGTCTGGCCGCCCGGCGTACTCTCAAGCCATCGTCAGCGACTGCCTGTGGAGGGTGCGCGATGAGCAAGCAGGTACGGCTGACCCAGCCACTGGTCCGCGACAACGGGGTCCTGCGGCCGGCGTCATGGGACGAGGCACTGGACCGGGCGGCGGCGGGCTTCGCGGTGGCGCGGGAGCAGGACGCGACCCGGACGTTCGGGATGTTCAGCTGCTCCAAGGCCACGAACGAGATGAACTTCATCGCCCAGAAGTTCGTCCGCTCGGTGCTCGGCAGTAACAACATCGACTCCTGCAACCGCACTTGACACGCTCCTAGCGTCGTCGGTCTGGCGGCTGTCTTCGGTGCCGGCGGCGGCACCTGTTCCTACCGGGAGGCGGAGGACGCCGACCTCCTGGTCATGTGGGGCTCGAACGCGCGCGAAGCACACCCGATCTTCTTCCACCACGTGCTGACGGCGCTGCGCCGCGGCGCCCGGATGTACGCGGTGGACCCGCGGCGCAGTTCCACGGCTCAGTGGGCGGACGCCTGGCTGGGCATCGACGTCGGCTCGGACATCGCTCTGGCCAACGCCCTCGGCCGGGAGATCATCCACGCCGGGCTGGCGAACAAGGAGTTCATCCGCCGGGCCACCACCGGGTTCGACGCGTACGCCGCCGCGGTCGAGCCGTACACCCTCGCCCAGGCCGAGCAGGACACCGGCGTGCCGGCCGACGTCATCCGGCGGCTGGCGCACGATTACGCGCGCGCCGACCGGGCGCAGATCTGCTGGACGCTGGGGATCACTGAGCATCACAACGCCGTCGACAACGTGCTCGCGCTGATCAACCTGGCGCTGCTCACCGGGCACGTCGGCCGGTACGGTTCCGGGCTGGTCCCGCTGCGCGGGCAGAACAACGTGCAGGGCGGCGGCGACATGGGCGCGATCCCGAACAAGCTGCCCGGCTTCCAGGACGTCGAGACCGATCTCGCGGCCCGGGCCAGGTTCGAGGCGGCCTGGGGCACGCCGCTGCCGCCCGAGCGTGGCTTGCACCTGTCGCAGATGTTCGACGCAATGGAAAGCGGCGACCTCACCGCCGCCTACATCATCGGCGAGAACCCGGCGCGGTCGGAAGCCGATACCTACCGCACCCGGGGGCTGCTGTCCGGCCTGGACCACCTGGTGGTGCAGGACATCTTCCTGACTGACACCGCGGAACTGGCCCACGTCGTGCTGCCGGCCACCGCGACCTGGTGCGAGGCGGAGGGCACTGTGACCTCCAGCGAGCGCCGGGTGCAGCGGGTGCGCAAGGCACTGGAGCCGCCGGACGGCGCGCGCGACGACATCGAGATCATCTGCGCGCTCGCCCGGCGGCTCGGCGCGGACTGGCCCTCCCGCACGGCCGAGCAGGTCTGGGACGAGCTGCGCTCGCTGTCGCCCATGCACGCCGGGATGAGCTACCAGCGGCTGGCGGCCCTCGGCGGGATCCAGTGGCCGTGCCGCGACGAGCAGGACCCCGGGACCCTGTTCCTGCACGAGCGGCTGTGGGCCGGCGACCCGGCCGAGCGCGGCGCGCCCGCGCCGTTCCACGCGGTGCAGCACGACCCGCCGGTCGACCGGCTCTCGCCGGAGTTCCCGCTCCGGCTCACCACCGGGCGCCGGCTGGACTCCTTCAACACCGGGGTGCAGACGGGAAAGTACGCCACGCCCATCCGGCGGCCGGAAACCATCAACCTGGCCCCGGAGGACGCCGGCCGGCTCGGCCTGGCCGAGGGCGAGACGGCCGAAGTCGCGTCTCGCCGCGGCTGCGTGCAGGCGCCGGTGCACATCGACCTGAGCCTGCGGCCGGGGCTGGCGTTCATGACGCTGCATTTCCCCGAGCAGGTCGCCACCAACATCCTCATCGCCGACAACTGGGATCCGAAGTCCGGCACGGCCGAGTTCAAGGCCACCGCGATCAGCGTGCGGAAGCTCTCACCGACGACCGCGGGCCAGGCGCAGCAGGCGAGAGCGGAGGCCTAGTGGACCTGCGGCTCGGGGTCTCGGCCCCCGCCACTGACGCGGAGCGGGACGCGGTCGACGGCGTGCTCGGGCCGCCGGAGTCGGGCTGGGAAGGCGGCCGCCGTGAGATCGCAGACGGGCGCATCGCCCTCGGCGGCTACGCGGCAGCCCGGGGCCGGCGCCACCTGCTGCTGCCGGTGCTGCACTCGGTGCAGGACCAGATCGGCTGGATCAGCCCGGGCGCGCTGGACTACATCTGCACCCGGCTGACCGTGCCGCCGGCCGAGGCCTACGGCGTCGCCTCGTTCTATGCCCTGCTGCGGCTGGCCCGCTCCCCCCGCACGGTCATCCACGCCTGCGACGACGTGGCCTGCCGGATCGGCGGCGGGCAGGAACTGTGCGCGCAGCTGGCACGCCGGCTCGGCCCGGAAGGCGGCGAAGGGGCGGACGGCATTACCTGGCAGCGCAGCCCGTGCCTGGGCCAGTGCGACCGCGCCCCGGCGGCGATGATCCAGCGCGCCGGCCCGGACAGCGCTGCGCACGGCACTGACGGTGCCGACAGTGCCGACGGCGGCAGCCCGGCGGACCGGGCAGCGCCCGGCGGCCGGGCCGGCCGGGTGGTCCTCGCAGCGGCCCGGCTCGAGCAGCTTCTGGCCCCGGACGGCACGGCGCAGCCAAACGGCGCAGGTCGGCTGAACGGCGCGCCCCAGCCGGACGGCGCGCCCCAGCCGGACGGCGCAGCCCGGCCGAATGGCGCGCGGGCCGCAGCCGCCGCGGGATCCCTGGGCGTACTCGGGCCGCTGCCGGAGGACGCCGCCATCCGGCTGCTGCGCCGGATCGGGGTCGTCGACCCGGCGTCGCTGGATTCCTACCGGGCCGCCGACGGATACCAGATGCTGCGCCGCGCGGCGGCGCTCGGCCCGCGGGCGGTGATCGGCGAGGTAAAGGACGCCAAGCTGCTCGGCCGGGGCGGCGCCGCCTTCCCCACCGCGGTGAAGTGGGAGGCGGCCGCGCAGAACCCGGTCCGGCCGCATTACGTGATCTGCAACGCCGACGAGTCCGAGCCGGGCACCTTCAAGGACCGCGTGCTGCTGGAACACGACCCGTTCGCCCTGATCGAAGCGTTCACGATCACGGGCTTCGCCTGCGGCGCCGAGCAGGGCTACATCTACGTGCGCGGCGAGTACCCGCTGGCCGAGCAGCGACTGCGGGACGCCGTCGGCCAGGCCCGGGCCCGCGGCCTGCTCGGCCCGGACGTGATGGGCTGCAGCTTCGCCTTCGACGTGGAAGTCCGGCGCGGTGCCGGGGCCTACATCGCGGGCGAGGAGACCGCGCTGTGCAACTCGATCGAGGGCAAGCGCGCCGAGCCGCGCAACAAGCCGCCGTTCCCTGCGCAGGCCGGGCTGTTCGGCATGCCGACCGCTGTCAACAACGTCGAGACCCTGCTGTGCGTGCTGGAGATCCTGCGGCTCGGCGGGGCGGCATTCGCGCAGACGGGCACGGCGGCCTCCACCGGCACGCGGCTGTTCTGCGTCTCCGGCCGGGTGGCGCGGCCGGGCCTGTACGAGCGCGAGTTCGGCGTGACGCTGCGGCAGGTGATCGAGGCGGCGGGCGGGATCCCCGGCGGCCGGCCGCTGCGGGCGGTGCTGCTCGGCGGCGCCGCCGGGTCGTTCGTCGGCCCGGAAACCCTGGACACCCCGCTGACGTTCGAGAGCCTGCGCCCGATCGGCGCGACGATCGGGTCCGGCGTGGTCATGGTGCTGGACGACACCGTAGAGATGAACGGGCTCTTGCGCCGGATCGCCCAGTTCTTCCGGGACGAGTCCTGCGGCCAGTGCGTGCCGTGCCGGGTCGGGACGGTCCGGCAGGAGGAGCTGCTGAGCCGGCTGACCCGCGGCGCGCCGCTCGGCTCGCTGGAGCAGGAGGTCACGCTGCTGGCCGACATCGCGGCGGTGGCCAGGGACGCGTCGATCTGCGGGCTCGGCCAGACCGCGACCAGCGCGATCGCCTCGGCGGTACGGCTCGGCCTGATCGGCGCGGCCCCGGGCAGCCCGAACGGCCCGGACGGGCAGCAGGAGCCGTTGTGAGCGCGATGTTCCTGGAGCCGCCCCGGCGGCTGATCGAGCTGACGATCGACGGCACGGCCGTCCGGGTGCCGGAGGGCAGCACGCTGCTGTCGGCCTGCCGGCAGCGGGGCATCGACACCCCGACCCTGTGCTACCTGGAGACCCTGACCCCGGTGAACGTGTGCCGGGTGTGCGTGGTGGAGGTCGAAGGCTCGCGGACGCTGGTGCCGGCCTGCTCCCGGCAGGCCGAGCCCGGCATGAACGTGCTGACCGGCTCGGAGCGGGTCCGCACCAGCCGTCGCATGGTGCTGGAACTGCTCGCCTCCTCGGCCGACATGACCCTGGCCGGCCCGCAGGTGGCGCGCTGGATGGACGAGTACGGCGCGGACCCGCAGCGGTTCGGGCCGCCTGGCCCGCCGCACCCGGCCGGCCAGCGGGACGCGGCCCAGGCCGGCGAGCACCATGCGACCGACGGTGCCGCGGCCGAGACCGTCGCCCAGCCGGTCAAGGCCGACAACGACGCCTACGTCCGCGACTACTCACGCTGCATCCTGTGCTACAAGTGCGTCGAGGCGTGCGGCACCGACGCGCAGTACACGTTCGCGATCGCGGTGGCCGGCCGGGGCTTCGAGACGCGCATCTCCACCGAGTTCGACGTCAGCCTGCCCGACTCGGCCTGCGTCTACTGCGGCAACTGCATCGGCGTGTGCCCGACCGGCGCGCTGATGCCCGCCAGCGAGTACCGGATGCGCCAGGACGGCACCTGGGATGAGTCCCGGCAGGACGTGACCACGACGATCTGCCCCTACTGCGGGGTCGGCTGCAACCTGGAACTGCATGTGCAGGACAACCGCATCGTGAAGGTGACCTCGCCGCTGGACCACGACGTCAGTCACGGCCACCTGTGCGTGAAGGGCCGGTTCGGCTTCGAGTTCGTCCAGCGCCGGGCCGGCGAGGCCTGAGGCCCGCCGCCGCGGGCGGGCTGCCCGCGGCCCGGCAGTCCGCCGCCGCGCGGGCGGCGGCGTCGGCGGCTGCCGCGAGGAAAGCGCTGATGACCTCCCGGTCCCCGGCGGGAACGGCAGCCGTCAGCGCGCGGATCGCCGCATGGTAGGCGACCAGGCCGGCCGGCGCGCGCTCGGCCGCCTGCGCGGAGAGCTCGAGAAGGACATAGCGGCGGTCGCTGGGATGCGGCGTGCGGCGGACCCAGCCCGCACGCTCCAGGCGGTCGACGAGCATGGTGACGGCGCCTGAGGTGAGCGACAGCCGGTCGCCCAGGTCCCGCTGGGTGAGCGGCCCGGCGGCCTCGAGATGCTCCAGGGCGTCCAGCTCCGTCACGGTCATGTCGGCGCCGCGGGCAATGACGGAGCGCATCTGATCCCGGGCCAGGCCGAAACGCTGCAGCCCGCCCGCCAGGGCATCCGGTGACAACCTGCTCATTGGCGTAAGCATAGCAACTGACTAAGCTGCTTAATAGCTAAGCTACTCAGTAGGCAAGGTGATCCTCATGACCGGAAAGGCCGGCTCGCCCGCTCCGAGTTCCCCCGGCGGGCCGTTCAGCTGGGCTTACCAGATCCTGGCCGCCGTCTCGATGACCGCAGGCCGCGGCCGGGCCGCCAGCGCCGTCGCGGATGCCGCCGGGCTGACCTCCGGTGACCGCGTCCTCGACATCGGCTGCGGTCCCGGCACCGCGGCCCGGCTGGCCGCCCGCCGCGGTGCCCGGGCTGTCGGAGTCGACCCGGACCCGGTCATGCTGCGCCTGGCCAGGGCGATCAGCGGCTTGCGCAGTCCCGGCCAGGTCAGCTGGCTCGACGGGCGGGCAGAAGCGCTCCCGCAGGCCGACGCCAGCGCATCCGTGGCCTGGGCGCTCAGCTCGGTGCATCACTGGGAGGACCGCGCCGCCGGGCTCCGCGAGATCCGCCGCGTGCTCGAGCCAGGCGGGCGGATGCTCCTCGCCGAGCGGCTCGCCCGGCCGGGCGCGCACGGCCACGCCGCGCACGGGCTGACCCGGGCGCAGGCCGACGATCTCACCCGGGATGCAGCCGCCGCCGGCTTCGCCGGCACCCGCGCCGTCATCCAGAAAGCCGGGCACCGCACCCTGGTCATCGTCCGCGGCCAGCGTCCGGCCGACTGAGCCAGTCAGAACTCGTCCGCAGGCCCGGCCAGCGGCGACGGGCGCCCGGCCAATTTGCGGCTATTCCTCAGACACCCAGCTCGCGGCCGATGATCTCCTTCATGATCTCGGTCGTGCCGCCGAAGATCGTCTGCGCCCGGCCGTCGGTGAACGCCCGGGCCACCGAGTACTCCCGCATGTATCCGTAGCCGCCGTGCAGCTGCACGCAGCGGTCGATGACGCGGTTGCCCAGCTCGGTGTTCCACCACTTGACCATGGAGGCGTCGGAGTTCGACAGCTTCCCGGCATTGTGCTCCATGGCCGCCCGGTCGGTGAACACGCGCGCGATCGACAGCTCGGTGGCCATCTCCGCGAGCACGAACCGGTTGTGCTGGAACGCCCCGATCGGCCGCCCGAACGCCTGCCGCTGCTTGCAGTACGCCAGCGTGTCCTCGAAGACCTGCTCGGCACCGGCCAGCGCGCCCGCGCCGATCGCGATCCGCTCGCGGGGCAGGTTCTGCATCATCGCGACGAACCCGCCGCCCTCGGCGCCGAGCAGGTTCGCGGCCGGCACCCGCACGTCGGAGAAGAACAGCTCGGAGGTGTCCTGGGCCGGCAGGCC
This sequence comes from Streptosporangiaceae bacterium, assembly GCA_052143655.1. GTDB lineage: Bacteria > Actinomycetota > Actinomycetes > Streptosporangiales > Streptosporangiaceae > CAVSUR01. Next base: position 3,090 of record JBKQSL010000460.1, on the reverse strand, counting down.
GACCTTGTCCAGGTTGCGGCCGCGCTCGAAGCCGGGCATCCCCCGCTCGACCACCAGCAGGCTGATGCCCTGGTAGCCGGCCTGCGGGTCGGTGCGCGCCGCCACGATCACCAGGTCGGCCAGCTGGCCGTTGGAGACGAAGGTCTTCTGGCCGTTTAACACGTAGCCGTCACCATCGCGGGCCGCGGTGGTGAGAATGCCCTGCAGGTCGCTGCCGGCTCCCGGCTCGCTCATCGCGATCGCGGTGATCAGCTCGCCCGAGCAGTAGCCAGGCAGCCACCGCTCGCGCTGCTGCTGCGTGGCCAGCCGGATCAGGTACTGCCCGATGATGTCGTTATGCACCGAGAACGCTGGGCCGTGCGCCCTGGCCCGGGCCAGTTCCTCACCCAGGATGAGGTAGTACCGGTAGTCCGGGTTGCCCCCGCCGCCGTAGCGCTCGTCGACGTCGATGCCGAGCAGCCCGGCCCGCCCGGCCGCCAGCCACACGTCCCGGGAGACGACCCCGTCCCGCTCCCACTGCGCGTGGTAAGGCTCGATCTCCTTGACGATGAACGACCGGACCATGTCGCGGAACGCCTCGTGCTCGCTGCTGAAGATATCCCGCCGCATGCCCCGGGCCTTCTTGCTCGTTGTCCTTGCCTGGTGAACGTAACACGGCGCCCGGCCGCGACCGGGCTGACCAGCGGCGGCGTGGCCGGGGTTCTCGGATGACCGGCCCGGAGCCGGCCAGGCGGCCGACGCGAGCCGAGCTGGCCAGAGCTGCGGGGGCCACGATCCCCGACGTGGCCGGTCCCGGGCTGCGGGTGCTGTTCGCCGGGATCAACCCGGGCCTGTACTCCGCTGCCGTCGGCCGGCACTTCGCCCGGCCCGGGAACCGGTTCTGGCCCGCGCTGCACGCGGCCGGGTTCACCCCCCGGCTGCTGCGGCCGGACGATCAGGAGCAGCTGCTGGCGCTCGGCCTGGGCATCACCAACGTGGTGGCCCGCGCCACCGCCCGGGCGGACGAGCTGACCGCAGCCGAGCTGGTGGCCGGCGGCCGGATGCTCGGGGCCAAGGTGGCCCGGCTGCGCCCGGCCTGGCTGGCGGTAGTCGGGGTGACCGCGTACCGGACCGCGTTCGGCCGGCCGGATGCCCGGGTGGGCCGGCAGGATCAGGCTCTCGCCGGGACGCGGGTCTGGGTCCTGCCCAACCCCAGCGGGCTCAACGCGTCGTGGACTGCACCCCGTCTTGCCGAGGCATTCCGGCAGCTGAGGGAGATCGCGGACGCGTAACAGCGTGCCCAGGCTGGCAGGATGCCGACATGGTGGCTGCCGGAAAGAGCCAAGCCAGCGCGCCCTGGGACGGTCGCTAGCATGATTATACTTAATATAAGTACAGTCGCGCTAGCGAGAGAGGGCAAGGCACCGGAATGCTGAACAAGCCCGTGGATGTTTTCGACCGTGACACGGAGTGGGCGGACCTGGCCGACTTCGCACTTTCGCCGTTTCCGGGCCTGCGGATCGCCGTGGTCTACGGGCGGCGCAGGCAGGGCAAGTCGTACCTGCTGCGCCGGCTCGCCGGTGCGGTCGGCGGCCTGTATCACTTGGCGACCGAGCAGGCGGAGCCGGTATCGCTGCGCCGGTTCGGTGATTCGCTTGCAGCCTGGGCGGGGCTGTCGGCTGGCTCGTTTGGGTTCGGCGACTGGGAGCAGGCGCTGCGGACAGCCGCGCAGATACTGACTGCGCGTTCCCGTTCGGGGACTTCTCCCGGTGTGCCCGCACTGCTGGTTCTCGATGAGTTTCCTTACCTATGCCAGGACACGCCCGGGCTGCCGTCCATCGTGCAATCCCTGTACGACAACCTGGGACCGGGAGCCGAGACAGGTTCGGTGCCGCCCCGCCTGATCCTGTGCGGGTCGGCAATTTCAGTGATGGGGGACCTGCTCTCCGGGACCAGGGCGCTGCGCGGCCGGGCCGCGCTGGAGTTGCGGGTCCGGCCATTCGGCTACCGCGACGCGCGCGAGTACTGGGGAATTGGGACGCCCGCCACAGCCTTCGCGCACGGTGCCATCATCGGCGGTACGCCCGGCTACCGGGAACTCGTGCCCGACCCGCACGTTCCCGAGGATCCCGGTCAGCTCGGCGGCTGGATGGCGCGGAACGTGCTGCGCCCGTCCATGCCGCTGTTCGACGAAGCCCGCCGCGTCGTCCACGAGGATTCACGCATCCGCGACACGGCCGCCTACAGCTCGGTCTTGGCGGCCGTGGCGGCGGGCGAGTCCTCTCCGACGAAGATCGGCGGCCTCCTCGGCCGCCCGGCGACCTCGCTGACCCATCAGCTGGCCACGCTGGCCTCGGCCGGGTTCATTGTGCGCCGCCACGACCTCCTGCTGGACAGGCGACCGGTGGTAACGGTCGCCGATCCGATGGTGCGGTTCCACCAGCTCGTCATCGAGCCGTACCTGGCTGACCTGGAGGCCGGGCGGGCTCCTCAGGTCTGGGCCGAGGCGGCGCACACCGTCGAATCCAGAATCTATGGGCCGCACTTCGAGGCGCTGGCCGCCGAGTGGGTGGCCCGGCATGCCGCGGCCGAAACGGGCCTGATGGTCGGCCCGGTCGGGCAGACCGTGATCGCCTGCCGCGAGCACAAGACCGGTCACGAGATCGATGTCCTGGCGCTCGCCCGCGGTGCCCGGCCGCGCAGTGCGGGCGCTCCGGCCGCGTTCGTCGGAGAGGCCAGGCACCGCGACTGCCGGGCCGGCCTAGCCGAGCTTCGCAGTCTCCGGCACCGGCGTGAGCTCCTCACGGCGGCCGGGCATGATGCGTCCGGCGCCGTACTGGGCCTGTTCAGCGCGGCGGGCTTCACCGAGGAACTCCAAGCCGAAGCCGCCGGCAGCCGGGGCAAGATCCTCCTCGCCTCGTTGGAGATGCTCTACGGGGGCTGAGCCCAGGGCGAAGCTTCGCCGAGCAGCGTGTGACGGCGTCCCGGGCCGGGAAGCTGGCCTGCCGTCTTGCAGGTCACCGCTTGGCGTAGTCGGCGAACCCCTGCCAGTCGATCACGACACACGGCTCGTCACCGACGGTCCACGCGTCATGCCCGGGTGCCATGATG
>JBKQSL010000459.1:0-9609 GCA_052143655.1 Streptosporangiaceae bacterium | reverse complement strand
CATGCTCAGGACGCCGCCTCATGGCGCGCGGGTGCTGGTCGCCGACGCGGTCCCAGGCTCGGGGGCCTGGCCCGGGACCGCGTCGGCTGGCTCAGCCCTCGGCGCCGCTCGGGTTCCGGGCGGGGATCCGCTCGCGCCGTGCTGCGTGCGGCTGGCGGGCGGCGCGCAGCGGGCGGTCGGCCACCGGCCGGACGCGCTCCGGCTCCCGGTTCCACCGGTCCGCCGAAGTCCGCGCCTCGTCCGGCGCGCCGGCCTCGAACGCAGTGCCGAGGGTGCCGGCCGGGACGGTGTCGAAGCTGGGACGATTGTCCGGGTGCTGGATCGCCATCCACAGCGGGACCCCGACGATCGCCAGGAATATCACGCCCGCAGGGGGGAGATTCAGCCAGGCCCAGCTCATCAGTTGCCTCCTCCGTTGACGGGCCGCGACCGCTTCGCGACCACATCTGTGAGGCTGCCCCGGCTACTTCTCAGGACCTTCTGATTGCCGTCAGTTACGCCCATGAGTAGGCCAGCGTCATCCCAAGACGCGCTCCTGACCTGCATAGATAACTACCTGGCCAGCGCACCCGGGACTGGCACGCCGCCGGGCGCCAGGTCGGCCATGATGGGGGCATGGATCTTCCGGTGCTGCCGCCCGTGGCGCCCATGCTGGCCAAGGCGGTCAAGGACATCCCCGTCGGCCCGCTGAGCTACGAGCCGAAGTGGGACGGGTTCCGGTCAGTGGTGTTCCGCGACGGTCCCGAGGTAGAGATCGGCAGCCGCAACGAGCGGCCCATGACGCGCTATTTCCCCGAGCTGGCCGCAGCCCTGCTGGCGAACCTGCCCGAGCGCTGCGTGATCGACGGCGAGATCGTGATCCCGGACAGCGCGGGCCGGCGGCTGGACTTCGACGCGCTGCTGCAGCGCGTCCACCCGGCTGACAGCCGGGTCCGGCTGCTGGCCGAGCAGACGCCGGCCTCGTTCATCGCCTTCGACCTGCTCGCGCTCGGTGACGACGACTACACCCAGGTGCCGTTCGAGCAGCGCCGCGCAAGCCTGGAGCGGGCACTGGCCGCCGCGGCGCCGCCGGTGCACATCACGCCGGCCACCCGGGATCCCGAGCTCGCCCGCCGGTGGTTCCGCCAGTTCGAGGGCGCGGGCCTGGACGGAGTCGTGGCCAAGCCGCTCGACGGCGGCTACGAGCAGGACAAGCGCGTCATGTTCAAGATCAAGCACGAGCGCACGGCCGACTGCGTCGTCGGCGGCTACCGGCTGCACAAGAGCGGCCCGGACGCGATCGGCTCGCTGCTGCTCGGCCTGTACGACGGCAGCGGCAGGCTGGCCAGCGTGGGCGTGATCGGCGCGTTCCCGCTCGCCCGGCGCCGCGAGCTGTTCGCCGAGCTGCAGCCGCTGGTCACGAGCTTCGACAGCCACCCGTGGAACTGGGCCGGGCAGCAGCCGGGCGTGCGCGGCCCGCGCGAGGCCGAGGGCAGCCGGTGGAACAGCGGCAAGGACCTGTCATTCGTGCCACTGCGGCCCGAAATGGTGGTAGAAGCCCGATACGAGCACATGGAAGGCAGCCGGTTCCGGCACACCGCGCAGTTCGTCCGCTGGCGGCCGGACCGGGACCCGCACAGCTGCACGTTTGCCCAGCTAGAAGAGGTGGTCAGCTACGACCTGGCGGACATCCTGGCCGGCCGCCAGGGGGCGGGCTGACCAGCCCGCGGACGGGCCGACGGCATTTCCGGCGCGACCCGCCCCCTGCGCCCGGGTCCGGGACCGAGGATACTGGACTGCGGCGGGCCAGACTGCCCAGCCGAGAACGCTGACCGTGACCCATGGGCGACAGAGACGAACGATAAGCCGTGCGGATTGCGCTGTTCGTGACGTGCCTGGCTGACACGCTGTTCCCGGATGTCGGGCGGGCGACCGTGACCGTGCTGGAGCGGCTCGGCCATCAGGTGGACTTCCCGCAGGCGCAGACCTGCTGCGGGCAGATGCATGTGAACACCGGCTACCTGCACGAGGCGCTGCCGCTGGTGCGCCGGCACGTTGCGGTGTTCGAGCCCTACGACGTGATCGTGGCACCGTCCGGCTCGTGTGTGGGCTCAGTGCGGCACCAGCACGCGATGACGGCACGCCGCTACGGCGACGAGCGCCTCGCCCGGCGCGCCGAGGCGGTAGCTGCGCGGACATACGAGCTGTCGGAACTGCTCGTCGACGTGCTGAAGGTGGAGGACGTCGGCGCTTATTACCCGCACCGGGTCACCTATCACCCGACCTGCCACTCACTGCGGCTGCTGCGCGTCGGCGACCGGCCGCTGCGGCTGCTGCGCCGGGTCCGGGGCCTGGAGCTGGCAGCGCTGCCCGACGCGGACACCTGCTGCGGCTTCGGCGGCACATTCGCGCTGAAGAACCCCGACACCTCCACTGCGATGCTGGCCGACAAGATGCGCCGCGTACTAGATACCGGCGCTGAGGTGTGCACTGCCGGTGACAGCTCGTGCCTGATGCACATCGGCGGCGGGCTGTCCCGGCTGCGGGCCGGGGTCAAGACCGTGCACCTGGCCGAGATCCTCGCCGCCACCCAGCACAGCATGCAGGCGGCCCGGTGACCGGGCCGGGCATGCCGCCCGTGCCTGGCCTGCCGTCCGTGCCGAGCCTGCCGACCGCAACCCGCGGGACCGGGCACCTGCGCGGCGCGGAGCCGTTCCCGGTGGCCGCCCGCAAGGCGCTGGCCGACACGCAGCTGCGCGCCAACCTGGCCATGGCCACCAGCCACATCCGGGCCCGGCGGGCCGCGGCAACCAGCGAGCTGCCGGACTGGGAGCAGCTGCGCGACGCCGGCCAGGCGATCAAGACCGCCGCGATGGGCCGGCTCGATGAGCTGCTGGAGCAGCTGGAGGCCGCGGTGACTGCGCGTGGCGGCGCCGTGCACTGGGCGCCGGACGCCACCGCGGCCAACGCGATCGTGACCGAACTGGTGGCCGCGACCGGGTCACGCGAGGTGGTCAAGGTCAAGTCGCTGGTCACCGACGAGATCGGGCTGAACGACGCGCTCGCGGCCGCCGGCGTCACCGCGCACGAGACGGACCTGGCCGAGCTGATCGTCCAGCTCGGCCACGACCGCCAGTCGCACATCCTGGTGCCGGCCATCCACCGCAACCGGGCGGAGATCCGCGAGATCTTCCTGCGCGAGATGGACGGCGTCGACCCGGCGCTGACCGACGAGCCGGCTGCCCTGGCCGAGGCCGCCCGGCAGTACCTGCGACGCAAATTCCTGTCCGCCCGGGTGGGCATCAGCGGCGCCAACTTCGCCATCGCGCAGACCGGCACGCTGTGCGTGGTGGAATCGGAGGGCAACGGCCGGATGTGCCTGACCCTGCCGGACACGCTGATCACCGTCATGGGCATCGAGAAGGTCCTGCCGTCCTGGACCGACCTCGCCGTGTTCCTGCAGCTGCTGCCGCGCTCGTCCACCGGCGAGCGGATGAACCCTTACACCTCGATGTGGACCGGGGTGACCCCCGGTGACGGGCCGCAGGACTTCCACCTTGTGCTGCTCGACAACGGCCGGACCGCAGCCCTGGCAGACGCCGTAGGCCGGCAGGCTCTGCACTGCATCCGCTGCTCGGCCTGCCTGAATGTCTGCCCGGTCTACCAGCGGACCGGCGGGCACGCCTACGGCTCGGTCTACCCGGGCCCGATCGGCGCGGCGCTGACCCCCCAGCTGACCGGCGTGGAGGACAGTGCCTCGCTGCCGTACGCATCGTCGCTGTGCGGCGCCTGCTACGACGCCTGCCCGGTGAAGATCGACATCCCGTCCGTGCTGGTGCAGCTGCGCGCCCGGCACGTGGACGCCCAGCGGGCGAACCGCCGACGGCCGGACGCCGAGCAGGTCGCGATGGCGGCGGCGGCCTGGGTCATGGCCGACCCGCGCCGGTTCGCGGCCGCGCAGCGCGCCGGGCGGGCCGGGCGGCTGCTGGGCCGGTCCGGCCGGATCTCCCGGCTGCCGCCCCCGCTGGCTGCCTGGACCCGGGCACGGGACGCGCCCCGGCCCGCCGCCCAGACCTTCCGGGAATGGTGGCGCGACGAGCACGGCAGGCCGCGGTGAGCGCACGGGAGATCATGCTAGGCCGCATCCGCGAAGCGCTCGGCCCGGCGGGGCACGCTGCGGCTGCGGCTGGCCCCGCACGGCCGGACTACCGCACCGCCGGCCAGCTCGATGCCGTCGAGCGACTGGACCTGCTCGCCGAGCGCCTCGCCGACTACCGGGCACTGGTGCAGCGGGTGCAGCCCTCCCGGCTGCCGGAGGCGATCACCGCCGCGCTGGCCGAGCGCGGCGCGCGCCGGGTCGTCGTGCCCTCCGGCCTGGACCTGCCCGAACTCCCCGCCGGGGTGACAGCCGTCGCCGATAACGACCTGTCGGCGGCTGACCTGGATACCGTGGACGGCGTGATCACCGGTGCCGCCGTGGCGATCGCCGAGACCGGGACGATCGTCCTGGACGCCGGGCCCGACCAGGGGCGCCGAGCCCTCAGCCTGGTCCCCGACTACCACCTGTGCATCGTGCACGCCGGGCAGGTCGTGGAACAGGTACCGGAAGCCATCGCGCGGCTGGCGGACTCGGCCGGCCGGCCGCTGACCTGGATCAGCGGCCCGTCGGCCACCAGTGACATCGAGCTCAAGCGGGTCGAGGGCGTGCACGGCCCCCGCACGCTGGAGGTCATCCTGGTGGCTGGCTGACGTCAGGCCGCGCCGCGCCTGACGGCCCGGTCTGACCCGGGCGGCCAGCGGCTCCGGGCGAACCGCTGGCCGCCCGGGTCAGCTCGCCGGCCGGGCGCCCGTGGCGTGCCCGGCGGCCGGCTGCGTCGCCGCTTGCGCGCCGGCTGACGTGGCAGGCCGGCGAGCGGTGATCAGCCCGGCCTCGGCGGCGATCGGCCGCGCGACGATGTCAGTGAAACCGCTGGCGGCCATCATGGCGCTCCAGGCGTCCGTGGACACCGGGCGCTCGTGCATCCGCAGCTGATAGCGGGCCGCGTTCTTGGCGATCCGCCACCAGCCGCCGGGTCCCTTGCGCGCGAGCACGGCGACCTTCGAGGCGATGATCTCGCGGTCCCGGGGCGAGGCGCCGCGGCCGAACATCATGTCGGCTAGCACGAACATGCCGCCCGGGCGCAGCCAGGAGAATGCCGCGGCCACGAGCCGGGGCTTGTCGCGGTCGCGCAAGTGGTGCAGGGCATAGCTGGACACGATCAGGTCGGCGCTGCCAGCGGGCAGGGCCATGCTCTCGACCGGCAGGGCCACGGCCTCCAGGCCAGCCAGCCCGCGCCGGCCAGCCTCGGCCTGCAGCGCCTCGACCATGGCCGGGCTGACATCCACCGCCAGCACGCGCGCCCCGCGCTCGGCCAGCGGCAGGCTCAGCTGGCCGTTCCCGCAGCCGAGGTCGACGGCCTGCGCTCCCGGCCGGATGTCAGCCACCTGCAGCACCGCCGCGGTGACCTTCTGCAGGTTGGCCGAGCCATGCTGATCCCAGCTCGCTACCCGGCCGGACCACACCCGGCGCTGGCGGCGGACGGTGCTGGTGGCCGCGAATCCGGCCAGGCGGCTGACGGCCAGCCCGCCTGCGGCGATGGATTCCGGGCCGTCCGCCGGGGCAGCTTCCGGGGCGCGAACATTGCCTTCGGTCATGGCGCAACTCTATTCAGCGAATAGTGCGCAATGCTTATTGACAGAGTTCAGGTTCAGCTAAGAAGTATTACGGCGCCGTAATGTTCGGCGCCGGGCCCAGCCGCGGGTACTGCCAGCCCTGCGGAGCTTTCCACTAGGCCCGCTGCGCGGCGGATGGCGCTTTCACAAAGAAAGCGGGCGGTGATTCGCGACAGCAGGCGCCGGGGCCGCGCCCGCCCAGTATTCTCAAGCCGTGCATCCGAGCCCGCGCCGGCCCGCGCGGCGGCGGCCCCCCGCCCGGGCCGGCGCCAGCGCCAGGCTCATCCGGTCCCGGCGAGCCGTCACCGCCGCCCGGGGTGCCGTCGCGGCGATGGCGATCGGCGCAGTGCTCGCGGGGTGCTCGGGCGGCAGCGCCGCCTCCGGCGCCGGGTCGTCCGCGCCGTCTCCGGCGGTGACCGGATCCTCGTCCGCAGCCCCGCACCCGTCGGCCACGGCGCGCCCGGCCGGCCCGGTCATCGGGGTTATCGGCCACTACGCCGTCGGCAGGCTGCGGCTCAGCCTCGTCGACCAGGACCGGATCGGGCCAGCCGGGTCCCGCCTCGGGGCCCGGCCGCTGCCGACGATCGTTCGCTACCCGGCGATCCGCCCGGCTGCGGGCCAGGGCGGCCCGGCCAGGCCCGCGGCCGGCCCGTTCCCGCTGGTGGTCTTCGCGCCCGGCTTCATCCAGTGCGACAGCGTCTACGCGCACCTGCTGCACGCATGGGCCAGCGCGGGTTACGTCGTAGCCGCCGTCACGTTCCCCCGGACCAACTGCCAGATCCCGCCCGCCGACGCGGACGAGCTGGACCTGTCCAACCAGCCGGGCGACGTCTCGTTCGTCATCAGCCGCCTGCTGGCGCGCAGCGCGCGGGCTTCCGGCCCGCTCGCCGGGGTGATCAGCCCGCGCGAAATCGCCGTGGCCGGCCACTCCGACGGCGCCGACACCGTGGCCGCCCTGGCCGCTAACACCTGCTGCATGGATCACCGCGTCAGGGCCGCCGTCGTGCTGGCGGGAGCGGAATGGCCGCCGCTGGGCGGCAGGTACTTCCCGCCTGGGTCCCCGCCGATGCTGTTCGTGCAGGGCAGCGCGGACACCATCAACCCGCCGCCCGCGAGCCTGCAGCTCTACCAGGCTGATACCACCGGGATCCGGTACTACCTCGACGTGTTCGGCGCTAGCCACCTGACTCCCTACGAGGGCTCGAACCCGCAGGAACGGCTGGTCGCCGGGGTCACTGTGGCATTCCTGAACCGCTACGTCATGGGTCAGCAGACCGCCCGGGCGGCGATGAGCCAGCGCGCGAATGTGCCAGGCGTGGCGCATCTGTACAGCAAGGGCCGTCCGCCGCCGTCCTGAGGGTGACTGGCTCTCGGCAGCCCGGCACTCAGGCCGGGGCAGACCGCGGCCGCAGCCGGCGGACCCGGGCGATCAGGTCGGCGAGCTGGAACGGCTTGCTCAAGTAGTCATCGGCCCCGCCGCGCAGCGCGGTCGCGATCTCGGCCCGCGAGCCGCTGGCGGACACGACGATGACCGGCAGGCCGCTGCCCTGGCGCCGCAGTTCGGCCAGCACCTGATGGCCATCCCGCCCTGGGAGCCCGAGGTCGAGCAGCATCAGATCGGACTGGCCGGACCGGGCCATCGTCAGCGCCTGGTCGCCGTCTGCGGCATGCGCGGTTGCGTACCCTTCGGCCGCCAGCGCGCGGGCCACGAAGTCCGCGACCAGCGGCTCGTCTTCGGCGATCAATATCCGGCTCAACTTGCGTCCTCCCCAGGCGCTCGCACGATGAGCAGTAATCCGCAGCCCCCAAGTTTCGGTGGTGCGGCTATGGATACCTGCTTATCTTCCTCTGTGAATTCTATGAATCGCCGGCAAAAGTCAGCGCTGGCGCAACATTTAATGTGCTCTTAATTTTCCGCGCGATCCTCATGGCGGTTCATGACGCCTTCGCCGCCCTGCCCCGCCACGGCACGGCCGCTGCCGTTACCAGGCATGAGCGGCCGGACACGGCAGCCGCCTGGCCGGCCGACCCAGGCCGGGCTACGGTGAGTCAGACCAGGCCGGCACCGTGCGCCCGGCGCGCGTCAAGGGCACCGGCCGCATCGAGGGCACCGGCCACGTCAAGGGCACCGGCCGCGACCGCTGGAGGGGATCATGACCGCGCCGTTCGCGGCCGCGCTGCTCGGCTGGAAGCAGAGCGGGAAGAACCGGCTCGGCTGGCCGCTGGCGCCCAACTGCGCCGACGTGGACAGTGCCGAGTCGCTCCGGATCAGCGCGGGCATCCTGGCCGAGCTCGGCCTGGCCGGGGATAATGCCGCCGCCGTCCCGGCCGACTCCGGCGGGCCGCTGGAGCAGGCGGTCCGTGATCACCTGGCCACCGCGCTGCCCGCACTGCACCCCGACCGCGCCTGGGTGGTCGGCCGCGGCGTCATCATCACCCGCTTCGACCAGTACGCGCACCTGCGCGAGGTAGACGAACTGGTGCGCGCCAACCCGCAGCTGCGGGTCACCGTCGGCACCGACTACCTGATCAAGCCGGACGTCACGGTGGCGCTCGGCCGGGTGGCCACCGCCTCGGGCCTGCCGCCGCTGCACGCGGCCATCTCGTGCAAGTGGACGATCCGGTCCGACCGGGTGCAGAACATCCGGCACGAGTGCCTGCAGATGATCCGGCACCGGCGGGGCCGGCAGCCGCACCTGGTGACGGTGACCGCCGAGCCGCTGCCTACCCGGCTGGCCTCGATCGCCCGCGGCACCGGCGAGGTGGACGCGGTGTATCACATCGCGTACGACGCACTCGCCGCCAGTGTGGCGGCGAATGCCAACGCCGAGCAGCAGGACGCCTGGCAGGAAGTAGTCGGCCAGCGCCGCGTCCTGAGCTACCAGCGGCTGGCCGGCACTCTCGCCGCGTGGTGACGCGCGGTGAGGGTCGCACGGATCGGCGTGGGAGCGGCCCGAATGTCGGCGGGGGCGGGCAGAATCGGCACAACGCGAGCGCTGGAGGCACCGTGACTGAGTTGGCCTGCCTGGAGATCTGCGCCGGGGCGGGCGGCCAGTCGCTCGGACTCGAGCAGGCCGGCTTCGCGCACGAGGCAGCGGTCGAGCTGGACCCGGATGCCTGCGAGACGCTGCGGCTCAACCGCGGTGCCGACTGGAAGATCATCGAAGACGACGTGCACAACCTGGACGGCCGTGCCTTCGCCGGCGTCGACCTGGTCTCCGGCGGGGTGCCCTGCCCGCCGTTCTCGATCGCGGGCAAGCAACTCGGCAGTGACGACGAGCGGGACCTGTTCCCGCAGGCGCTCCGGCTGGTCGCGGAGATCGGCCCGCGAGCGGTGCTGCTGGAGAACGTCCGGGGCCTGGCCGCGCGCCGCTTCGACGGCTACCGGGCCCAGGTGCTGGGGCGGTTGCACGAGATGGGCTACCAGACCTGGTGGGACCTGGTGCACGCCAGTGAGCACGGCGTGCCGCAGTTGCGACCGCGTTTCGTCCTGGTCGCCGTGCGGGAGCCGTGGGCGGCCCGGTTCCGGTGGCCCGAGCCGTCCCCGCTGCCGCCACCGTCGGTCGGCGATGTCCTGGCTGACCTGATGACTGCCGGCGGCTGGCCTGGGGCCGGCGCCTGGCGGCAGCGGGCCAGCGGGATCGCGCCGACGATCGTCGGCGGCAGCAAGAAGCACGGCGGCCCGGACCTCGGGCCGACCCGGGCCCGGGAGGCATGGCGCAAGCTCAGCGTGAACGGGCTCGGTGTTGCCGCCGATCCTCCCGGCCCGGACTTCCCGCTGGCCGGGACACCGAAGCTGACCGTCCGGATGGTGGCCCGGATCCAGGGGTTCCCGGATTCCTGGCAGTTCTCCGGACGCAGGACAGCCGCCTACCGCCAGGTCGGCAACGCGTTCCCGCCGCCGGCCGCGCGCGCACT
>JBKQSL010000458.1:0-19432 GCA_052143655.1 Streptosporangiaceae bacterium | reverse complement strand
GCGGTCAGGGCGGCGGCGATGCGCTCGACCATCTCGGTGAGGATGGGCTGCGGCGTGGCGAAATTGAGCCGGAACGCGCCAGCGCCGCCTGCGCCGAACGCGGGGCCGTCCACGACTGTGATGTGCGTGCGCTCAGTGACCAGCGCGCCGGGGGAGCCGGGCAGGTCCAGCGCGGTGCAGTCGAGCCAGGCGAGGTAGGTGCCCTCGGGCGGGCGGTAGCGCACCTGGGGGAGGTGGAGATCCAGCAGGCGGCTGAGAAGCAGGCGGCTTTCGTTCAGGTAGCCGAGGATTTCCTCCAGCCACTCCGCGCCGTGCCGGTACGCGGCGATGTTCGCGGTCACGCCGGGGTTGCTCGCGCCGTGCGTAGCGAAGAAGCCCAGGTCGTCCCAGTGCTTGCGGTCCGGCCCGCTGCTGAGGATTACCTGGGCGCACTTGAGCCCGGGCAGGTTCCAGGCCTTCGATGCGGACGTGGCGGTGAGCGTGTGCGCGGCGGCGGCGGCGGACGTGGCAGCGTAGGGGATGTGGCGCGTGCCCGGGAAGACCAGCGGGGCGTGGATCTCGTCGGCGAACACCCGGCCGCCGTGCCGCTCGACCACCTCGGTCAGCTGGGTCATCTCCGCGGCGGCGAAGACGCGCCCGAGCGGGTTGCACGGGCTGCAGAAGATGAGCAGATGCCCGCCGGCCCGGAACGCGTCCTCGATCGCATCGAGGTCGAAGGCGAAGGCGCCGTCGCCGCGGTCGCGCATCTGCACCTGGATGATCTCGCGGCCGAGGAAGCCGGGCACGGTCAGGAACGGCATGTAGGCGGGCGTGGGCAGGATGACGGGCGAGCCGGGCCAGGAGAAGCGGGTGATGGCGATCTCTAGTGCCTTGAGCACGTCGGGCACATTGCGGACCATTCCCGGGTCGACCTGCCAGCCGTAGCGGCGCTGCTGGAACTCGGCGCACGCCGCGGCCAGCTCGCCGGCCATGGGCGGCGGCAGGTAGCCGAAGTTCGCATCGGCGGACAGCCGGGCGAGCGCCTCCAGAATCGGCGGCGCGGCGCCGAAGTCCATCTCCGCGACAGCGGCGCCGAGGCCGTCAGGGCCCGGGGCGGTCCACTTGAAGCTGCCCCGGGCGCGCAACTGGGCCACGGTCGTGGCGTCAATGGTCTGTCGAAGGCTTCCCGGCACGTCGCTATCCTCCAGCACGCCGGCCCCGGCCGGCCGGGGCGCCGGCCTTGACGCTGCTGCCGGCGATGCACGCGTAGTTGTCTTCCACCACGCGCAGGGGCTGACCCCGGCGTCGCGGCTTTCGCCGAGGACATCGACGCTGCCCGGGCGGATAACATGATCTCGCCCTGGGCAGGTAGGGATACCGGCTGTCGTCCGCTAGGATCTCGCCGCCCGATGGGCCGCCCACCGAAAGGCACTACCGATGTCCGCAGCTCCACTGCCGGGCTTCCTGGCGACAGTCGCCCCGGTCCTGGACCACTACGGCTACTGGGCCATCGGCGGCCTGCTGCTGCTGGAGAACATCGGCATTCCGGTGGTGCCGGGGGAGTTCGCGCTCATCGCGGGCTCCATCTACGCCGGTGCCGGGCGGCTGAACGTGTTCGCGGTGGCCGTCGTGGGTGCGGTCGCGTGTTTCGCCGGCGCTGAGATCGGCTATGCCGTCGGCCGGTTCGGCGGCCGCGCGCTGGTGCTGCGCTACGGCAAGTACGTCTTCGTGCGCGAGCACCACGTGGACCGGGCCGAGGACTTCGTCAGCAGATACGGCGGCGCTGTCGTGATCCTCGCCCGCTTCATCGTCGGGCTGCGCGAGCTGAACGGGATCATCGCCGGGATCACGGGGATGCGCGCGCACCGGTTCGCCTTCTACAACGCGATCGGCGCTGTGGCCTGGACCGCCGTGTGGGTCAGCGCCGGGTACTTCGCCGGCGACCACATCGCCACCATCTACACGCAGGTGCAGCGCTACTCGCTGTACGCGCTGATCGCGCTGGTGGTGGTCGCGGTGGTCTTCATCACGCGAGCCGTGGTGCGGCGCAGGCGCCGCCTGCGGCAGGCTCCTGCCGAGAACTCGCCCGCCGCGGAGCCCCGGCACTGACGCTGACGGCGGCATCTGAACGGGATGCCGTCCGGGTTGCCGGGCACCAGCGGCCCATGCAGGTCGCCGGCTGCGCCGAATAGCTCATGTGAGACTCCCTCGGCAGGAAAGGACTCCCATGAGATCTCCCAGGCGCATCGGATCGGCGGCGGTACTGGCGGCTGCGATGTCCGCAGCAGTCGCCGCCGGCGCCGGCCCGGCCGGCGCAGCCACCTGGCACGGCGGCTATCCCGGCGCCCGGCATGCCGTGTTCGTTCAGACCGACAACACGGCAGGCAACCAGATCGCCGCCTATCATCGCGCCGCAGACGGCACGCTGACACTGGCCGGAACCTACGGCACCGGCGGCCGTGGCGGGCAGCTGGCTGGCTCGGTCGTCGATCACCTGGCCTCGCAGGGCTCGCTGACCTACGACCGCGCGCACCGCCTGCTGTACGCGGTCAACGCGGGCAGCAACACGGTGTCGGTCTTCGCGGCATCCGGCGACCGGCTGCACCTGCGGCAGGTAACCGGCTCGGGCGGGACCTTCCCGGTCAGCATCACCGTGCACGGTAGCGTCGTGTACGTGCTGAACGCCCTGCACGGCGGCTCCCTGCAGGGGTACCGGGTCCGGTGGGGACGGCTGTGGCGTATCCCCGGTTCCCGCCGGGAGCTGCACCTCAACCCCGGGGCAACCCCGCAGTTCGTGAACACCCCGGGCCAGGCGGCCTTCACGCCCGACGGCTCCCAGCTCGTCGTCACCACCAAGGCCAACGGCAACGACGTGGATGTGTTCGGGGTCCGGCCGGACGGCACCCTGTCCGCCGCGCCGACCGTGAACTCCGAGCCGGGCGCAGTGCCGTTCGCCGTCACCTTCGACCGGGCAGGCAATCTGGTGATCGCCGAGGCCGGACCGAGCGTGGTGGCCACCTTCACGATCGCCGCTGACGGCAGCCTCACCCAGCTGGACCAGGCGGCGACCGGCGAGCAGGCCACCTGCTGGGTCGCCGCCGACGGCGCACGGCTGTTCGCCAGCGACACGGGCAGCTCGCTGATCAGCGGCTACCGGGCTAGCTGGCGGGGCGCGCTCACCGCACTCGGCCAGACCAGCACCGACCCGGGCCCGGTTGACGCGGCCGTGTCCCCGCACGGCCACTACCTGTACGTGCAGACCGGCCAGAACGGCGTCGTCGATGAGTTCGCCGTCGCCGACGGCCAGCTGACCCGGATCGGCAGTGTCACCGTGGCCGGCTCGGCCGGCGGCGAGGGCATAGCCGCCGGCTGAGCCGGCCCGCGGCGCCGGCCGGTGCGGGCCGGCCAGCGCCGCGCTCGCGTCAGGACTCGCAGAGCGCCCAGACGATCTTGCCGCGCTGCGCGTCCAGAACCAGGCAGCCCCACTGCTCGCTGAGCGCTTCCACCAGCAGCAGCCCGCGGCCGGCTTCGGCATCCGGGCCCGGGGCCTGGACGGCAGGCCGCTGCCGGCCGCCGTCCCACACCTGAATCAGCACCCGCTGCGTGTCGCTGCACAGCCACACCCGCACTGGCCGCCGTGCCGCCGCGCCGCGGCGCCGCGGCGTGGCCCGCACCGCGTTCGTGACGATCTCGGAGACGAGCAGCTCGACCGTTTCGCTGAGCGCATCGATGTGCCACTCGCGCAGCATCTGCCGTGCGACCGCCCGGGCGCTGCGCACCGCCTCCGGCACGGCCGGGAACTCGCGGCAGCCGCGCAGCGGCCAGTCACACGCCCCGGCCGGCCAGGCGTCAGCCGGGAGGAGGAGATGGCTGACGGCCCTGGCCGGCCGGGGCGAGCTGGCGGCAGCCGTCCGGTGGCGTGCGACGATCGACGGGACGCTCATTTCCGCACGAGACTCCTCCGGTCCGCTGGCGCTCCGGTGGCCGCCGAGGCCCGGGCGCTCCGGTTGTGGCGCCAGGCAGGCCGATTTAGAGGATCAGGCTGCCAGCGACCGCTCACCAATTGCCGTCAGAACGGACATCCAGGCTCACCAAGTGGTCATCTTGCCGGTACGCTGCGGTGACATCGGGTGCGACCGGGTTCGGCTGCCGCTGCTGCGGTGTCTAGCTGGGAGAGGTGCTGGTCGTGGAGTTCGGGCTGCTCGGCCCGCTGCTGGTCCGTGACGGTGCGCGGCGAATAACCGTGTCGGCGCCCCGTCAGCGGGTGCTGCTGGCGGCCCTGCTGCTGGAGGCGGGGCGGGCGGTCAGCCTTGATGCCCTTGCCGACTCGCTGTGGGACGGCGAGCCGCCTGCGGGTGCCCGGGGCGCGCTGCACAGCGCCGTCCAGCGGCTGCGGGTCAGCCTCGGCCCGTCGGGGGCGGCGGTGATCAGTACCCGGCCGGCCGGGTACTGCCTGGACCTGGCCGATGGCGAGTTTGACGTGGCGCAGTTCACGGCGCTGGCGGGGCATGGTCATGCGGCGGCTGAGGCGGGGCTGTGGGAGCAGGCGGCTGTCCTGCTGGGGCAGGCGCTGGAGCTGTGGCGGGGTGAGCCGCTGGCGGATATCCCGTCGCGGCTGCTGCGCGAGCGGGAGGCGGCGCGGCTGAATGATCAGCGGCTGCGGGCGCTTGCTGCCCGCGTAAATGCTGATCTTCAGCTGGGGCGCCATGATGCGGTGGTGCCGGAGCTGCGCCAGCTCACGGCGGCGTATCCGCTGCGGGAGGGGGTCCACGCACAGCTGATGCTGGCGCTGTACCGCAGTGCCCGGCAGGCCGATGCTCTCGCCGTCTACCAGGGCGTGCAGCGTGTCTTGGCCGATGAGCTCGGCATCGATCCCGGACCGGAGCTCAAGCTGCTCTATCAGCGCATCCTGGCCGCGGACCCGCAGCTGATGAGCCCGGCTGCCGGGCAGCCGCCGGCGGCGGCGTCCGGGCAGGCCAGTGCGCGCCGTCCGCAGTCCGGCCCGGGCCAGCCCGCGGCCGCGAACGGGCGCGGCGGCCCGGCCGCTGCGGATCTGGTGATTCCCCGGCAGCTGCCCGCCGGCGCGCGGCATTTCGCTGGCCGTGATGAGGAGCTGAAGTGGCTTTCCGCGCTGGCGGCGCAGGCTGCGGGAGATGGCCTGGGCGTGCTGATCGCGGCCATCGACGGGACGGCGGGGGTGGGCAAGACAGCGCTGGCGGTGCATTTCGCTCATCAGGTCGCCAGGCAGTTCCCGGACGGGCAGCTGTACGTGAACCTGCGCGGTGTCGACCCGGCGGGCGTGCCGATGCCGGCGGGCGAGGCAGTCCGGCAGTTCCTCGGCGCGCTGGGCGTCCAGGCGGGCCGGATTCCGGCCAGCCTGGACGCCCAGGCGGCGCTGTACCGGAGCCTGCTGGCCGGCCGGCGCGTGCTGGTGCTGCTCGACAACGCCCGTGATGTCGACCAGGTGCGCCCGCTGCTGCCGGCCAGCCCCGGCTGCCTGGTGCTGGTGACCAGCCGCAGCCAGCTCACCGGCCTGGTTGCCGCGGAAGGCGCCAGCCCGCTGTCGCTTGGCGTGCTCGGCGACGCCGACGCGCACGAGCTGCTGGCACGCCGCCTGGGCGCCGGGCGGATCGCCGCTGACATGGCCGCCGCGGCCGAGCTGACCGGGCTGTGCGCGCGGCTGCCGCTGGCCCTGAGCATCGCGGCCGCCCGCATCGCCAGCCAGCCGGGCCTGTCGCTGGCGTCGCTGGCCGCCGAGCTGCGCGACGCCGGCGGGCGGCTGGACGCTCTCGACACCGGGCATGCCGCGGCCAGCGTCCGGGCCGTCTTCTCCTGGTCCTACGAGCAGCTGGACCCGCAGGCGGCCATGGTCTTCCGCACGCTCGGGCTGCACCCAGGGCCGGACGTCAGCGTCCGGGCCGCAGCGGCGCTGGCCGGGCTGCCCGAGCGGGACGGGCACCGCAGCCTGACCGAGCTGACCCGGGCGCAGCTGCTGACCGAGCACGCTGCGGGCCGGTTCGGCTGTCATGACCTGCTGCGGGCCTACGCCGCCGAGCGGGCGCACGCCGACCTGAGCGCAGCCGGGCGGCACGCGGCCCAGCGCCGGATGCTCGACCACTACCTGCACACGGCATGCCGGGCGGCAGCGCTGCTGCTGCCTGCCCGCAGCCCGATCCTGCCAGACCTGGCCGAGCCGACTGCCGCGCCCGAGCCGCTGCGCGATGCGGCGCAGGCGCTGGAATGGCTCGCGGCCGAGCGCGAGGTCCTGATGGCCTCCGCCGCGCGCGCCCTGGAAGCCGGCTTCGCCGAGCAGGCATGGCAGCTGGCGCTGACCCTGACGTACTTCCTTGACCTGCGCGGGCACTGGCATGACCTGGGCGATGCCGGGCGGATTGCGCTGACGGCCGCGCGCCTGCTCGGCGACGGTGCCGCCCAGGCACAGGCGCATGCGCAGTGCGGCCTGGCCCAGGCACGGCTCGGCGACTACCCCGAGGCGCACCGGCGGCTGGCGCAGGCACTCGACGGCTTCACCACGCTCGGGGATAAGCCCGGGCAGGCCCGGGTGCACAATGCGCTGGCGGTTGTGCTGGACTGCCAGGGCCGTTATGGCGAGGCGCTCGACCAGGCCCAGCTGGCGCTGGCGGCCGCGGTCGCAGCAGGGGATGAGGCAGCCGAGGCGCAGGCCCGCAATGCCGTCGGCTGGTTTCACGCTCAGCTCAGGCAGTACGACGAGGCCCTGGACTACTGCGGGCAGGCACTGAAGCAGCTGCATGCGCTCGGTCTTCGCGAGGCCGAGGCCAGGACCCTGGACAGCATCGGCTACGCCCACCAGCACCTGGGCCATCACGTCGAGGCCGCGGCCTGCTATCAGCGCTCGCTGGGCCTCAACCGTGAGACCGGGAGCCGCCCCGGCGAGGCAGAAACGCTCACCCACATCGGCGACGCTCGCTGGGCGGCCGGTCAGCTCGCGGATGCGCGCGCCGCCTGGGAGCAGGCGCTCGAAATCCTCGAGAACCTGCGCCATCCCCACGCTGACCTGGTTCGGGGCAGGCTCGCCCGGCCTGCCGACGGCGCTCTTAGCCGCGCTCGGTGACTGCGGCGATGCCGGAGCGAACCAGCGGCAGGACCCGGGGGTGCGCCCGTCCGGCCGCAGCCCGGTTGCGCATGTGCCAGCGGTCAGTCCGGCGGCGGCTGCGGCGCAGCCGTCTCGGAGCCAGGGCGCGGCGGCCCGGCCGCTCGCTTCCCGCCCGGTGCAGCGGCGAGGCCGGCGTCAGCGGCGGGCCGTGCTCCGGCGGTGAACCTGACCAGCTCTGCGCCGTGGATCAGCCGGGTCCGCAGCGCCGTGCCCGCCAGCCGCCGGGCCAGGGCCGCCGTCGGCAGGCTGCGATGGGCGGCGGCGAGCACCAGGTTGCCGGGCCGGCGGCCGCGCAGGACCGCCGTGTCAGCGATCAGGCAGGCATGCGGGAACGCCGACCAGACCGCCGCTGCCCTGGCCCGCGCGTCCGCCAGCGGCGGCCCGTCGGCGATGTTCGCCGCGTAGATGCCCTGCGGACGCAGCGTCCGCCCGGCCACGGCAGTGAACTCGGCCGACGTGAGGTGGGCAGGCGTCCGCGCCGCGCCGAACACGTCCGCGATCACCAGGTCCGCGGACCCGGCCGGGGCCTGCTCCAGCACCGCGCGCGCATCCCCGGTCCTGACCCGGATCCGCCCGGCCCGGTGCCCGGCCCCCCGGCGGCTGGGCTGGCTCAGCGGCAGCCGCTGCCGGACCAGTTCCGCCAGCGCAGCGTCCGCTTCCACCGCTAGCTGGGCCGACCCCGGCCGGGTCGCCGCGACGTAACGTGCCAGGGTGAGCCCGCCCGCCCCCAGGTGCAGGACTCGCAGCGGGTCTCCGGCCGGCGCGGCCAGATCGATGAGATCCGCTATCCGGCGCATGTAGTCGAACGCCAGGTACTGCGGATCATCGAGGTCCACGTGCGACTGCGGAGCGCCGTTCAGCAGCAGCGTCCAGGCCCGGGGCCGCCCCGGATCCGGATCGGGGACCAGCTCGGCGGTGCCGGAATCGACGACGACCCGGGTGACGGCCCGGCGTCCGCGGTGCTGCCGGTGCGCCATGCTCTCAGTATTGTCGGCACCGGCAGCTGCGCCGGGCGCTTGCTCCGGCGGGTTCCGCCCGGCGGCAGGCCGCGCCCCGGCGCTGGCCTGGCGCCGGGCAAGACCGGAGAAATCGTTCAGCCAGTGTGCAGGCGGGCTTCCCAAGCTAGGCGGGGTCCGCGAGGTGAGCTGAGGCGGGAAGGGACAGGCGTGCGAGAAGACGTGGCGATCGCCTATCGAGGCGCGCGTTACGAGATCGGGCAGGGGCCGGGCTGGTACGGCATCTGGCCGGTGGCAGCGCCGCAGCCGGTGCAGTGGTGGCCGCAGACCCCGGGCGGCTGGGCGGCCGCATGGTCCAGGTTCACCCAGATCGAGTCGGCCAGCGCCATCACGGCGGCCGAGATCGCTGTCCCGGCAGACCCGCCGGGCAGCCGCGGGCGCGCCGACCTGGCTGCCGCCCTGATCGTCGTCGGCGTGCTGTCCGGGATCGCCGGGCTGTTCCCCGGGTATTTCGGCGCTGCGAGCCTGGCCGGGCACCCGGACGAACTAGTGCCGCATGCGATTTACCTGGTCACCTGGGCGGCCAGCGCCGTGCTCATCCTGCGCGGCGGTGCCCGGCTTCGAGCGGGGGCCCTGCTCGGCCTGGGCGCGGGCATCGTCACGTTCGGGCTGTTCCTGGCCGATCTCGGCACGGCGCTCGCGGGGAGCGCGAGCGCCGTGGGCACCGGCCTTGTGCTCAGCCTGATGGGCTGGGTGATCTGCACGGCCGGGGCGGGGGTGGCCTGGGGGATCCGGCCGGCGGGCGGCCCGCGACGGCCGCAGCGCTGCGACACGCCGACGGTTGCTGTGCTGACGGTCGCCGCGGTCGGCGCGGCGATCACGTTCGCCCCGTCCTGGGACCGGTACACCCTGCAGACCGCGGCCGGCCCCGTGCAGACCCTGACGGCCGGCAACGCCTTTGCCAACCCCGCCCTGGTCATCGCCGGGAACATGGCGGTGATGGTCGCGATAGTGGCCGTGGTGGCCATGGCGGCCCTGTGCCGCCCGGCCCGGCTGGGGGCTGCGCTGCTGGCCGGCGCCACCGTGCCGCTGGTGGGCCAGCAGATTTCCGCGCTCGCCGAGGTGCACGCGGGCACCTCGGCGGCCCAGTTCGGGATCACGCCAGGTGCTGCCGCCCGGGCCGGCCTGACGATCACCACCGGCGTCACGGCTGCGTTCTGGCTCTACTCCCTGTTCGTCCTCGTGCTGGTCGTCTCCTGCGGCTGGCTGCTGCTCAGCAGGTACCCGGTTATACCGGACCCGCCCGGGCCCGCCCGGCCGTCCGCGCCGCCGTCGTTCGCACCGCCGCCAGTCGCATCCGGGCTGCCCGCCGCCAGGCCTGGCACGCCGCAGGAGCAGTCCCCGCGCTGGCCGGCGCGGGACTGATCAGGGACGCCTCGGGCATGGGCGTCCCGCGCGGGCCCAGCCCGCGCGGCGGTGCGCGATCAGGCGCCGGCGAGGGCCGTCAGTTCACGCAGGGGATGCCGTCCCGGGCAGACACCGCGCCGCCCTGCGGGCCGGTCGTGGGGATGGCCGCGGGCGACGCCGGCGCGCCAGCCGCATGGCTGGCGCCGGTGGCAGGGCCGATGGCCGGGATGCTCGCCGGCACCGTGGCGGCCGCGCCGAGCAGGACATGGACCTGCCCGGCCGGGATCGTCGCGGTCACGACGGCAGTGACCCCGAACAGCCGGGCGATCGCCTGCGCGGCGGCGGCAGCGCCCGCGCCGTAGCGGATCGCGGTGACGGCGCGGTAGGCGGTATTGCCCGGCTTGCCGGTCCGGTATCCCGCCGCGGCGAACTTGGCCGACACCTGCCCGGCCAGTCCCGCGGTGTACCCGCCGTTGCGCACGTCTACGGTAATGCTCTTGGCCTGCGGCGCCCGGGGTCCCCGGGACCGGTGCACAGCCGGCTTGGGGTAGAAGGCGGCGTGCACGATGGTCTTGATCTGGGCCGGAGCGACCACGTTGGCGTCCTGGCCGTCGATCAGCGCATAGCCCTTGATCGGCAGCGTGTGGAACACCAGGTTGCCGCTGGTCAGGCCGCGCATCTGGGCGGCGAAGTCGAGCAGGTTCCAGCCCGAGTCGGTGATGACGTACCGCTTCGCCACCGCGAGCAGCGCCTGCAGCTTGGACAGGTCGCTGAGCGTTCCCTCGGTGCGCAGCTGGTGCATCACCGAGTCCAGGAACGCCTGCTGGCGGTGCGTGCGGTCCAGGTCGCCGTTGGCCAGCCCATGCCGCTGGCGGACGAACGCCAGCGCCTGCTCGGCGTTGAGGTGCTGGTAGCCGGCCCGGAAGTGCGCTCCAGAGTACGGGTCGTTGACCGGGTGGCGCAGGCAGACCTCCACGCCGCCGAAGACCTTGGCCAGCTGGTAGAAGCCGTCCAGGTTCACCTCGGCGAAGTGGTCGACGTGCGCGCCGGTGAGCTTCTCGACCGTGTCCACGGCCGCCTTGCGCCCGGCCTCGTTGCCGAGGAATGCCAGCTGGTCCTGGCTCATGCTCGGGTACTTCTGCCGCAGGATGCCCTGCTCGAAGTACATGCTCACGCCGTAGGCCTGGTCGATCTTGCCTTGCTGCTGCGGTCCCACCGTGCCGGCGAAGTTGACCCAGTCATCGCGCGGAATCGAGAACCCGACAGCACGCCGGCCGCCGGCGAAGACGTGGATGAGGATCAGCGTGTTGGTGTCGTTGCCGCCGACCCCGTTCAGCACTCCCTGCCGGCTGCCGGCGTGCAGCTTGGCCAGGACGCTGCGCGGCAGGATGTTGCCGTTCCAGCCGCGACGGCTTTCCAGCCCCATCAGCAGGATGTTCTGCGGCCCGATGGACGGGCCGCTGACAATCGCGTGCGAGCCGCCGATGCTGCTCACATCGCGCACGAGGAAGTACGACAGGCCGCTGATGACCAGCGCCAGGGACGCGGCGATGCAGGCGAGGCCGTACCCGGCCCGGCCGGCCATGCGGCGCGCCCGCGGTGCGCCACCGCCGTGCCGGCGGCTGGCGGACGGCGCGGCGAACGATGGCGGCCGCAGGCGGCCGGTATCCTCGCCGTCGTCCATCTGCTGGTTAAAGCCCCGGCTGTGCATCGCGTCCCCTCGCGGGCTGCCCACTAGCATGACGGTGTCCACCAGGTGCAGTCGGCGAGCCGGCCCGCACCCGCAAGCCCTTCGGGAGCCCAGACTGGAGCTACGAGATCCCGGCGCTGACCCGCGCTGGCATGCTGACGTGCCGGAATCTTATCCCAGCCGGCACGCTGAGCCGCGCAGGCGGCAGTCACCCGAGCCGGACTGGTCGGCTCGGTGGTGGGGATCGCGGCCCGCCCGGCTCGGCGTGAGCATCGTGGTCGGCAGCGCCGTGCTCGGCGCCGCGTACACCGTGGCGGCGGGCAGTGAGCCGGGATTCGCACTCGGCGCCTGCCTGATCGCAGGGACGCTGATCGCTGGTTTCGCCGTCAGGGCGGACGCCGTCTACCTGATCATCCCGGTACCCGCGCTCGCCTACGTGGTGGCGGGCACGGTGGCCGGGTTCATCCACGACAGGGCCGCCGACGCTTCCCGGACCGCGCTGGTCGCCAGCGCGGTGCAGTGGGCCGCGGGCGGTTTTCGCGTGATGGCGGCCGCCACGGTGCTGGTCATCGTCCTGGCGGCCGGGCGCTGGCTCCTGCTGGTGCAGTTCCGCCGGTAAGCCGGAGTCACCGGTCGCCCGGTCGCACGCGCCGCCGGCGAGTAAAGGCCGCCTGTCCGGTCCCCGGCCCGCACCGCGCGTCATGTCTGCCTTGATGCTCCCGCCCGGGTCGGCGACGTCCAGCTGAGGGTGAAGCGCTTGAGGTCGTAGCCGAACGCGTTCACTGTCGGCTGCACGAAGTTGTCCCGGACAGTCCGGTCGGCCACCGACTGAGCTGCGGCGATGAGCGGGCCGGTGATCTGCGGTGAATGCTCAGCCCTGGCGAACGCCAGTCGCTGCGCCTCTGCGTAGAGCACTGACTCCGGGAACTGGGGGTGCAGGACGAGGCCGCAGCCGAATCCCGGATAAGTCCAGCTGTGCTGGACGGACACCGGCCGGGACGCCATGTTGTCGATGCTGACGTCATGCGGTGAGCTCGGCAGCTGCGGCTGCGGAAGCACCATGGTGACGGCCACCTGGCCAGGCAGGCCGCCGGCCGGGCGGCTGAGCACCTGCAGCCGGTAGTGACCCGCTGACGGCCGCCACCAGGCCGGGCCGGGATTGAGGTCGACGGTCGCCGAGGCGCGGCCCACCGCGTAGAACGTGCTGGCGTACCAGCACGGCCAGGGCCCGATGTTCCTGGTGACCCGGTGAGTGAACAGAAACGTGAAGTTCGCCTGGCCGAGAGCGGGCCGGGAGATCCCCTCGATCTTCTGCAGCACCCACGGACCGATGTCCGTGTTCGTGGTAGCTCCCGCCGTGACCGACTGCCACGGCCAGCCGAACGCGACGCGCGGCAGGTGCACGCTGATGCCCGCCATGTGCAGCACGGCGGCCAGCGCTGTCAGCGTCGCCGACGCGATAGCCCGGCGGAAGATCAGCGCCGCCGCGGCGGCCACTGCCAGCCAGATCATCCGGCGGCGGCGCCAGCCCGGCCGGCGACCGCGCTGTTCCCGGCCCGGCCCGGCCGGGCCACCGGGCGCCTCCGGCCGTCCCGGCGTCACCGGCCCCTCGGGCGGGCCGGGCGGGCCCGGCCAGTGCGGCTCCGGCGGCCAGCTGCGATCGGGCCAGTGCGGGTCGTCGGCCTGGCCCGGGCCGGGCACAGGATGTGCCACCCGGCCCGGCCCGGAGCCCCTGGCGCCAGGCGCAAGGGCCGGGCCAGGCTGATAGCCGGCCAGCGCGGGGTCAGCGGGCCGGGGCAGCGCACGGGCGCCGAGCAGGAACAGCAGCAGCCGGAACAAGTTCTCCACCTTCCTTCGGACCTCGGCATCCGGTCAGGCCAGCGCCGGGTAGTCGAGGTTCAGGACGATCGGCACGGCGCCGAACGGCCGCCGGAAACGCGAACCGGGCTTGTCCGGAACGTGCTCGGCGGCGATGTCGGGCCACCGCATGCTCAGGTGCTGCGCGGTCAGGCCCGCCACCGAGTACGGGAACTCGAGCGGCGAGGTGCGGTGCAGCTTCAGCAGCCCGCCCCAGCGGAACGCGGCGAACACGTAGGCCAGCTCGGTGACCGACAGCGGCCGCGGCGCGGCCGGGTCGATCCGGTAGATGTCCCAGGCCAGCCTGGCCAGGTCATCCGAGCACTGCGCCAGGGCAGCCGACCTTGTCGGGTAGCACGTCCCGTCGGCATTCACCGAGCCGAGGCGCTCGCCGTGCACGGGCGAGTAACGGTGCTGCGCCTCGCACTGCATCCAGTCGCAGGCGGCCAGCAGCTGCCACCGCAGCCCGGCCTGCCCGGCCACGTCCCGGTACAGCGGCTCGGCCCGGATCAGCGGGGTACGGGCCGAGGTCAGGAACGCCTGGTGCACCGCCTGAGGAATCTGCGGCCGGAACCGGGCACGCGCCATCGCCGTCGCGGCCGGGCGGGCACGCGGCGCTGCGCGGCGGGTCTGCCAGCTCGCCGGGATCTGCAGGCGCCTGGCGGCGGCGGCCTCCGTTGACGGCCCCGCCTCGGCCGATGGCGCGGCAGAAACGGCCGGCCGCGGTGCGGCCGACGGCTGCGCCGCAGGGCGCGGTCCGGCAGATCCGGACGGCGCTGCCGCCCGGCCAGGCCCGGCAGATCCGGACGGCGCTACCGCCCGGCCGGGCCGGGCCGGGCGGGTCGGCGCGCCTGCTGGTGCCCGCCTGCGCGGGGCCGGCCCGGCTGGCGCTGCTGTGCTGGCCGGCGTCCTGGTCGCAGGCGGCGCGGCGGCGGGCACCAGCGGCGGGGTCGCCGTCGAGCGCGGCCCGGTGGCGGTGGCCGGCCGGGTGGCCGTGGCGGTCGTCGCGGGTACGGGAGCGCCCGGATGACGGCCGCGAACGGCACCAGCGGGCATGTCGGGGACTCCAGGGATCGACGCGCCGCCGGCGGGCTGGCTGGCGTGCCCGCCCCGAGTCGGCCCGCCCCGGCTCCTGCCGCCACGGCCGGTCCCGCCGCGGCCTGTGCCGCCGGTGCCCGCGCTCCGCGTCGGGGCGGCCGTCGCGCTGCCGCCCGCTGCGGCATTCTGCTGGTCGTAGCGGTACAGGTTGTAGCGCCGCATCAGCGCGATGAGCTTGGCGCCATATTCCGGGTCGGTCGCATAGACACCGGTCAGCGCGCTGGCGAACGCGTTGGGGTCGTGCCGCTGCGCCATGGCCTGACCGTAGTACCCGCTGGTGGCCAGCAGCCTGCCGTGATCCTCAACGCTCTGCGCCGCCGAGCTGTACACCCGGAACCCCGCGACCGTGGATACTGCCTGGCCGCCGTCATATTCCGTCGTCGGCAGTGAGGTGCTGCCGGCCGGGCCGGAGCCCTTGATGCCGAACAGGTTGTGGTCCGCCGCCGCCAGCGTGCTGGTGCCCCAGCCGGACTCGTCAATCGCCTGCGCAATGGTCACCGAGGCGGGGACGCCGTACCGCTGCTGCGTCGCGAGCGCGCCCGGCACGACCTGGTTGATGAACGCCTGACGTGCGGAGGTCGCCTCGTCGGATCCCGCCGGTCCGGCCGGCTCGGGCCGGCGGTACGGTGCGCCGTCGGCCAGCTGCCCTGCGCTGGCAGGGCTGGTCGCCGCCGCGCTGCGCGCGGGCCGGGCCTGACCTTGCCGCGAAGAGGACTGCCGGGCAGAGGCCCGCTGCGAAGCGGCCTGCCCGGTCGGGGCTGGCCGGGCGGCGGTTGCTGCGGTGCGCGCGGCGATCCCGCTCGACCCCGAGGCCGCCGGGCCGCCGCCCCCGCCGGGCGGCAGCCCGGGAATCGAGGCCGAGTCGGTCCCGGCGGCCCGGTCCGCGGCGATGACAGCATTCGGGACAGCCGCTGATCCGCGTCGGCCCCCGGCCGTCCGGCCTGCAGCGGTCCGGATTGCGCCCGGGTCGGCGGCCCTGGTCATGGCACCTAGCGCGGGCGCTCCCGGAATGGCCGGCTGGCCGGATGCGGCGGTGAGCTGCCCCGTGGCGGAACCCGGCGGCGAATCGCCCGCGTGCTGTGCTGCGGCGCGTGGTGCTGCCGCGGACGTGCCGGGCCTGGCCGGTCCGGGCCGGCCGGGCACTGGATGGCTGCGCGCCGCCTCCTCCTGGCTGTGCGCGGCAGTGGTCACGGCGGCCGGCAGGTTGCCGTTGTTGACGAACCCGACCACTCCCTGCGCGCCGAGAGGGCTGGGGTACTCGTGTGCGTTCACTGACAGGTTCGGGCCGGAGTCGCCGCCGATCGTGTGCAGGACGCCGCCCGCGAACCCGGTCACCACCTCCACGTGACCGTCAAACAGCACCCAGTCGCCGGGCTGAGGCTGGTAACCGTCGCCGAGCGGATGCCAGCGGCCGTGCGCCTCGGCGTCCTGCAGCACGGAGATGATCCCCGGCGAGGCGGGGTTCGGATCGACGCGGACGTCGGCCCAGGAGTGCAGCGGCCACGGGTAGGTGCTGCCGCCGGTCACCCAGCTCTGCCGGCCGGCGGCCTGGGCGCCGAGCTCCAGCGTCAGGCTCGCGAACGCGGCGCACGACTCGCCGTGGTCCGCGCCGCCGATGCTGTCGTGCTGCCAGATCAGCGCCTCCATCTCGGCGGGAGTGTTGTCCTGCGCGAGCCGCAGGTAGTGCCGGGCCACATTGACGATGGCCGTGCGCAGCAGCCGGTCGCTGGCTGGCGCCTGCCGGGCGGACTGCTGCAGCGCCAGCAGCCGGATCTGCGTGCCCGTCGGCGAGGTCACCTCCGGGCCGGGCTTCGGCACGAAATGCAGGCCCGTGATCACTCCGCCCGTGCTCAGGCTGACCAGCGCGGTTGCCTGCTGCCACCACGGTCTGCCGGCGGATTGCATGAGCTTCCCTTCGCTGGTCCTGTCGCGGCCGCGGTGACGGGCCGTGGCCGCGGCGGCGTACTCGGTTGTGGTGGGATCAGCCCGCCGGAGCCTGGCGCCGCAGCCCGCGCAGGATCGCCTGAACGGGCAGAGCGCCGGGATTGGCGGCGTTCTCGAACAGCACGCCGGCGTCGCGCGCCACGGCCGGCGTGGCGTCGACGATCCACCGGCGGAAGACGTCGGCGACCAGGGCGGCCTGGCCGGCTGGCGAGGTCACCGGCCGGGCGCACAGCGCGGGGAAGCCGCTGCGTGCCCGCAGTCTGGCCGAGCCGGTGTACCGCAGACAGTCGGCTGCCGTGCTCTCCAGGCCGGGCTCGATCACGGTCCGGCCTGCAGTACTGGTGACGGTGGCCCCGCCGATGATGTTGTTGATCGCGCGCGCTGCTACCTGCAGGCTGTCGATCGGATTGCGCGGGTTGTAGGGGTGGTGCAGGTTCAGCGACCAGGCGACGATGCCGCCCTGGGCGGGCCGGATCGGCTCGAGTCCCACCCGGCCGCTTTGCCGGTTCGCGTACCGAGCGTTGTCGCGGCTGGTCAGCAGCGCGAACACCCACAGGACCTGCCGGGTCGACCTGGCGCACGCGAAGTTGACCTGGCCCGGCTCGGACCGCACGTCCTGGTTCTGGCAGGCCTGATTGGCCTCGCTCGTCACCTGCGCAACGCTGGGTGGCCAGGAAGGACTGTCCCGTGACAGCAGGCCTACGGCGATCGTGCCGATGGTGGCCACCGCGGCCAGCGCGAGGGCAGCACGCCGGCGCACAGCCGAGCGCGGCCGGTAGGACGACGCCCGGCCCTCGCTGATCAGCCTGCTGGTCCGCTGCCGCGGCCCGGCGGCCCGCTCGTCATCCGCGTCGGGCGCTGGCTCGCCCGGCCATTGCGGGTCCTCGCGCGGCCACGACGGATCCTCGGCCGGCCAGGCCGGCTCGGCGGTCGGCCCCGGTGGCCACTGCTGTTGTACTGGCCACTGCGGCTGGGGTTCCCAGTCCGCGCTCGCCACCCAGTCGGCCGGCGGGGGGTATTCCGCTGGTGCGCAGTAGTCCGTCGGTGCAGGGGCCTGCGCAGGCGTACGGGCGGCCCGCGGGCTCGTCGCGCGGATCCGGGCCCGGCCGGGCTGCGCCGGCTCGTGCCGTGTGCCCGGCCGGGCGTGCGGCCTGCTGCCCTGGTCCTGCTGCGGTATCCCCGGCCGGGCATACTCCGGCCCGGTCTGGTCCGGCTGCGATGCGGCTGGCCGGGGCTTGGCCATCCCGCGCCGCGGCTGCCCTTCCGGCCCGGCCGGGCGTGCGCCTGGCGCCAGGTCCGGCCGCGGGCCGACCGCGGAGCGGCCGGGGTGCCGCTCCGGCGTCCCGCTGCGGGGCTGCGCCGAGCTCGGGCCTTCGACGTGGGCAGCTGCCCGGTCAGGCCGTCCGCCGGCCTGACCGGCGCCGCGGTCGGCCCGCCGCGCCGTCGGCCGGGTGGGCGCACCCTGACCTGCCGCGCCCCGATCGGCCGCAGCACGGCTGGCCGGGACACGCCCGTTGGCAGCACGACTGGTCGCAGCGCGGTCGCTCCCAGCACCGTCGCTCCCAGCACGGTCGCTCCCAGCACGGCCGGCCGCAGTACGGCTGGACGGCATCCGGGGCGCGGCAGCCTGGGTGGCTCGGCGGCCCCGCGCGGACTCGCCGGGGGCTGGCAGCAGCTGTTCCGGCTGGGGACAGCGGTCCGGGCGGCCACTCGCGCCTCCCGGCATCTCCGGCGTGGACTGGTCGCTGGCGGCACCCGCTGCCGGGCGCCGGGGCTGGCGATCCGCCGGGCTCGCGGGACCGGCGCTCCGCCGCACCCGATGGTGATCGGCTCGCGGCCTGACGGGCGCGGTCGGCCGGGCCCAGTCGCTCCCGGCCTGCGATTCCGCTGACAGCTGGTCAGTGTCCTGCGGCCCGGTGTCCTGCGGCCCGGTGTCCTGCTGCTCAGCGTCCTGCGCGCTCCACTCATCGGGCTCGTCGATCTCGGGCCACTGCGCGTCGGCGTCCGGCTCAGCCCAGTCGTCAGGCTCCGGCTCGGGCCATCCGTCGTCCGGCCCAGCCTCGGGCCACTGCGCGTCGGCGTCCGGGCCGGGCCGGCCATCGTCGGCGAACTCGTCCGACCACCCGGGCTGGTCCGCAGAGTCCGGCCAGCCCGCCGCCGCGCGGCCGCGCGGCGGTCCTGCCCGGCCCCGCCCCAGGTCGTAGTCCTCGCCCGGTGCCTCGACCGAGTCCCCGGCGGCATCCTGCGGGTACTGCGGGAAGGCCGGATCCTCGAAAGCCTGCTGGAGGCCGCCAGGCCGGCGGCGCTGCCCGGCGGGGTCGGCCGGCCCGCGTCGCCCGCGCATGGCTTCCCCGGCGTCAGGGTCCGCCATGTCCCGGCCTTGCTCACGGAAGGTACGTCGGACGGGCGCTTGCACTTCTCACCTCCAGCATTGCTGCGGAACTATCGGGACCCAGTGCCAGTGCGGTCGCGCCGCTGTATGCGGCGGGCCGCCATCCGGCGGACGGACGGATGGATGGGGGGCGGATCGCTGGCCGAGCGAATGGGTCAGCGGATCAGCCAGGGGGGTGGGCCGGCCGCTGGCCATCTGCGAGCGCTGACTGCCCGGCTGCCGGACGGCCGCCCGCCGCCGGGCGCGGCCGCCGAAGTGTCGGCGCCGGGTGATACGACGGGTATGTCACGGTCCCCGCCGCTGGCCTCCCGGCGGAGCTCCGGGCTGTTCGATGAGGTGGCGGCTGGTGAGTCATGCCGTCTATTAGAACATGTTTTCGAGAGTAACGAAAGGCTGGTGACCATTAGAATAACTGTTCGCCCGGCCTGCGGCGATGGGCTTTGGGCTCAGGCCGCGGACGGCTCGGACCCGGCGGCGGTGGGCTCGGCCCGCGGGCGGCGGTGGGCTCGGCCCGCACGGGCAGCGACAGGAACTCCGGGCTGCGGCGTCCGCGCGCGCCCGTGTGGTCGCGGATCACCCGCGTGCCCCGTGACCGGGTCCGGGTGTTCTCCTGGAGGGTCACTGAGGAGCTGATCGCCGCTCAGGCTGCTGTGTCGCCCGCGCAGGTCCGGGCGAAGATGGGCATCCCGGATGGGGCGACTGTCGTCTTGCCGGTCCGCAGCACGGGCGAGGTCTACCGGTCATATTCGACGGGAACTTTTCGCGATCATGGAACCCGGGCGGGCAGGCGGGTCAGGTCTTCTTCGCCCGGCTGGGGGCCACCCGTGGCGGCTCGCCCGGCTGCTTGGGGTACACCGGCGGCCAGGGCGCGTCGGGCAGCCCGCTCTCGGCGTCCCGGGCGCTCATCGCCAGCAGCGGCTCCAGGGACTGCGGCGCTGCGTTCATCTCCTGCCACGGGTCGCCGACGCGATCCA
>JBKQSL010000457.1:0-2856 GCA_052143655.1 Streptosporangiaceae bacterium | reverse complement strand
CGGCGGCCCTTGCGCAGGATGGTCAGCTCAAGCGACTGCTTCGCCATCAGAGCCCTCCTCGGTGACGGTGCTGCGGCGGATGAAGAACAGGCTGTAGATGCTGGCGGCCATCAGCGCGGCGTTCAGGCGTGACCACCATGAGGTGCCGAGCCAGTCGATGAACAGGGCACCAGTGGCGAACGCGAGGAACGCGGCGAGGAGGACGCGGGCAGCGAAACGGATCATGACGCGCACACCAGTCCGGCGAAGGCCGCCAGAGCGGGCCACAGCCTGTCGTTACGGCACGGCTCCGGGTCCTCGATGCCGACGTACCAGGAGTTCCGCAGGTCATCTGCGGCGTGCGGGCACCTCTCGGCCCAGTCGGCGACAGACTCGCGCCAGGGGCAGCAGCGGAAGATCCGGGAGCGACGGCAGCCGTGGTCCTTCCCCCGGCAGGCCGTGAGGACCAGCGGGGTGCCCGCCAGGGACTCACGGAGCCGGGCGAGCACGTCATCGGCGGCGAAGCCGCACACCCATGCGTTGCAGCCGGCCCAGCGGTCGTCGCCGGCCTGCGAGTTGTCGGTGATGAACCCGGCGCGGTTGACGGCGGTCAGGACCGGGATGAGGGGGATGGTCTCGTCGTCCGGCGGGCCGCAGTGGCCGGGGGTCTGGGTGATGTTCCCGTCCAGCCATGCGACGACGAGATCGCCGAGGTCGGCCCAGTCGGAGGCGTCGGCCCAGCGGGCACGGTCGGAGCGGGACATGCCGCGCTCGAAGGCGAACGAGATCCGGTCGGCGAGGCGCTGGAAACGGTTCATGCTGCGGACCTCCGTTGCATCTGGATTGCGCGGCGCTCACCGGGGACGGTGCCGCCGAAAATGCCGTGCCACTCAGCCTGCGGCAGTGTCGCTTCGACCGCGAGGGCGTAGTCGAGGCACTCGGCCTGGACGGGGCAGTCCGCGCAGATCGCGCGGGCCCTGGCGGTGTTCTCGCCTTTCTCGGGGAAGAACGGGCCGGGGCCGATCTCGGGGCACAGGGCGTAGTCGCGCCAGTCCTCGTCTTCGGCGGCCATGACCAGGCTGAGTGCCCGGAGGGTGACCGGGGTCTGGGTCTTCTTCATGCTCATGCCGCGCCGGCTTCCACCGTGTCGTCCTTCAGCCGCTCCGCCAGCTCGTCCGCCGGGGGGAGTGCCTGGCCGATCAGGTCGGTCAGGACGTGGTTCAGCGGCTTGCGCAAGAGCATCGCGGCGAGGCGGAGGCGCCTGTCGGCGTCACGAGTGATCCGCGTCGCGATCCGGCTGTCGTACCCGGCCATCGGCCCTCCCTGGCAGAAGACTGGCTTGCTGTCTTGCTTATGTACGTACAGTAGCATGTGTTGGTGGGCAGTCAATGCCTCCTGCGGTACGTTTCGGGTTACCGCAGGGAACAGGAGGAGGGCGGATGGCAGCCGCGAGGGCCACCACGCTGCGCGAGATGGTCGCCAGCGGCATCCGCGACGCCATCGCCAGCGGCACCTACCCGCCAGACGCCCGCATCCCCCCCGAGGAAACTCTCGTGGCCCAGTACGGCGTGAGCCGCGAGACGGTACGCCGGGCACTGGACACCCTCACCGCGGAAGGCCTCATCACCGCAGGGCAGGGCCGGGCCGGCAGGAACGTGCAGCGCCACGACCCGATGACCGTCCACGTCACGCGCACCGAATCACGCGGCCGGGCGGACGAGCGGGCCACGGCCGGCGCGGATGCCTGGTCGGCGGACGTAACCGATCTCGGGCATGTTCCCGGGCAGGCGATCACGGTCGCGATCGAGGACGCCACCCCGGACATGGCCGCCCGGCTGGAGATCGAGCCCGGTGCGCCGGTCGTGATCCGGCGCCACCTGCGGACTATCGACGGAGTGGCGTCGAACTTCTCGGACACCTACTACGACGCGAAGCTGGCTGAAGGCACGGCGATCATGCACCCGGCGGACATCACCGAGGGCGTCATCGCCTACATGCGGGACAAGATGGGCATCCACCAGGTGTGGTTCACGGTCGAGTTCGGCGCCCGGATGCCCACCCCGGAGGAATCCCGGCAGCTCCGCATCCCGCCCGGCATTCCGGTGCTCACCGAGCACCGGACGGGTTACGACCCGAAACGGCCGGTGAAGGTGACGGTGACGATATGGCCGGCGCACAAGGTGAGGCTGCTGTGCGAGTTCCCCGGATGATCCTGTCCCGCGCCACGTGCGCCGACCTTGAGGATGTGCTCGGCCTGCTCAACGGTGCTGCTGAGCGGCTGCACGGGCGGGGGATCTCCCAGTGGCCGTGCCCGTTCGGTGCGGGCCGTATCGGGCCGCTGATCGCCCGCGGCGAGGTTCTCCTGGCCCGCGAGGAAGACGTGCCGGTTGTCACCGGGGCAGTGTCGGCGGACGGGGACCCGGATTTCTGGTCTCCCTGCGAGCTGGCGGAGCCCGCCTCGTACGTGTCCAAGGTCGCCCGGGCGGACGGGTTCCCGGGTGCGGGTGAATGGCTGCTGAGGTGGATCACGGACGCGGCGGCGGAGCGGGGGGATACGTGGGTGCGGCTGGACGCCTGGCGGACCAATCCGAGGCTGCACGCCTACTATGCGGCGAGGCGCTGGTACCACCTGCGGACTGAGGACGTGCCGGGACGGAACTCGGGGGCCCTGTTCCAGCGACTGGCCCTGCCTGACCCGCAGGCACGGGCGTGGCTTCAGGGTGACGTGAGACTGCCCGCGTCCCCGCCGCTGCCGGTGCGGGTAGTCCTGCCGCCTGCGGAGATGTCCGTTACCGGGTCACGGTCTGACCACGGGGTCGGGTAGCCCCGGATGCCTGTTCGACGCTGCGCGCATGCCCGCGAGTTCACCTTGACATG